>CAYHHL010000079.1:0-25644 GCA_964356325.1 uncultured Enterobacteriaceae bacterium | reverse complement strand
GGGACTTGGATGGACGCGGAGGTGTAGTCGTCCAACGGGGCTTCGGCGCGGTCCAAGATGTCGTTGATGTCTGCCATGTTAGGAAGCTCCATATCGCAGGGACGCCGCGACGGGCCAATGGAGGGCGGTCGATGGGGCGCTGGGCGGCTTGTCTTGTAGTTTCAAGGACTTTCCAGACCGGCCAAGCGCCGCGATCCTAGCACGATCCAGCCCGATCAGCAACGTCGGCTGTGGATTGCAGGCGAATGTAGGGGTGGGCTTCCAGCCCGCCCTCCTCAAACATCAAAAATGAAACGCCGTCTCGAGACCCGCGCCGAGGCCGTGGTCGTCGCCCGTCAGCGCCTGGTAGCTCGCCATCAGCCCGACCGTGGTGCCCGGCGAAAACTCGTGACCGATGCGCATCCGCGCCCGCTCGCCACTGCTGCGGCCGGCGTTGGGCTCGTTGGTCAGCGTCACTTCGAAGGACATGGGCCAGCGTGGCACCGTCGCCAGGTGAAACGCGCCCTGCACGTGGTAGCCGAACCCGCTGGTCGCGGAAGCCTCGAATACCACTCGGGTTCGTTGCGGCGCGCCGATACGCAGGACGCCGGCGACGCCCACGCGGAAGGTCTCCTCGTCACCGCCCAGCACGAGACGCCCGGCAAGACCGACGAACTCGCTGGCACGAAAGCCTATTTCCGCCCAACCGCGGTCCAGACCGACCTGCACCTTCTGTCCCGCGGTATCCAAGGTCGACAAGTTGAGTTCGCCCGTGCCGCGCAAGCGACCGACACCCGCCTCGACGTACTCGACACCGCGCAACAGCCAATTGCGATAGCTGATTTGGAAGTCCGTGTAGCGTGGGCCGAAGTCCGCAGCCGTGCCCGCCGTCGCGCCGAGCAGCCGATAGTCCACCCACTCGCCGGACAGCGACAGGGTCGAGCGAAGTCCGTTCAGTTCGAGCAGCGCCGCTCGTTCCTGCACGTCCAGAGTCGAACCGCGCACGTATACCGGATGCGGCTGGTCCGGCGAGGCGAACTGCAAGACTTCCACGCCACTGCGATCGACCGCCACGACGTAGTAGGCCACGCCCGGATCGGTCAGCATCGGCGCGGGAACGGTCGCGCGCCACACGCCCGAACTGCTCAATTCGACCGGCGCGCGCTGCCACGGACCGCCGTCCAGGGCACGGAACATCACCGCAGCGGAATGCAGTTCGCTCGCGGGCTCCACGCGGAAGTCCAGGTCCAACTGCTTGTCCGTGGGCGCATACGCGGGCGGCTTGTGCACCAGCGCGACTTCGGCCAGCACCGGCAGCGGCGCCGCCAGCACCACGGCAACCAGCAGAAACCGAGCGATCTGCAACGGCTTCACCATGAGAACACCATGCCGCCGCCGAGGCTGAGGCCGGCGTGAATGATCGTGCGCAGGTTGTAGCCGATGCGCCCGGTGAGGCCGACGTGCTCGGTCCAGTGCCAGTCGGCCTGGTAGATCAAGCGGATGCCGATGTCCTCGCCGACCGGGCGGTTGGTGACCTCGAAGATTCCGCTCATCGGCACGCGATCGATGGCGTGGGTGGTCAGGGCGACCGAAGCGGCGCGGCCGAGATCAGCGATGGTGGAGGCGCCTAGGCGCAAGTTGGTGCCGCGCTCCGGGCCGATGCGCGCGGCCAATTCCAGGCCGGAATCCAAGCCGCCGCGTTCCAGGCCGACCACGGCGCGGGTCAGGAGGTGGAAGATCGGGGTGAACGCCCACTCGGTCGACAAGTAGGCGTACTTGAAGCTGGATGGGTGCGGATCGATGGTGTCGTCCTTCAGGATCGGCTCGCCCATGGCCGGACCCGACGCCTGCAGCCGTGGCGTGCCGTCCGAGTTGGTCAGGTCGGAGCCGGCGACTTTGCCGCCGCCGCCGTTGAACATGCCGTAACCCATCTCGAATGCGTAGAGGTACTCGCTCTCCTGCAAGCGGTAGGACACCGACATTTCGCCATAGCCGACCTGATCGTCTCTGCGGAAGCGGTTGAAATCCACGAATTCGCCCATGAAACGCAAGATCGTGGCGTCCACTGGCGCCTTGCCCACCTGGCCGTAGGGATCGGTGACGGTGACCCGCGTCGGCGCCTTCACACTGCCCGCGATGTCCGCTGTCGAGCCGTCGGAGCGCGCAAGCACCGCGAAATAATCGAACCCTGTGGTCGTCACCAGTTCCTGCGGCAGGCGCAGGCGACGGTGCAGCTTGCCAGACGGCTCCGGGCGCGCCATCTGGAACGTACCTGTGCCGACCTTGCGATAGTGCACGCGCAAGTCTGTCACATCGCTCCAGTCCGCGGCGCTGAACACCAGCCACGCCGGCTCGCCGATGCGCAAGTCGTGATCCACGCCATCGAGGGGCAAGTGAATCACCCGGCGGGCAGCGGTTTGCACCCGGGCGGCGGCAATGCCGGCGTCTTCACGGGCGATTCGACTGCCCCGGGCCATCTCGTTCAAGGCGTCGATTTCCTTCAACACGGACGGAACGATCGGTGAGTTGGGGTGCAACTTCACGAACTCGCGCCACAATTCGATGCGCTCCTGGGGTACGCGCCCCAGGGTCATCAAGAAGGTCTCGTCCAGCGCCACGTCGTCGGCACTCCTGTCGGCGGTGGGCGGATTCGGCAGGGCCGCGGGACAGGCAGGACACGGGCGGCAATGCGGCGGCTGCGCGGCTTCGACCGGCTTGGGCGGCGTCGCGCGTTTGGCCGTGAACTCGACCATGTCCCCGACCTGCAAGGTCTTGCGCGTCGCCTCGTCGGGCTGGAGGATCGACAGGTGGCTGGCGACCTCGTGGGCTTCGGCGACCCCGACCGGAAAGCGATCGAGCACTTCCTTGCCGGTCAGCGGATGCTTGGCGCGGATCGTGCGGTACAGGCGGACCATAGCTCCGGGCGCGAGTCCATCCGAACTGCCAAGATCAATGACGTATTCCGCACCGTCGATGCGCAACAGCCACCCGCGCACGAGTCTTTCCGAGCCCTGTGGCGCTGTCGCCGGCGCCGGCGCCTGCGGCAAGGCGATCGTTGGCACCGACCAGAGCAACGCCAGGCAAACTGCCAATCGCACCGCGACGGTCATGCACACTCGGAATCGCAGGCATAGTTGCCGCAACTTGGTCGTTTTCGCCTATCCGTGAGCAATGCGCAAGCCCTGCGGCCACGCTCGACTCTTGCCTCGCCAGCCGTTCTGGGTCACCTTGACGGCCTGAAGACCCGCGGCGCTCCCGGGCAATGGGCTTGGCTGGCAACGTGACGAGGACGGAACCGATCCATGGCTCGGCAAGCAGGCACGGCAAAGAATCTGCGCAACCGCTTCGATCGCCTGCACAAACTGGGCAGCGCGGCGGCCGGTCAACTCGCGCATTGGGCCGAGCCGCAGCGGCGCGCCAGTTTCATCCAACACGTCGTGCGCGAAGTGACCGAGGCCGGATCGGACATGGCGGCGATGTTGCTCGACGGCTCCTGGCGGCTGCCTGCCGAGGAAATCGACCGCCGCATCGACATCTTGCTGCAGAACAAGAACCTCTCGGAATTCGGCACGGATGCGTTCGGCTTCTCGCCCCAGAGCGTGCGCGGCGTCGTGCCGGTGCTCGAGTTCCTGTATCGCGTCTGGTTTCGAGTCGAGACCCATGGCCTGGAGCGGGTGCCGCAAGGGCGTTGCCTGCTGATCGCCAACCATAGCGGACAGTTGCCATTCGACGGCGCGGCGATCGGTGCGGCGCTGCTGCTCGAACGCGACCCGCCGCGGATGATCCGCTCGATGGTCGAGAAGTTCGCGACAGGTCTGCCTTTTTTCGGTCAGTTGTGCTTTCGCTGTGGCCAGGTCACCGGGCTGCCGGACAACTGCCGGCGGTTGCTGGAAGCCGACGAGTGCGTGCTGGTGTTTCCCGAAGGGGCGCGCGGGATTTCCAAGCCGTTTCGCGACCGTTACCGCCTGACGCCGTTCGGGCCGGGCTTCATGCGCCTGGCGCTGGAAACCAACACGCCGATCGTGCCGATAGCGATCGTCGGAGCCGAGGAGCAGACCATCAACCTGGTGGACTTCACGGCGCTGGCGAAGCTGCTGAATGCTCCCAGCTTTCCGTTCACGCCGCTGATGCCCTTGCTGGGACCGTTGGCGATGCTGCCTGCGCCGGTGAAGTACCGCATGTACTTCGGTGAGCCGATGCTCTTCGAGGGCGATGCCAACGACGACGAGGCGGTGGTGACGGCCAAGGTGCTGCAAGTCAAGTCGGCGATACAGCGGATGATCGAGAAGGGCTTGGCGGAACGACGCGGGATTCTGATCTGACCAGGTCTGGTGGGAGGGCACATGGCACGCAAGAAGACCCTCGCCGTCATCACCGGGGTCAGTGGTCGTTTGGGGCAGTTGCTGGCGCGGCGGTTGCACCGGCAGGAAGGCGTGCGCGTCATCGGCATCGATCGGCGTGCGTTTGCGCGCAAGCCGGTTGATATCGAACACTTGCGTATCGACATCCGCCGCAAGGCCTGTGAGGACCTGTTCCGCACGCACCGGGTCGACGTCATCTATCACCTGGGTCTGATGCACGATCCGCGCCAGGGTGCGACCGAGCACCACACGTGGAACATTCTGGGAACGCAGCAGATTCTTCAGTTCGCTCAGCGCTACGACGTGCCCAAGGTGGTCATCCTCTCGACCGCCGACGTCTACGGGCCGCAGAGTGACAATCCCGCGTTCATTTCCGAGGATGCGCCACTGATGGGCGCCCAGCGCTTCGCCGGCCTGCGCGACCTCATCGCGGTCGATATGTTCGCGCAGTCGTATTTCTGGAAGTTTCCGGAGATCGAGACGGTGGTGTTGCGACCGGCCCACATCCTGGGCGCCGTGAAGAACGCGGTGTCGAACTACCTGCGGTTGCCTCGCGTGCCGGTGCTGATGGGCTTTGACCCGATGATGCAGGTGTTGCACGAGGAGGACGCGGTTTCGGCCATCCTGGCGGCGTCTCGGCCGGGCGTCCGCGGCGTGTTCAACGTGACCGGTCCGGCCTCGGCGCCGTTGCGCAAGCTGCTGGAACTGACGGGCAAGCCGCTGATCGAGCTGCCGCACTTCCTGCTGCCAGGCGTGGTCAACCGCATGTTCCAGTTGCGTTTTGCCGATTTCCCGGCGGCTGAACTGGACTACATCCGCTACTCGGCGACGATCGACGGGCGACGCGCCCACGAGGTCATGCGCTTCGAGCCTCAGTATGACGCCGAGGCCGCGGTGCGGGCGGCGCTGCGGACCGACATATTCGACGGGAATCTATAAGCACAAATGTCTCAGCGCTGGTACAGCCCGAGCGTGAGAGTCGGCGCCACCGCGTAGGGAGGATACCAGTCGAAGCCGCGCTCGCCGGTATTGTCCACGGTTTTCGTCCAGACCGGCTGGCACTTGCCGCCTGCGCACAGCGCCTCGCATGCCGGGTGCATCCGCGGGTAACTCCACGCCTTGCGCTGCTCGTTCAGGCCCGCGTGGCACCTCGCGCCCTGCACGGCGTAGACCTCGCCCCTGGCGCGCACCGCCGCCTCGTCGCGTAGGAAATCACGAACCGACAGCCACTTGTCGCCCGGCTCGAGCGCGTACGCCGGCTGGAACAGGTGCACGCCGCGATCTGGCGGGTCGTCGTAGCTGCGCGTGACGTAGGTTGCCGGCTTGCCGTCCCGGCTGTGCACCGCGACGCGATCGAACAACTGCTGGTCCGCGTTGGACAGTTGCAGTGCGAACACCTCGCCCACGGTCGCGACGCCATCGGCGGCAAGTTGCACGATCGCCAGCGAGATCGTCATCCAATGGGTTTGCGGCGGCAGCGGTCGAGGCAGCGGCGTCGCAACCAGCACGCCCAGCGCGACCATGCCGGCCGCCAGCCAAAGCATGGCCGAAGGCGCGTGCAGCCGCAGCATCGAACTCTCGTTGAAATCCAGAAGCATCGGCACAGCCCAGGCCAGCGCCACCACACCGAGCGCCAACGCCGGTCGACGCGCAGCCGGGAAGAGCACCGCTACCAACGGCAACACCGCGCCGGCAAACGGGAAGTAGCGCGGATCCAGCACCACCCAGCCGTGCCGGAAGCGCTCGGGCAGGTGGTCCAGGAACGCAGCGCCGAAGTGGGGCAGGTTGCCCGCGGCAAGGTCCTCGGCAGTCCTGTCGCGCAGCCACTGCAGGCCCGGCAGCCAGGCCGCCGCGGTCAGCAACGCAATCGCCAGCAGCCACGGACCGTTGGCGCGCAACCTCGCCCCGGGAGCGGCGATGGCCAGCACCACCGCGGTCGGCAGCGCCACCAGCATGCAGTCCGGCCGCGCCAGACCGCACAGCCCGAGCAGCACGACCACCGCCGCCGCGTCCGGCACGCTCGGAACCCGCACCAGGCGTTGGAGAAGCACCACTGCCAGGGCCCACCACAGGAACGCCGGTACCAGCATGCTCTCGGTGCCATGGTCCAGGATCGACAGGGGCAGCAGCGCCAGCGCCCAGGCGGTGCCGAGCATCGTCCACAGGCGGGCGCGCGGCGGCACCACCAACGCACCAGCCAAAGCCGCCATCGGCAGGATCGTCAGCGCCCCGAGCCCCGTGTGCAGCCACTGCACGGTCGCGTGGCCGGTGCCAAATGCCTGGAACAACGCATGATCCAACAGCGTCGTCGCCGCCCCGTAGCGCGGCAGCTGCTGCAGGTCCACCGCTTGATCGACGTGCAGCCAGCCGAAGTAGACCATGACCAGATGGTGCGGCGCCGCGGCGCGCAGGATCCACCCGGCCAGGGGAGCAAAGGCCAGTGCGATAGCGTAATTGCGAGGTAGATCCAACGCCTGCCAACTGCGCCACAGCGCCCACGGCAGGGCCAGGACCGACAGCAGCAGCAACGCCCAGGTCACGGTCAGCAACCCCTGGGTCGGCGGCGCACCGGGAGGTCCAGCGCGCTTGGGCGCGGGCGCCGGAGTGCGATCGACTTTGCGCAGAGTCGCGGTCAAGTCAGCGAGCACACTCTGTAATTCGGGCGGCGGCTGGCGCGGATCGGTCAGCACCAGCAGCGTTGGCAACAGCGTGCCACCGCGGGCCTGCCCGTCGTCCGGGCGCGGCGTGATGAGCACCCGAACCTCGGCGGTCGTGGCGCTGACATCGACTTGGAGCAGGGCCGGGGCCTCGTGCAGCCGCGCGGTCACCCGAAGAACCGGGGCACGGTCTTGGATCCACTGCCGAACCGCTGGCAACGCGACTTCGGGCAGGCGCGGATCTTCCGCCGCAGCCGGCAGAGCCCACAGCCACAGCGCCAGCATCGCCGACAGCGCGCGATGATTCACGGCACGCCCGTATCGAACGCGACCAGCCCACGCCCCGGCAACCACCGCAGTTCCACGTCGGCAACCGGAGTCAGACCGGGCAGTTCCGGGCCCTGGAAGACACACCTGAGCCGGCGGTCCTGTCCCTGCGGCGTGCAACCCCACACGCCCTCGCGTTTCAGCCGTGGCAGCGGCACGGTCACCGGCTCGGCCGCCGTGTCCGGACGCACGCGCCAGGCGACCAGGCCGGTCTCAGTCCATTGCACTGAATCATCGAGCACTTGTGGTACACCTACCGCCTGCAGGATCAGCGTCTCCTGGTCCCCGAGCGGCTCGTCCCACGGTCCCAAGCGAGGCAGAGGTTGCCGCGGGCCCGGCCCCGGCGTCGCGCGGTCGAGCAGGAGATGCCGCGGCCGCGCCTGGGCATCCAGCCACCAGAGCGCGCGTTCGGTCGGGCGGCTCTCGTCTGAATCGTATGGCTCCACGGTTGGCAGTGAATCCAGCCGGTTGGAGGTAGCGCGCCGGGCGATTCGCACTTGGGCCACCCAGCCAGAGGGCGTCGACACCAACCACGGCGGATCGCGCGGTCCGTTCAGCGCCGGGGCAAACGGCGGTTCGACCACGGCGTCGTCCGACAGGGTTCCCAAGGCAAGTGGCCGATCGAACACCACTCCTGTCGCGGACTTGACCCGCCCCTGGTCGTCGGTGTGCACCAGCAGCCGGACGAAGCGGCGCAGCACCCCGCGCTTGGGCAGCCGACACCAGATATCCACGCCCAACAGGTGCTTGCCGTCATCGGAGACTTGCAGCGCCTGCACGTTCACGCCCAGCCGCCCCGCGGTTTCACCCGTCAGGGCCAAGGGTTGCCCGGCATCATCGTCCGGGCAGGCAAGGCGGCTCCAGGGCAGGGCGCTCGCCTGGCTGATGCCGCTGGCGTGCACGATCACCGTCGGTTGCATCGTCAACAGCGGATGTGTCGGGGCAAAGGCATGGAGTCTCGCGGGTTGCAGCCCAGCCAGCAGGGTCTCGCGCCAATGCCGAAACCAGCCGTGCGGGGTCGGCGCGTCGTCCACGTTCTGGCCCGGCTGGTCTTCCTGCCCTGGACTCCGGCGCTTGTGCCAGCCTCCGCCCGCCAGGAAGGTCGCCAGCCGATCCCCGTCCGGATCGAGCAAAGCCTTGATTTCACGGGTGGTATGCTCGACGGTCCCGGCCACGCGCTGCGCCAAGCAGACCTGAGGCAGCAGGCTCGTAGCCAGCAGCAACGCAGTCAAGCAACCCATGGATTTCATGAGGGGCGCCAGCGTCAGCGCATCCGTCGCGCCAGCCGCGCCGCCAGGGCATCGTACGCAGGAGCCGTGCGAGAATCTGCACTTGCGCGAGCCTGGGCCAGCAGCGCTTGCGTGTTGGGGTGTTCAGCCATGTGCAGCGCGTGGGCGATTTCCTCGCGCGTTTTCACTCCCGCCCAAGCATAGGCCGCGGCCAGCGCCTTCGCCGCTTCGGTGCGCACGACCAGCGCCTGCTCGGGAGTCGCTTTCTTGGTGCGGGCCAGCGCTTCCCACGCCCAACTCGACGCCACGTGCCCGAGCGCTCGCGCCACGATCGCCGACGTCGCGTCTTCCGGATGCGAGTTCAGGACGTTGGCCAACTTCTGCGCCGCTTCCAAGCGCTTGCACTCGCCAAGCCCTTCGATCGCAGCCAGGCGCAAGGGATCCTGCGCGCCCAGATGTTGACCCAGAACAGCCAGTTCGGCGTCACGCCCCAGCCGACCCAGGCCCTGCGCCGCTTCGTTGCGCAATGCAGGATCACTGCTCTGTTCGAACACGCTCTTGAGCACCGGCGCCGCGCGCTCGTCACGCAGCACGCCGACCGCGCGCAGCAGGCCCCAGGCAAACGCGTGCTTTTCCTTGGCGGAACTGGCCGGCTCGAGCGGCGCCTCGAACGCAAGCGCGTCCAGCATCGGCAGCAGCACGTCCTTGCCGAGACCGCGCAACTCCCGGCTGCACTCGGGCTCAGGCTTGCGGAATTGCGAGTAGACTTCCGCCCGGCAACTCTGCACGCCACGAATCGCCGCGAAAGCCGACGGTTCCGCCGCCCGGTAGGCTTCGATTTCGTGCTGCAGCTTGGTCCGCTGCGCCGACGGCAGCTGCGTGGACGAAATCGCCGCGCCATTGGCCATCGCCGCCACCGGCACCAGCATGGCCACGCCCGCTGCCAAGCCCAGAATCACCTTGCGCATCTGCAGCCTCCGCTGGCCGGTCGTCTCATTCTTCGCGATGTCATTGCCCTGGCTGTTCGAGCGCGCGGTCATCGGCCGACCTCCCACCACTTGAGGTTGGTGGGCGGCGGGCCTTCCGGATTGGTGCCGCAGTGCACTTCGCCGGCCAGGATGTGGTAGCCGCTCCAGTCGTCGATGAAGTGGAGCTTCAGGCCCTGGCCGTCGCTGCCCAGGGCGTTCAGCGCCGTGCCGAGCCGATCCTTCAGATCCTTGGCGAACAGATCCGCGCCGTCGATGATCGGACCAAACGGATTCGGAATCGCGATGTGGTCGTTCATCACCAGCGAATTCACCGTGCCCGGCTGCCAGGAAATCTTGCCCTGCTTGCTGACTTCCTCGGTCAGGAACGGAATCTGCACGATCTCGTCGTCAGCCAAGCCGACTTCGTTGCGCACCACTTCGAGGTCATCCGCCGTGAACACGCCAGCTTCTTGCGACCACTGCAACAGGTCGACGTCCGCCAGCACCTCGTCGATGGTCACCGCCGCGTCCTTCTGCTTGCTGGTCGTCGGATGGTAGTTCTTCTTGCCGGCCCAGAACTGCACGCTGCCGTGGCCATCCTTCTGCGCCTTCTCGAACATCTCCTTGGCCATTTTGTCTGACGCGACCAGCAGCTTCCAACCGCGCGGGGTCTTGGCCGGCGCGTAGCTCAGGATCTCGTCGACGTGACCGACGTACAGCCAGTCCGTCTTGATCACCAGGGACGGGCCCTGCACTTCCTGGGCATCGTAGAAGTCGTGAGTCTCCTGCAAGACATCTGAACCAAAGATGATTCGTCCGATCGGGTACTTCTGGTCGCCATTGACGTACGGCGGGATCAGGTCGTGGTTGCCGTGCGAATCGCCGCTCGAGCCCGTCCCTGCGTGCTCGGGCGTATAGATCGCGATGATGCCCTGGTCTTTCTTCAGGTAGTTCTTGGTCAGCCAGGTGTAGGGCAGGTTCTTGACGCCCTTGTCGCGGCCCCACGGTCGGGCGTTGGCGATGCGCATCCATTGGTACGCGCCACCTTGTCCGGGCATGCCCGTCCAAGCCGTCTGGTAGAAGTCCTGCGTCCACTGGTCGTTCCAGCCGCTGTACGGCGTGTACTTCAGGCCCGCGGCAGGTACGGCGACCGTGAGATCCTTGACGAACTCCGCGAAGTAGTTCGCCGACCGGACCACGTCGAACGGCGAGGTATTGCCGTGCAGGACCCAAGGAGCTACCCGCAGTTGCACGGCGTCGCTGCCGTTGGGCGCGGTCGTGGACACCACGGGCTTGCCGTCGGCCGTCACCGCGAGCGTGACCGTGACGAGGCCGTTCCAGTCGTCGGAGTTCGGCCGGAACCGGCGTCCTTCGATGCCGAACACTGCGCCCGCGCGCAGAGTGTCGGTGTCCAGGCCCGCGTCCTCGAGCACGGTGCAGTCGTCCGGGCCGGTGCAGGGACCGAACTGGCCGAGCAGCTTGACCCACGAGCCGTCCGGCACCTTCAGGAACAGACGCACGTTTTCCGCGCCGATCTTGTCCAGCTTCAGCTTGCCGACCGCGCCATTGGGGGCCAGAGGCCAGGCCGGCATGACGATGCGCGCCAGGTCCTTCTCGTCGTCTTCGCCGTTGACGTCTTCATCGTCGGCGTCGCGCACCTTGTCGCCGTCGTCGTCGTCCACGTTGGCCAGGAACGATGCGCCGTGCTTTTCGTCGAACACATTGGCGTACTTCTGGTCGTCCGCGCTGGCCGGATCGGCGATGCCGTCACGATTGGCGTCGACCACGAGGTCCACGACCGGAAGCGGCACGACCACGACATCAGCCACGGCATCCGCGCCCGCGATGTCGCCGCCGCCGTTCTTGACGTCGCTCACCGCCACGTAGCCGCCTGGCGTCGCTGGCGTCGTCCCGCAAGCCACCAGCGCCGTGCCAGCCGCGACCGTCGCCAGTCGCCGCGCCCACTTCTGCTTCCATCGGATTGCCATGCAGCTCTCACGCGTCTCGAAATGCCGTGGATCTCGAGGAGGTTGAGTTCGACCCGTTTGCCTGATCCACCGTGGGCGCGTCAGCCAGGTTGCCCGTTCATCGGCAAACGCGCAGGACACTACTGGTTGCCTTTGCCACACGCAACGGCCTTCGCCGATTCCGTAACGCTTCTGCACGTACCGAGATTCAAATGGACTGCGAGCGAACCTGCTTGGCGCGACCTATTTCACCTTGCCGCGCAGGTACGTGTAACCCTTGACGTTATCGATCTGCTGAATCTCGAGCGAAATCGAAGTGCCCTTGGGAACCGACGGCGAGATGGCCGAGAGGTCGAATTCCGGCAACGGGAAGCTGCCCAGGCCGGCGCCGAGGCTCTCGACCAGCTTGGGAATCATCACGCTCTTGATCATCGTCACGAACAGTTCTTTCAAACCAGTGGCTTCGGCGTTGATCTTCCACACCTCGAGTTCCACGTAGTCGATGCCCTTGAGCGCGAAGCCGAGTTCCTTCTGGCCGGTCTTCGCGTTGTCGATCGCCTTGAGCTCGGCCGTCGCCTGGATGGTGGCGTAGATGTAGACGTCGACCGGAGTGCCGCCGAAATTCAACTTCGCGTGAATCAGCAGGTCGCCGATCTGCAGCTTGAGCAGGCCGGCCTTGTCGATGCAGGTGTTCAGGATCGGCGGCAGCAAAAAGTCCGTCGTCACCGCCAGATCGCTCACGCCGTACAGCGACAGGTCGACGCTGCCGAGCGATTCCGCGCCGATCGTCAGGTTCATCAGACCGCCGTGCCAGATCGAGAACAGCAGTTCATTGGCGAAATCGTCGGCCAGACCGATCTCCAGCGCGTGCTTCAGCGACGGATTGAACTTGTCCTTGGCGTTGGGCACCAGGCATGCCGCGCGACCGATCGAACCCAAGCCCGGGTGATCCACCTTCTTTTCCGCGGTGACCGCGCCGTCCAGGCCGATGAGGATGCCACCTTGCTGCACGCCTGCCGCCTGGAAATCGAGCAAGCCCAGCTTGGAGTTCAGCTTGAGCTTGACCTCCGGGCCCGTGCCGATGAAGGGCTTGAGCGGCAGTTCCTGGTTGATGGCGAGCGCGGCCAGGGCGTTGCCCAAGGTGTCGCCCAGTGCCTTTTGGATCTGGTCCTGCATCACTTGCTCGATGACGCCGGTGAGCGCGCCGCCGATGAACGATTCAACCAAGCCGATCAGCAGGTTGACCCCGCCACTGACCAGCGAGCCCAACGGCGGCGGCAGGCTGTTGGCGCCCAGCTTGGTCTTCAGGTCCTGGATCTTCAGCTTGGTGTTCTTGGCCTCGCTCTTGGGCTTGCCGGTGGTCGGGTCCAGGCTGATGAACAGGTCGGTCTCGATGGTCATCCAGTCGGCGGTGACGATGAAGTCCTGCCAGCCGTTGATGCCGAAGGTGTTGACGTTGAGCCGAATCGTCATGTCGAGCTTGTAGATTTTGGCCTTGAAATGCAGCCCGCCCTTGATGACGGTGATGGCCACGTCCGGGTAGCCGCCGTTCTGGCTGGGATCGCCCAGCTTGAGGGACTGGATCGTCGCGTCCTTGATCGTCATTCCGAGCAGGCTCTGGTTGATCGGGAAGCCGGCGCTGCCCAACAGGCCCTTCAGGTCGATGGAACCGATGACGATCTCAGCCACACTCGCGAGATCCTTGGGCTTCAAGTGGTCGTGCGGCGGGCCTGCGTCCAAGGTCGACTGGGCCATCCACACGCCGATGCCGCTCTTCACGAAGCTGGACTCCGGCTTGGCGTTGTCCTCGGGGTACCATTCGGTCGAATAGTAGTAGGTTTGCACGCCGTTGGAGACGTTGTCCCATTGGTCCTTGGCTTCCCAGACGATCGCGTTCATGCCCGGTTCGGAGTTGATCTCGAACGTGAAGCTGCCGTCTTCCGCGACCTTCACCGGTTCCTTGTTGATCGTGAAGGACTTGAGCGCGCTCAGTTCGTCCAGGCACGTGCCCTTGACGATGACCTTGGCGTCGCCGTTGCGGGTCTCGGCGCGCTTGGGCTGCGTGATGAGCACCAGCGGGCCGGTCGAATCGACCTTGAGCTTGAGGCTGCCTGACAATTCAGGGTGTTCCGTTGACGACGCGGTGAAAGTGAAGATGCCGTCGTGCGAGAACGTGTAGCTCTTGCCGCCGCCGTTCACCGTCACCTCGTCGGGTGGGTCGATCGCGGCCAAGCCGAGCGGCATGTCCGGAACTTCATTGCCGAACTTGTCCAGGCCCAGGCCGGTGAGCTTGACCGTGTCCTCGGGCTTGTAGACGACGAGCGCAGGCTTGGCGACCAGGGTCATCGAGATGGGCGCCGCCGGTTTGACTTCCAAGGTCGCGGCCTTGTTCTCGGTGGTCTTGCCCATGAGATTGCACTTGATGTCGTACTTGCCGGACTTGGTGCCGCTGAGCGCCAAGCCGGTGAGCTTCAGGCCGGCGGGAACGTCCAGCGTGAACTGGTCCGCGTTGACTGGGACAGGGTTGCCCGCGGCGTCGGTGGCAGCGCAAGCGACCGTGGCCTGACCTGCACCCGCTTCGATCGTGGCTGGCGTGACGCTGGCGATCGTGACCGCGGCCGCGCCGACGACGACGGTGAAATCCGCTGGCGTGGAAGCTGCTTCCGGTGATCCGGCGAGCGCGCACTTGATCGCCGCCTTGCCGACCTTCTGGCCGGTCAGGTCCAGGCCGACCACCGCAGCGACTTCAGGCGGTTGCGCGTTGACGGTCCAGGTGGCGCCTTCCGCGGTGGCGGCGTCGTTGCCGTAGGCGTCCCTGCCGGTGCAGGTGACTTTGGCGATCGCGCCCGAGGCGACCTGGGCCGGCTCGACGGCGGCGGTGATGGTGGTGGCGACGCCGGTGGTGACGAGCAACTGCGACGGAGTCGGGTCCGTGGTGTTCGCGGCATTCGGCAGGAAGCACGCGATGTTGTACGAACCCGCCGTCTTCACGGTCAGCTGAGCGAGCGCGCTTTCCCAACCCTTGACCGGGTCGACGCGAAAGGTCGGCTGCGGAATCACCAAATCGCCGGGCTGGCCGATGCAGGTCACCGTCACCGGAATGCCGGCGGCCACCTTGCTGGCGGAAAGCGAGGTTTCGACCGACTTCAAGTTCGAGAGCTGGCCCGGCTTGAGGCCCAGCTTGGCGCCGGGATCGACCTGCGCGGACTTGCCCGTCTTCGAGTCGCTGCAGCCGGCCACCGCCACTAGGCTGGAAGCGCAGAGGATTGCTGCGAGGAATCGGTGGGTCTGAACGCGATGAGCAGCGAAAGTGGCGACGCCCATGAACAACCTCGAGTGCCAGTCTCAACGCCGCCTTGAAATGACGGGGCGATGGGTCACCGGGGCGCACTTGGGCCTCGGCGGCCAGAGCCTAGCAGATGCCGAGTTTAGGGGCGAGCGTTGGTTTGCTGACCGATTCAGGCGAAAAGGGCCCGTTGTTGGCCGAATGCTTCAGGCGGCGCGGGCGTAGATGTCCATGATCTTGCGCAGCAGGATCACCGCCTCGTCGTGCGGGCGCTGGAAGGCGTTGCGTCCCATGATCGACCCGAACGCGCCGCCGTCGGCAAGGCCTTGGATCTCAGCGAGGATCTCCGACTCGCCCTTGGCCTCGCCGCCCGAGAAGATGACGATGCGGCGGCCACCGAACGCCGCCTGCAGCACGTGGCGCACCCGGTCGGCCATTTCAGCCACGGCAATCGCGTGCTTGTCGTAGACCTTGCGCGCGGCGTCCTGCTCCACGTGCGCGGTCGGTGGCTTGACCTTGATGATGTGCGCGCCAAGCTGAGCGGCGATCTGCGCGGCATAAGCCACGACGTCGATGCCGGTTTCGCCCGCCTTGCCGATCTTGCTGCCGCGCGGATAGGCCCAGACCACGACAGGCAGGCCCTTGGCCTTGGCCTCCAACGTAATCTCGCGCAGGTCCTCGAACATCCGGTTGCGCTGGCTCGAGCCCGGGTAGATCGTGTAGCCGACCGCCGTGCAGCCCAAGCGCAACGCGTCATCGACGGACGCGGTCACGGCCGAGAGAGGATCGCCGACGTCGGCCAGCGAGTCCGAGTTGTTCAACTTGAGGATCAACGGGATCTGGCCGGCGAATTCAGCGGCGCCGGCCTCGATGAAGCCCAGCGGAGCGGCGTAGGCATTGCACCCGGCGTCCAGGGCCAGCTGGAAGTGGTAGCGCGGATCGTAACCGGCCGCATTCGGGGCGAAACTGCGCGCTGGACCGTGCTCGAAGCCTTGGTCGACCGGCAGGATCACCATCTTGCCAGTGCCTGCGAGACGCCCGAAGTTGAGCATTCGCACCAGGTTGGCGCGCACTCCCGGGTTGTCGCTCTGGTACCAGGAAAGGATTTCGGCAACGCGGGGAGTCAAGGCCATGGCGTGCTCGCAGTCGTTCGGTTGGCGCTGGCTCGCGTGGCGGATGCACACTTGGGCCTGACGCTGTTGCATGTTCGGGTAGCAGAACCGAAACCGTGGCAACGTGTCAACCTGGGGCCCGGCGCGACCGTTTCGAGCCTCAAGAGGCGGCGACCAGGAGGATATGCCCGAAAACCACGGCGTTCCACAGCGCATGCAGCACGATGCTCGCCCACAGCGAACCGACCCATTCGTACACGAGCCCGAACGCGAGGCCCAGACCGATGTAAGGCAGCAGGACATGCGGCGCGACGTGCAACACTGCAAAAAGGCAGGCGGTGATCAGCAGCGCGGGCAGGAAGCCGAGGCGATGGCGCAGGCTGCGGTACAGGAAGCCGCGGAACAGCAATTCCTCGCCCACAGGCGCCGCGACCACCACGGCAAGGCCAATCGTGGTCAATTGCACGGGATCCAGGTCGTCCAGCAAGAAGCCGGCGACCGGATGCATTTCGCCCTCTTGGCTGCTGAGCAGCGCCGAGATGAGAAACAGCACCAGCATCACGGGCAACAGCGCGCAGTACGCCCGCAGCGCCGCGGTGCTAGCTTGCCAGAAGGAGCCGTCGAGACGGGCGGCGGCCTGCAAGGGCGGATGTAGACGGGCGAAAGCCTGCACGACGGCATGGGCGATCAGCACGCCCGCGCCACTTTGCAGCAACATCGCGAAACCATGGGGTACGCGCGCACCCGGCAAGGCCGAGGTCAACAGAGCCACCAGCAGATAGCCCAGCAGCCACGCGCCGAAACCCAGCAAAGGCACGAGTGGATCGGTGCGGTAGGGCGGTTCCGTGCCCAGGCTGAGCGCTGGCGCTCCGTGCGGCCCGGTCGGTGCCGGCGAGGGCGCCGACAGGCCCGGGAAGCGCGCGCGCAGCCACAGAAACGCCGGCTCGCCACGTCGCAGCGCGATGCTGGTGCGCACGCCGCCGGCCGTCAGCAGCGCGATGCCGATCAAGCCTGCCAATGCCAGTAGTTGCGACAGAGCGGCGAAGAACGAGGCGACTCGGCTGTCCTCGTCGTTCAAGCGCACCGTGAGCGCGCGGGCCGAAAGCGAGTCGCCTGCGACGGCAAACACCCGAGCTTTCACGCGATCGCGCAGGTAGGCGCTCCAGCCCTCGCCGAAGCCGTGGCGGCCCACCTGCCTGGCTGCTTCGGTCGCGGGCAGGGCGAACTTGGCGGGCGCGACATCGGCTGCAGCCCCTTGCGGCAAACCTGCCAGGGCGGCGCGCAAGTCTGCAGAAGGACGGTTGATACGCAGGGCCAGCTCAGCGGCTACGGCATCCTGGCGGGTCGCGACCGCATAGGCCACCACCAACTCCGTCGGTCGGGGAGGCCGCCGGCCACGCTGGTGAGCGCCTTGTTGCGGCAGAGCTTTCTCGGTCTTGACCGCCTCGTCGAACAGCAGGCGCGTCGTCGCCGCAGGGCCCGGCAGGCCCAGTTGACCCATCAGCCAGGCGCTCGAAGGCGTCGGCTCTTCGGGCAAAGCGGCCGGCGCGGAATTGCGAGGCGGCTTGCCCTTGCGTGGCGCGAGGTTGGCGCCGAACGTGGTCGTTCGCCATAGTAGCGTCTGTTGCCGCACGGTGAATTCGAGGCCGCGTGTGTTGCCGGTCGGGGAGGACTCTTCCGACAAGGAAGCCTGCACGATCAGCGCGGCCGGCAGCAGCACCGCCACGACACCCAGGATCCACCAGAACAGGCGCGGGCCCGGCAGCGGCAGGCGGTCTTGGCCGTCAGGTTGCGGGAAATCGGAATGCGGCCAGGGCATCAGCAGTTCTTCCCCGTTCGATCGCTCCGGCAGCGCGCTAATCGTACGTCAGCGCAATCGTTCGCGATCCAGGGCCTTGAGTCCCGCCGTGCACGTTTCGGGCGTCACGCGCTGCACCCGGGTCCGCCAGCGATCGCACGCCGCTTCGTCGCCCGCCTGCTCGCAAAGCCGGTCCGCCAGGTTCTTGCACGGCCGATCGCAGCCGGCCAGCAGCACCCATGCGAGCACGATCATCAGCTTCGTACGCAGCATCGGCGTTCCTGCGGTTCGACGCTTCCGCACTCTGCGACAGCGCCCGCGCATTGCAACACGGCCACCCGTCTCGCACAACCGACACGCGTGGCGGTCAGCCCCGCGACCCGTAGAGCCTGGCCGACGCCTTGGCCAGGTCCAGCATGCGCGCGTGAGCGGTCCGGCTCGCCACGACCACGCCGTCGTACAGCGGTTGGCGCTGGTTGAATCGCAGCGGCTGTCCATGCAGATCTGTCGACATGCCGCCAGCTTCCGAGAGAATGAGCGCACCCGCCGCAGCGTCCCATTCACTGCGCGGGGTCGGCGTCGCGTGACCGTCGTACGCCCCCGCGGCGACCAGGGCCATCTTGTAGGCCAGGCTGCCCACCGGCGTCATGCAAGGCCCGGGCAACACCCCTTGCCACAAGCCTTTTGCCAGATCACTGCGCGAGACCAACACGTCCGGATAGTCCGCCATCAACGTCTGCCGGGCCTGCAGCCGCACGCCATCTCGATCGTGCGCGCCCTGGCCCAGCAGCGCGGTAAAACGCTCACCGGTCGAAGGGTTGGCAATCACGCCTAGCAAGGGGCCCACGTTGGTTTCGACCAGGCCGACGGACACGCAGAACTCCGGATGGCCCGCCAGCATCGAGCGCGTGCCGTCGATCGGATCCACGACCCACAAGTACCTATAATCCAAGCGTTGCGCGTTGTCAGCCGTCTCCTCGCTCAGCCAGCCCGCCGCCGTCAGCAGGGGCCGCAAGTGCACGTTCAGGAAGCGATCCACCGCGATGTCGATGCTCGTGACCGGCGAGGCGTCGAGCTTCTTCCAGTCCAGGATCGGATTCTTGAGCAGGTCGCGGATCAACTCGCACGCCGCCTCGACGACGCCGACCACGGCTTCGAGCGACGGCATCACCTGTGCGCGCTGCAACTGCTCAGGCAGCATGACGTTTCGCCTCTCGCACGCGCCGTTCCGCGATGAACGCGACCATCTCGTCGGCCAGCACCCGCGCTCGCTCGGGGGGATAACCCAGCCAACTGCAAAGCTGTTTGGCCATGGTGTCGAGCAGCGGCAGCAGCCGTTCGCCCGCGAGGTAGTACAGTTGCGTGCGCCGGACCGTCAGATCGGCCAGGGTCATCGCCATCTCCTCGTTTGCCGACCACTTCAACTCGCCCCACAGCACCGGCAGGCCTGCCAGCACGGGCTCCATGCCGTCTTCCAGAGCGCGGCACGTCGCCAGCACCTCCTCGGCCTCGGTGCCGTACTGCCGCACCAGATGCTGCGCCGTCGCCTGGTCCAACGAATGCTCTGAGACGAGCAAGCTCACCAGCGATTCCAATGGCTTCTTGGCACCCGGCAGTCGTTGGGCACCCGGCAACGGCAAGCGGGTGGTCTGGCACGGCTGCAGAGTCTCGACCTGGGTCGGCGGCAACAGCTTGATCGCCGCGTCTACCGTCTCCTGGGCCATCGCCCTGAAAGTCGTCAACTTTCCGCCGGCTATCGCCACCATGCCGCGCGGATCGGTGCTTACCGAATGCTCGCGAGAGGTCTTGTAGGAACTCTGGCCCGGATCGTTGGCCACCAGCGGCCGAATCCCCGACCAGGTGCTGATGATGTCGCCGATCTGCAGGGGGCCGCCGACCGGCTCGAAGTGATCGTTAGCGGTCTTGCACAGATACGCCGCGTCCTCCTCTGTGCAAGGCGGCTCGGCCAGGTCGCCGTCATAGGGCGTGTCCGTCGTGCCAATCACCGTGGCGTGCGACCAGGGCAGGGCGAACACCACCCGGCCGTCGCGCGCCGTCATCATCACCGCTTGGCTCAGCGGCAACCGTTCGCGGGCCACGACGATGTGTACACCCTTGGAAGGCTTGAGGGTTTGCGTCACGGTCTCGGTGCCGTGGGACCCCTTCCAGCGCGCCATCGTGTCGTCGGTCCAGGGACCCGTCGCCGAGATCAGGATCTTGCACGCCACCGGGAAGGTCTCGCCGCGCGTCTCGTCGCGCACCTTGGCCGCAACCAGGCGACCGTGCAGGAAGACCGGCTCGACGAACGAGGCGCGCGACACCGCTACGGCGCCCGCCTGCACCGCCGAACGCACGTTGGCCATCACCAGGCGGCCGTCGTCGGTCATCGCGTCGTAATAGCGCACGCCGCCTTGCAAACCCTTGGCATGCAGCAGCGGTTCCAGGCGCAACAGGGCCTTCTTGCGCACCGCCGTGTGGGTCAGCACGCCCGCGAACGCCGCCATCACGTCGTACACCGTCAGCCCGACATCCAGAAGGAAGACACCGTGCTTGGACTTTTCGTAAACCGGCAGCACGAACGACTGCGCGCGGGCGAGGTGCGGGGCCAGGCGCATCAGGCGCTGGCGTTCGCGGACGGCTTCGAACACGAGCTTGACGTCGCCCATCTCGAGGTAGCGCAAACCGCCGTGGATCAGCTTGGAGGAGCGCGAGGACGTGCCGATCGCGAAGTCGCCGCGTTCGACCAGGGCTACTTTCAGGCCGCGCAAGGCGGCGTCGCGGGCGATTCCGGCCCCGGTGATGCCGCCGCCGACGATCAGGAGATCGAACACTTCGGTGCGCAGATGCTGCACGAGTTCAGGGCGTTGGTGAACAGAGTAGGACATCGGACCGCCGGAGCTCGGGGGCGTGGAGCGCGGCGCAGTGTAGTGCTTCCGCCTCGCCGCGTCACGGACGCAGCAAGCCTTCGAGCGCGGTCATCAGGTCCAGGCGATCGACAAGATTGCGCAGGTAGTCCAACTGCTCGGTTTCGATGACGAGCGTGGGGCCCAGGTCGTAGGTCGCGAACCACTGCTCGTAGGCATCCTGCAGCGCGCGCAGGTACTTGTCCTCCATGCCCTGTTCCTCGGGACGGCCCCGATGGCGGATGCGCCGCCGCAACCCCTTGAGACTGCAGCGCAGGTAGATCAGCAAGTCCGGCTTGGGCAACGTGTCCTGGATTGCCTTGTACATACTCGAATACGTGACGAAATCTCGCTCCGAAAGGATGCCCATGGTGCACAGCGTGCGCGCAAAGATCTCGGCGTCCTCGTAGATGGTGCGATCCTGGACGAACACCGTCGCGGGGTGCTGGCCGAGCAGACGGGCGAGTTCGAGGTGGGCGCGGAACTTCGCCGAAAGAAAGTACATCTGGCTGTGGAACGCGTAACCCCGCATGTCGGCGTAGAAATCAGTCAAGTACGGGTTGGCGTCGTTGGGCTCGTAGAAAGGCCGGATGCCGTATTCGGATTCGAGAAACGCCGTCAAGGTGGACTTGCCCGCGCCGATGTTGCCGGCGATCGCCAGGAAGCGGGCGGGCCGTGGCCGTCCGTCGGGGCCCTGCGAGGCGTCGTGATCGGTGCCGCGGGAATCGAGTGCAATCCGCGCCTTGGCAACCTCGATGCGGCTGGCGCTCGGACGACGGGCTCTGGGCGGGACGGCGTCGACCATGGGGACCTCCGGACCCGGCGGACTGTAGTCGCGGCAGGCGTGCACGTCGACGGTCCGGGGAAAATGGCAAATCCGTGCCGGCCGCCAAGACCCCGCGACAGCGCGTGCCATGTGTTGCACAATACCGAGCGAGACCAGAGCCCGTACCCGCCCTGGACCTTGATCCGCTTGGGACCCCGACCTCATGCACCGACGTTTGCTGCAACTCCTGACCCTGACCGCCGCGATCGCCGGTTGCCGGGACGCGCCCGACGAAGTGCTGGCCGATGCCCGCCAGGCGCTGCAAGACCGCGACGAGGCAGGGTTCGTGCGCCTGGTCGAGCCTCGCGCGGCCGGTCTGTTGGCCCGCAGCCATGAAGTCGTGGCGAAGTCCGGGCATACGTGGAAGGTCCTGCGCGACGGCCGGCCGGGGCCGACGCTGCTGCCCAAGGGCAACGTGTCCGCGGTAGTGGAGAACGGCAAGCGCGCGGTCGTCATCGTGCAGCAGGGCACGCAGCAGGGGCAGGTGCCGATGCGCTTGGTGCAAGGGCAGTGGCGGTTGGACCTGCTCGAAATGGATACGTTCTATCAGTTGGTCCAGCCAGCCGACTAGGAGCGCGCGACAGTGAAGAAGCTGATCCTTTCGTTGCTGGTGCTCGGCCTCATCGCGTTTGCGATCTTCGCGTATTATCGCTGGTTCTACGTCGAAGACCCGCGCGAGGCGTTCCTGCGCACGGCCTCCTCGGCGATGCTGGGCGACGAAGACGCCTTCCTCTCGGGCTTCACCGACGAATCGCGGCCGCTGGTCTCGGCGCAGTTGGCCTTGTCGCGCTCGGACGACGTGAAGACCTCGACCCGGCACCCGTACTACTACCTGGTCACCGAAGACGTGGTGAGCGTGGACGTTCAGGGCGAGCAAGCCTGGGTCAAGCTCAAGCGCACGGGCGATCAGTCGGGCAGCAAGTACGATGTGCCGATGGCGCGCATCGGGCCGAGTTGGAAGATCGACGCGCTGGCGTTCACGGGCAAGGAGCACTCGGTGGCCAAGGCGGTGCAGTGACGTGGACTTTGTCGACGAACGCACCGCCCGCCGGCAACTAGCCGAAGCTGCTCGCGAAATCTACGCACGCAAGCTCAGCGGCGCGACCGATGGCAACCTGTCGATTCGCCTCGGCCCCGACCGCATCGCCACGACTCCGAGCGGCGTGCACAAGGGGCGGCTGCAACCCGAAGACATGGTGCTGGTCGATCTGCACGGCAAGCCAATCGGTCGTCCGCCAGTGCGCAACGGTCTGCCCCTCAAGCCGTCGAGTGAAATCGCCCTGCATACCATGGCCTATGCGATCCGCCCGGAAATCCGGGCAGTCGTGCACGCCCATCCGCCCCTGGCGCTGGCCTACACCATAGCAGGCGGGCGGCTTTCCGAAGTGCTGGTGTCCGAGGTGGTTTTTGCCCTGGGCATCATCGCCACCGCGCCGTACACCACGCCGACGACGCAGCAGGTTCCCGACGTCCTGCGCGACTACTTGCGCTGCTATGACGTGGTGATCATGGCGCGACACGGCTCGGTGACGGTGGGCCAGGATCTCGACATGGCCCTGGCGCGGCTCGATGCGCTGGAGCACACGGCGCAGATCTACACCACGGTCAAGCTGTTGGGCGGTGCGCCACCGATTCCGCCGCAGGAGGTCGATCGCCTGTTCGCGATTGCCAAACCGTCGCCGCCACCGTACCGCCTGCCGGGCTCGACCTGTCCGGCACCGGAGCCGTCCGATGGTGAGGAAGCGTTGGTGCAAGCAGTGTTGCGGGCGCTGACCGATCGGAGCCGCGGATGAGGCCGAGGTCGCACGCCGGGACGACGCCGCGACTGCTGCGCGCCGCCGAGTGGGGCCAGGTTTCGCTGCTACGGCCGCTGGACGGACCGGCGCTTGTCATCGAAGAGCTGATTGTCCATGGCGAAGTGGCGCCGCTGCTGGCGTTTGCCGACGACTGGCTGGCGCTGCGACACCCGAGCCTGCTGCCGATCCTCGCGGCGACGCTGGAACCCCAAGCCAGTGGCCAGGCGCTGCGGATCGAGCGCGAGGCGCCGCGGGGCAGTCATCTGGCCGAAGTGTTCAGCCGGGTGCGCCAAGCTCCAGTGCCGACGGCGGCCGAGGAGCGCATGGTCGCGGCCTTGTTCGTGGATCTGGCTCGCGCGCTGCAGCTGTGCCATGCCCGCGGACTGGTCGCCGGGGTCATCGCGCCCGAAACGTTGTTCCTGTGTCCGCCGGGTCAGGAAGACGTCGCTCCGGTGCGTCTGCACGACGCCGGGTTGCCACAACTCCTGGCGCGGGCGACGCAATCGCTCGACGCGGCGCCCCAGAACCTGGACTCCTTGCTGCCGACGGCCGAGGTGACCGCGCCCGAAGTGCTGGCCGGGCAGGAGCCGGGACCGGCCGCTGACGTCTATGCCCTGTGTGCGACAGCGTTTTTCTGCCTGACACGCCGTCACCTGCACGCTGCGCCGACGCCGGCCCTGGTGCGCCATCACGCGACGCAAGGTTTGGAACCGACGCAGGTCGCCGCGCTGCTCGAGGTCGCGCCGGCGCTCGGACCGGTGTTGGCCCGCGGGCTGGCCGTGCATCCGTGGGGCAGGGCGGGCGTGCTGGCGGAACTGGTGACCGTTTGCGAAGAGCTGATCGCGAAGTATCCCACGATCTTGCTGGCGGAACGGCGGATCGTGGCGCCTTGGGCGATCGGTTCACCGCTGGTGCCGTTGGCGGCATACGCGGGCAGTCAGGCGTTTGCCGACCGGTTCGGGGACAAGGCTGCGGCATCGGGGCCGACTGCCCAGAGCCAGCAACAACCCGCGACCGAACTGGACGCGGATGCCAAGGCCAGGCTGCGGGCTGCCCTGCAACGCCTGGATGCGGAACGGATGCTGTCGCAGACGCGGACAGCGGCGCAGGGTCGCAGCGTGCTGTCGTACGTCGTGGTGCTGGTGGTGTTCCTGCTCGTGGCGGTCGCGATGGTGGCGATCGGCTTGCGGCAGACGCGGCGCTTCGAGGACAGCCTGGATGCCGTGCAACGGTTCAAGCCGGGTGAAGTGCAGATTCCGCGGGTTCTGCCGCCGCCGGTGCCGCCTCCACCGGTGCGCTTGAACTGACTGTCTGGCACCGAACGCCGTGTCGTGACATAGCCGTGACAAAGTGGCGTGACCCTCTGGCGCGAAATTTCGTTACAGCCTAGCCTGCGTGGCCGTGCGGTAAGTACCGTCCGAAACGTCATTTCATTGCATCGCGAAGGGAACTCCATGGCCAAGCTCAAGCGCATCCTCCTCATTCTCGTCGCCGTCTTCGGGGTCGTCGCCGTCGGCTTTGGCATCTTCGTGTTCGTGCAAGTCGCCAATTTCGACAGCAGCATGGCCAAGGTCTACGCGATCGCGCCGCTTTCGTTGAGCCGCTCGGCTGAACCCGCTGTCATCGCGCGCGGCAAGCACATGGCGGAATCCGTGGCCGGTTGCGCGCTCTCGGACTGCCACGGTTCGGAGCTCAGCGGCGGCAGGGTCTTGAAACTGGGGCCGATGGGGACGCTGGCCGCGCCGAACATCACCTCGGGCAGTACGAGCGCGGCCTATAGCGACGGCGAACTCGCCCGGTTGGTGCGCCACGGCATCAAGAAGGACGGGACCTCGCTCTTGTTCATGACCGCGCACGAGATCAACTGGCTGCCCGACGATGACCTGACGGCGATCCTCTCGTACGTGCGCTCGGTGCCGGCCTCGACCAAGGCCAACGTGGGCAGCCACCCCGGCGTGATGCTGAAAGTGTTGGACCGGCTGGACATGTTCGTGGCCGACGTCGCGCGCCGCATCGATCACGAACACGTCGAACTCGCGCCGCCGCCCGAACCGACCGCGAAGTACGGCAAATTCCTGATGCGCGGGTGCACGGGTTGCCATGGCAACAACTTGTCGGGCGGCAAGATCCCGGGCACGCCGCCGAGCATCCCGATCCCGTTGAACATCACGTTGCACGAGACCGGCCTCAAGGGCTGGACGTTCGAGGACTTCGCCAAGACCCTGGAGACGGGCGTCTCGAAGAACGGTCGCAAGCTCGACAAGTTCATGCCGTTCGAAGGCTTCGGGCGGATGAACGAGACGGAGAAGCGCGCGCTTTGGGCGGCGTTGAGTGAGCTGGCGCCGCGGCCGTTTGGGGAAAGGTAGGTTCGGGGACGGGACGGGTCAGGGCAGGGACGTCCGCTCCCTGCGGTCGCTACACGCCCTGCCCGTTTT
>CAYHHL010000078.1:0-25648 GCA_964356325.1 uncultured Enterobacteriaceae bacterium | reverse complement strand
TCGTACTCCACGTGGGCCGTCGAGATCGTGATGCCGCGCGCCTTCTCTTCGGGCGTCTTGTCGATTTCGTCGAAGGACCGGGCCTTGCCGAAGCCCTTCGAGGCCTGGTGCTTGGTGATGGCGGCGGTCAGCGTCGTCTTGCCGTGGTCGACGTGGCCGATGGTTCCGACATTGACGTGGGGCTTGGTCCGTTCGAATTTGGCCTTGGCCATGGCTGAAAGTCCTCCCGCCATCTCGTGGCGTCTGTCAATACACGGGTCGATGCGATCGACACCGGCTGCGTTTGGGGCACCCGCGCCCCCAGTTGTCCGGGCCTGGCAGTGCCCAATTTTGAAGTCCGCGCCGG
Organism: uncultured Enterobacteriaceae bacterium; assembly: GCA_964356325.1. Classification (GTDB taxonomy): domain Bacteria; phylum Myxococcota_A; class UBA9042; order UBA9042; family UBA9042; genus CAYHHL01. The sequence goes on along the minus strand of CAYHHL010000078.1, from coordinate 25,302 downwards.
ATTCGTCGCGACCTGCCTGCTGATCTGCCGCCCAAACGGCATTCTGGAAGCGCCGCCTGGAGCCTACGACCGGATTTGAACCGGTGACCTCTTCCTTACCAAGGAAGTGCTCTACCGACTGAGCTACGTAGGCACAGTGCGCCTCGATAAGTGCGCTTCACGATTTCGCCGGACGGTGGAAGTAGGAGCGGGAAACGGGATTCGAACCCGCGACATTCAGCTTGGAAGGCTGACGCTCTACCAACTGAGCTATTCCCGCGGACGCCGGTCAGGAGGACCCGTGCCGTGGCTGCCATGAGGACCCGTACCATGGCTGGCACGGGGACCCGTCCGGCGCTCCTTGGCGGCAGCGGTGACGTTCCGGCTTTTCACCGGCCTTGTCGGGGTGGAGGATGGTGGATTCGAACCACCGTAGGCGTAAGCCAGCAGATTTACAGTCTGCCCCCATTAGCCACTCGGGCAATCCTCCGGCGCTTCCTCTGACCCTGTCCTGTCTTTCTCGTCCGTTTCGCGCAAGTTACGCACCGTCGTCACCGACCTGTTCCAACCTCGCTTTGGACTCCCTGGCCCGTGCACGCACTGGCAGGCAGCATCGCGATGTGGGAGCTGGCGAAGGGACTTGAACCCGCAACCTGCTGATTACAAATCAGCTGCTCTGCCAATTGAGCTACGCCAGCGCTGGGAGGCCGGTTCGGCTCGTTCCGCTCCAGTCAGACGCCGCTTGCGCCGCACTGACTGAGTCGAATCGACGCCGGGTCGGTTCCTCGGGAATCTCGGCTCTTTTGGGCGTTGGATCGGTGCCCTGACGAGGTAGTCCGCGCGCGGCGGATCCCATCGGGGCGGCTTGGTATAGGGGAAGGCCTGTCGTGTGTCAAGACGGAACACGGTCGCCACTCGGCTTTTGCGCTCCACGGGCCAGGGCGAGCGTCAAGGTCGCAAAGGCGGCGACGTTCAACGAAGGCATCGCCTCGGGCCCAGCGAGCGTCAGCAACACATCGCAATTCTTGCGAACTAGCGGTCGAATCCCGACGCCTTCCGCGCCCAGCACGATCGCCGTCGCGCCCGCCCAGCGATGATCGCGCAGGTCACCCGTCGCGCCATCCAGGGCCGTCCCCACCACCTCGACGTTGCGATCACGCAGTAACTTTAGCGTTCTCGCCAGGTTGATGACTTGCACGACCGGCACGCCAGCGCTGCCGCCCTCCGCGATCCGCTCGACCAGCGCCGTCACCTCGGCCGCGCGATCGGTCGGCAGGACGACCGCCGTTGCCTGGAAGAACGCCGCGGAACGCAGGATCGCCCCCAGATTGCGTGGATCCGTGATCGAATCGAGCACCACCAGCAGCGTCCCTTCGTGCGCCCCGGTCACTGGCACCAACGTGTCCAGGTCCGCGTAGACGAACGCCGAGACGCGGGCGGCAACCCCTTGCGGATTCGGGCCTTCCGGATCAACGCCGGGGGGCGCCTCGCGCACCAGACGCAGGCCTTGTTGCCGGGTCAGGGCCTCGATGCGGGCAATCACGCGGGGATCCTGAGACCACAGGAACACTTCGCGCACCCGTTCAGGTTGCATGCGGGCCAGTGCCTCGACCGCGTGCGACCCGGTGACGACGTCGGCGGGCAGCGGCGTGCGCGCAGGACGATCGTGCGAGGACCTCTCCGGGCGGGCCGAAGCCATGCCGGGCGCCAACCCAAAGTCGCGACTCGGCTCTTCGCCGCGGGGACCCTGCCCTGGGCGCGGCGGCCGATTGCCCGAAGCGCGATCTCGCGGCGGCGGACGATCGCCCCGCGGCGGTGGGCCGAAGTTCCGATTTTGCGGCGGCGGCCCGAAGTTGCGGTCTCGCGGTGGCGGGCGGTCGCCGAAGTTCTGGTCGCGCGCCGGTGGGCGACTTCCCGACGGCCGATCCGTTCGCGGCGGCGGGCGATTTCCCGCCTGACCATCATGACCTCGACCGTCCGGACGCGGCGGCCGCTCGTCGCGCTGGGGATCGCGCGGCTTGGCGTCGAACTGCGGGCGCTCCGGAGCCGCCGGGCGTTCATCGCGGTGCGGGCGATCCGGGCGCGCAGGCCGCTCGTTCCGAACTGGTCGGTCGTCGCGCGGCTGGTCGTCGCGGTACACGCGATCCCTGGGCGGATCAAGCAGTTGCTGCTGGGGGCGCGGGGTGTCCCGATCGACGCGGCGCACCGTTCCTGGCCCGGAAGCAGCCTTGTCTCGCGAGGGAGCCGGTCGGTCTCGGCCGCGATCCGGGGCCGAGCGCGGCGCCTGATTCGCCGTCGGGGCCGCCTGGTTCGGTTCGCGCTTCGGGGGCCGCACGGGCTTGTCGAAGCGGTTCTCCTGGGGTCCGTCCTGATCGTTGTCCGCCATGATTTCCTCAGATTGCAGAGTTTGCCCGATCGGCGTGGGCTTGCGCGATCTCGTCCAGAAAGGCTTCGGCCGCGGCGCGAGGGTTCGGACTCGACGCGATCGGCCGTCCCACCACCAGCATCGAAGCCCCGTCCAGCACGGCCTGGCGCGCGCTCGCCACCCGCCGTTGATCGTCCACGGCCGGTCCCGTCCGGATCCCAGGCACCACGCGCAAGAAACTTTCCGGCGTGCCGGGCGCCAGTTGCAGCTCCCACGGCGAAAGCACCGCGCCGTGCAGCCCGACCGATTCGCACAGGCGCAGCCGCCGCATCACGGTTTCCTCGACGCCGTAGGGCTCGCCGATTTGCTGCAGATCCCCGTCAGTCAGGCTGGTCAACACCGAAACCGCCACCAGCCTCGTGCGTTGGCCCGCCGCTTCCGCCGCCGCTTCCAGCATCGCCCGCCCACCGCTCGCATGCACGGTCAACATCGCCACTTTGAGCTTGATCGCCGCGTGCACGGCCATCGCCACCTGATGGGGAATGTCGTGCAGTTTCAGATCCAGGAAGACGTCGAAGCCGGCGAGATGCATGTGGTGCACCACCGAAGGGCCGACCGCGGTGAACAGCGCGAGACCCACCTTGACCAGCACCGGCAGGCCGTGCAACTCGTCCAGCAGCGGCTCCAGCGGCTCGATGCTCGGCGCGTCCAAGGCAATCGCCAATCGCGGCAGGGGTTTGTTGATCACCGTCACGCCTGCGCGAACTGGATGCGGCTGCCGTCCCGGGCGGCGCGAATCGAGCGGGCGACGTGGGCAGCGAGGCCGTCGGCGTGGATCTCGAAGCGTTCCCCCGTCTGGCGGTTCTTGACTTCGACGAAGCGATCCGCCGCCTTCTTGCCCACGACGATCTGCAGCGGATAACCGATGAGATCCGCGTCATTGAACTTCACGCCAGCCCGTTCGTCGCGATCGTCCAGCAGCACGTCGACGTTCTCGGCCCGCAGTTGATCATACAGTTCTTCCGCGAGCTTGCCGTCCGGCTGCAGGTCGATGACTGCGACCTCGAAGGGTGCGAGCGGCACGGGCCAGCAGATGCCGCGCTGGTCGTGGTTCTGTTCGATCGAGGCCGCTAGGATTCGCGTCACGCCGATGCCGTAACAGCCCATTTCGAAAGGCTTCAACTCGCCAGATTCAGCCACGAAGGTGGCGTCCATCGCCTTGGAGTACTTCACGCCGAGATAGAAGACGTGGCCGACCTCGATGCCCTTGAACGCCCGCAGCAAGCCGGTACAACGCGGGCACGGATCGCCCTGCACGGCCAGGCGCAGGTCGGCGACCGGCAGCCCCATCAGGTCGCGGCTCGGCACGATACCCTGGATATGCTTCTGCTTTTGGTTGGCGCCCGCGACCGCCGAGTCCATCGCCAAGATCTCCTGGTCCAGCACAGCCTTGACCTGGGTGCCCAGCTCGATCGGGCCCAGGTAGCCCGGCGGCAAGCCCGTCGTCTTGGCGAACCACTCCGCGTCGGCCAGGTGCAGCTGCGCCACGCCGAGCACTTGCTTGACCTTGATTTCGTTGACTTCCCGATCCCCGCGCACGAACGCCACCGCGGGTTGGTCGTCCGCCATGTAAAGCACGGCCTTGATCAGCTGCTCTGGCTTGCATCCCAGCATCTTGCAAACGCTTTCGATGCTCTTGGCGCCCGGCGTATCGACCACTTGCCACGCGCCGGCAGCGCTCGGCTGCACGGGTTCCGGCTGGCGCAACGGCGCCTTCTCGACGTTGGCCGCGAAGTTGCATGTGTCGCACGAAACGATGGCATCCTCGCCGGTCTCCGCTAGCACCTGGAACTCGTGGCTCATCGAGCCGCCGATGTTGCCGGTGTCCGCTTCGACGGCGCGGAAGTCCAGGCCCATCCTGGTGAAGATCCGTTGGTAGGCGTCGTACATGCCGCGGTAGGTCAGGTGCGCGCCCTCGACCGAGGCGTCAAAGCTGTAGGCGTCCTTCATCACGAACTCGCGGCCGCGCATCAGCCCGGCGCGGGGGCGCATCTCGTCGCGGAACTTGGTCTGGATCTGGTACAGGTTGATCGGCAACTGCTTGTAGCTTTTGACGTCCTTGCGCACCAGATCGACCACCACCTCTTCGTGGGTCGGACCGACGCAGTACTCGGCCTGCTTGCGATCCTTGAGGCGCAACAGCTCCGGGCCGTACTGCTCCCACCGCTTGGATTCCTGCCACAGCTCAGCGGGCACGATCGCCGGCATGAACACTTCCAAGGCCCCGGCGCGATTCATCTCTTCGCGGATGATGGCCTTGACCTTCTCGACGACTTTCACGCCGAGCGGCAAGAAGCTGTAGATGCCCGCCGCGACACGCCGGATGTAGCCGCCGCGCACGAGGTATTGGTGCGAGACGACCTCGGCGTCCTTGGGTGGCTCGCGCAAGGTGGGCAGGTGCAGACGGGTGGCGCGCATAGAAGACCTCCGGGCGGCGCAGGATCAAGCACGCCGCGGGAAGGTGTCAAGCTGCGCGCCGCTCCACCTCCGGCTTGCACCCACGTGCCAACGGCGAAGCAGGCTGGCAAAGGCGCAGGTACCGGCGCTTCCGAAGGCAACTGTTGTGCACAGGAGCGGCAGCAAATCCCTGTCGCCTAGCGACCAATAGAGAGAAACGCGCTTTTCCGGCTACCTGAGCGACGAATACTCAGTATTCGTAGGTTTCATGAAGCGATCTAATCGCTTCAAGCAAACTGACGCGATATTGGTAGTCGGAAAACAAGTAGGTGTCCTGAAGAGTCGGCAGATCCTTGAACTTCGCCAGCTCCTCGGCCGCCTGCTTGACCGCGACGTACGCCGGATTCAGCACGTCCTTGGACACCCGCGCCGCCACGTAGGTCTTGCCCGACAGCGGATCGGTGAACTTGGCGATGTCTTCGGGTAGCACCGAGGCCGGGAACTCGATCTTGTTCTGGTTGCCCTCGATGAAGATACGGCTGATGTCCATGTACGAGCGGTCGAAGCCGCCCGTGGACAGCAGCGCCATGCCGTAGTACGCGCCCAACAGCGGCATGCGGAAACGGCTCGACGGGAAGAACGGCCGCGAATCCGGATAGATGACGTACTTCAGGCAGCCGGTCTGCTGCTCGATGGGCTGTGTCGCGACATCGGCGCACTTCGGCGGCAGTTGCGTCGCCTGCGGGCCGACCCAGTTGCGCTTCATCACGTAGTCCGGCTCGAGCTGCTGGCCCTGGGCGTCGCGCGGCCCTTGCAGCAGATACCAACCGAAGTGGTGGGCGTCGTCGACCTGCAAACCAGCGAACAGATTGATCATCTGCCGAGGGAAGATGGTCGTGTAGTTGACCTTGTAGCGGCGCAGGTCCTCGGTCACGTTCACGCCGACATAGCGCGGCGTGGTCGGATCCGAAAGCAGCGCCACCGCGGCGAGGCGGTCGTAGATCTGGCCGGCCGACATCGGACGATACGAGTAGCCGCCGCCCCAACCCGCGTACAACTGCCTGGCGCCATTGGGCTCGTCCAGGAAGTGCGCGTCGACGTTGGCCTGATCCACCGCGTTGTACTGCTCGAGCCAGTCCTTCTTGCCGTTGAAGTAGTAGTAGCCAGGCGTGGGACGGGCCATGACCTGCGCCAACGTGTTGAACGTGTTCATGGCGCTGAAGCCGCCCGAGAGGCCGCCGTTGATGTCCTGGTCATAGTCGCGGCCGTAGCGCGCCTTCCACCAGCCGCCCTTCTGGTAGGTCGCGAAGTCGATGGCCCAGTACTGGAACTGCCTGACCGCCGTCATGAACTTGCCGGTCACGCGCGCCTGGTAGTTGTCGGGGTAGAACAGCTCGCTGTCGCGCGAATAGCCCCAGAAGTACCAGTACTGCTCGTAGTCATCCAAGGCGTTGCGCGCCACTTCGTAGGCGTCCACGCCTTCGTCGCCCGCCAGGCAACTCGGCGTGCTGCCGTTGAATTCATCCGAGCAGAAGCGGTAAGGCACTTCGACCAGCGGCTTGCCCGCGGCCAGTTCCTTCTTGGAGCAGTAGCTGTCCTCGCCCATCGCCGTGCAGGTCCGGTCCGCGCCGCAGTCCTTGTCCGCACTGCAGCGATCGCCCTTGACGTCGCGCCAGGAAACGAAGCTGCGGTCGTACATGTTGCTGATCGCGCTGGCTTTGTCCTTGCCGAAGTACTTGGGCCACGACGAGTAGTGGATCCGCCGCGTCAGCTTGTACATGTCCTGGTTGCCCTCGTGCAGGGCCATCTTCGTGTTCGGATCGCTGTCGGTGGGCTGGGCTAGATAGTCCCACGCCGCCGCCAACGTTTGCGCGCCACCGTCGGCTCCCGGGCCGCCTGGCACGGACTTGTGCAGTTCGGGCGGGTTCGTGTAGGCCTCGACCATGTCACCGTAGGCGAAGCGAATCGCGGCCTTGTCGTACAGACCTACGCCAGCGAAGCGACCATTGAACTTGGCCGTGTAGTCCATGACCGAGGCCAGTTGCTTCTCGCGCACGTGACCGGCGCCCTGCTCCGCGGTATCCGGCTGCAACAGGTTGATGACATTACCCTTGTCGTCGAGCTTGAGCTGCCAGAACTCCTTATGGAAGTTCAGCGAGTCGGTCGAAGCCTCGAAGTTGTGGCGCAAGCCGAGCGTGTGGCCGACCTCATGCAACTGCGTGTCCTTGTAGATGTGCTGCCAGAGCTCCAACTTGATGTCCTTGCGCAGCTTCGCCACGATGCCGCGGCCGACTTCCTGCGTGGCGCGCACCACCGGGTCCATGGTGTCGGAGTACAGCGGACCGGGCAGCGAGTTCAGCAGCGAGGCGTTCGGATCTCCGCCATTGGCCTGGGCAATCGCCAAGCGCAGGGTCTGCATCAACTGCTGCGACGAGCAACTGGCCCAGCGGCTCTCCTTGCCCACCGAGACGCAGATGCGGCCCTTGGACGGCCCCATCGACTCGAAGGCGCCCGGCGTCGGGCAAGCATCCTTGCCAGCCGTGATGTTGCCGTCGAGCACGGTGAACAGCGTTCCCGGCGTCGTGGCATAGGCTTGGCACATTTCGCTGTCGTAGCGGCGGCCGAACTCCTGGGCCAGACCGACCAGCGCGCCGTCGGTGAAGTCGTTGAAGTGCAAGGTCTTGGCCGCGAGATCGCTGAACACCTTCTGGCGCTTCTGCATCCCGGCGACGTGCGCCCAGTTCGCGAGGCTCACGGTATTGAGGTCGTCCGCGGTCACCGCCGCCTCGACGCCCTGCTTCATCGCCGGGTTGCGGAACAGCGCCTGGATCGAGTGACCGTCGTCGTCCGCCGCCAGCAGCGCGTCCATCTGCGGGTTGGAGCGCACCCGGGCCATCCGCCCCTGCGCGTAGGAACCGCCGTTGTCCTCGCGCGACAGGCCGCTGAGCTCCAAGTGCGCGCGCACGCTCGGATCCATCATGCCCGCGACCGCCGAGCGCACTTCCTCGAAGCTCTTGGGACCCTTGGCGTCATAGGTCTGCGCGAGCTTGGCGCCGATCACGTGCTTCTTTTGCGAGGCCCGCTCGATGTCGTTGAAGTCCACGATGCCGGCCTGGAATTCCAGAGCCTGCATCGCCGCTTCCGACCCTTGCTTCATCGCGTTGGTGTAGGCGTGCGCACTGGCCGCGATCACTTCGCCGGTGATCGGATCCGCCGCCGAGGGACCGTAGCCGTACAGGCTGTTCTGGCTCGGCGCCGGCAGCGCGTGCATGAAGCTGTAGCGCAGGTCGCCGAAGCGGTGCGGGGCGTCCATGTGCTTGCAGAACTTGGCGTTCGGCGTCGCGGCATAGCGCTTGGCCAGTTCATCGTGCTGGGCCTGGTTGATCTTCTTGTCCGCGAGTTGCTTGGCCAACTTGGCGAGCTTGATCGAGCCGTGCTCGCCGACTTCACCCTTCTCGTAGCTGGCACCGGCGTCGATGGCGGCCTGGGCGATCGCATCGCTGTTCTCGCACAGGACGAACATCTTGTGGTCGAGCTTGAACTCGGGCTTGTGGAACTTGACGACGTCCTCGAACGCCGGCGACCAGCTGTTGGCGATTTCCATCGAGGCCGGCACCAGTTCGCGCGGGTGATCGTCGTTCATGTAGTACACGATCGGCTCAGGGGTCATGGTCGTGTAGTCGAACGCGCCCTTCCACGAACCGTCGACCTCGAACTTCTTCACGTAACGGTCCCACACCCGGTGGCGTTGGGCGCGGCGCACGGCGTTGTGGAAGGCGTTGCCGAACTGGATGTCGTAGGTCGAGCGCTCGGTGCGGAAGTAGCCGAACTTCTCGAACTCGACGTCGTCCTGCTCGCGCGCCACGTAAGCCCGGTCCTTGTCAGCGCCTTTGTACTTCGGCACTTCGAGCATGAACATGCGGACCTTGTATTCTTCCGAAGCGCAGTCGTACACGCCGCCCGACGCCCACGGGTAGAAGAAGCAGATCGGGATGACGCCGTAGCCCGGCAAGAACGTGGTCGGCGCGGTGTGGATCTGCCGGCTGATGTAGGTGATGAACTGCTGGTCGGCGCCAGCGTTTTTCTCCACGCCCATCTCGAACTGCTCGCCCTCGGGCGCGGTGTCGCCTTCGTAGATGACCGGAACGCCGGTGCTCAGCAGCGGGTTGACCGCGTAATCGTCGATCTGGTGCGAACCCCACGAAACGCGGATGTAGTCGCGGTCGAACCACTTGCGATCGGAGGTGTTTTCCAGGCGCTTGTTGGTCTTCTCGCCGGTCGCCGTGCTGTAGTCGAAGCGGATGTCGAAGTGGCTGGTGATCGGGAACGCCATGACCGGGGCGCCGCGGTAGATGTACTTGGTCGCCAGGTTGACGCAAAATCCCGTGTAGTCCTCTTCGTCCATCCACTTCGTCGCGCGTTTGGCGTCGGCACAGCGAGCCCCGGTCGTGCAATCAGCGTCGGCGGTGCACGAGATCTTCTGGTAATTCATCGGGATGGCGTGCGTGATCGGCTTGCCCTTGTCGTCGAGCAGCGGCTGGTCGACGTCGGACTTCTGGGCGTAGGCCTCAGAGCCAATCATGAACTCGTAAGTCCTGAAGAAATACAGGGCGTTTTCCTGGATCTCGAACACGCCGCGCTCCAGCGAACCCATTTCGCCCGGAAAGCTCATGGCGTTGGTGAAGGTCGAACCCACGACCGTCGAGCGGATGTACCACTCACGGCCCAGAAGCTTGGACTTCTGGACGTAGTTCGGCTGCACCGTATCGATCTCCGGGAGATCCTGCGCGCAACCGGCCAACACACTGGTGGCCATGATGGCGAAGAGCAGAATCTGGGAGCGGACTGCGAACTTCATGGGGATCTCCGTCTGGCGCGAGCGGCATCTTCGATGGGGCAGGGCCAGGTTCCGGTCGGAAGCTTGTTCAGGCGCGAAAAGTACAGGCAGGGACGGGTGGACTCGGGTCTACCTGATGTTGCCGTATTTATCGTAGAGCATGCGGAAGAGGTCCAGGGTGTCGATCTCCTTCTTGATCGCCAGCCCAATCGCGTCCTTCTCTGCACCGGTGGCCTTGGTGTACCAGGTCTTGGTGCATTGCGTGCCGGTCTTGCACACGCCGGTTGCGCCACAGTCTTCACCGCCGCTGCAGCCGGTCTTGAGCAGATTCAAGCGCTGGAGCATCCGGAACGTCGGCGAGTAGCGATCCGCGTCGTAGTTCGGCTTGATGGCCACGTAGGTCTTCTTGCCGAACGGGTCGTCGAACTCGACCTGCTCGATCTTGACGCCGTTGCTGCCGATGGTCGTGCTGCCGATTTCGAACTGCGAGCCGTTGCCCTTCAGCCACAGCGCCATCGAATCGGTGAACTCCGGGTCGAATCCAGCGGGCAGGTTCGCGATCGCCTGCCACGCGCCCAGCAAGCGCAGGCTCTGGTTGATAATCGAGGGCGCCACGCGGATCGCGGTGTTGCTCGGCGGCTGGAAGAAGTCGCGCGGCGTGAAATAGCCGGTCTTCTTGTCGAAAGTGCCGCCGATTTCGCCGATGTCGCCGGCCGCGAGACCGCCCAAGAGCGAGGCCAACTGCTTGGGATAGATGGTGTTGAAGCCGATCGCCGTACCGCGGAAGCCGGCCTCCTTCTCTCCCTTGCCGACCGAGGTGCCCAGGAAGTCCGCGGTCGAACTGGTCAAGATGCCAATCGCCGCCGCCTTGTCCCAGTAGCCGCCGATCCACAACGGATGGTCGTAGTAGTAGTAGCCCTGCTTGGTGGCGAACGTCGTCCACGGGTATTTGCCCTGTCCCATCGGCACGTTGACGGCGCCCGGCTTGTCCTCGTACGAATCGCTGACGTAGGCGCCGCTGACGGTGTCGAGCTTGTGGGCACCTGGAGCGGGCGTCGAGATGAGCGCGGCCAGGCGGTTGAACGCGTCCTGCGAGGCCCGCCGCAAGCTGTTCATGCCGAACGCGGTGTGCTCGAAGTAGTTGAACCACGGGTACACGCGGTAGTAGTTGTTGTAAATCGCGTAGAACCGGCCCGCGTTGCCCATCGGCACGAGCCAACGGTCGGTGACGCGCGAGATGTAGCTGGCGACGTTGCCGCCCTTGCCGAACCACAGGCGCTCGCGCTTGAAGGCGTCCATCAGGTAGTACTCGGTCATCGCGACGCCGGCGTGGTGGACGATTTCCTCAGGAGATGCGCCGGTGTCGAAGGTGTAGACGCCCTGCGCGCCGCGGAATTCGTCCGAGTGGTACTTGTACGGCACCTCGAAGAACGTGCGATCGGCGTCATTGCGCTTGAACTTCACGACGTTCTGGTCCTCGAGCGTGACCAGGAAGCCCGGCACCGTCTCGCGCTTCTTGTTGAATTCTTGGGGCATCCAGTGGTTGAGGATCTCGAACGTCGGGGTCAGGTCGCCCGTGTACTTCCAACGCTCCGTGTTCATCTTCCAGGACACCGCTTCGAACGAGGTCTTCTGGGTTTCCGCGTACTTGCGCGTGCGCTCTTCCAAGTAGGACGTGTCGGCGTAGACCTCGACCATCTCGCCGTAGCCGAACTTGATCGCCGCGTAGTCGTACTTACCCAAGCTATGGAGATCGCTGTTGATCTTCTGGCCGTAGTCCATCACGGTCGAGTACTGCCACTCGGTGCGGCTGTGCAGCTTCTCGTTTTCGGTCATTTCGGCGCGCGGCACGTACTTGCGCAACGCCGCGAAGCAGAAGCCGCCCGTGCAGGTCTCGCCCGCTTCGCACTTGACCGTGGTGCTGCACGCCGCCTTGTTCTGGCAGATGCCGCCGACGCACGAGCCGGAGTCGCCGCACGTGGCGCTGGACTTGCAGACCGCGCCGGGACGGGTCACTTCGCCACGGCAGGCGCCGACTTGCACGCCGTCCTTGTCGACGCACTGCTTGGTGGACGCGTCGCAGGCGCTGCCGCCGGTGCAGTCCGCGTTGATTTTGCAGGCGCTGTAGACGCACTTCTCGCCGAACGTTTCCTTCTCGCAGAAGTCGTCGGCGCTGATGCTGCCGGCCGGGGTCGTCAAAGCCGAGCACGCCACCAGTTCCTTCTCGCGGCCGGTCGCCTCGTCGAAGTAGCCCTCGAAGTAGTTCATCAGGTCCATGGAGCCTTCGAAGTTGTGGCGCAAACCGACCGTGTGGCCGACCTCGTGCTCGATGGTGGCGGCGAAAAGCGCGACCGAAAGGGCCGTGCGCAGGGCATCGCCCTTGAAGCACTTCGTCGGGTCGTTCTTGTGGATCTCGGTCCAAACGGCTTCCGGCGTCTGGCCCGGCTTGCACTTCATGCGCTGGGCCAGACCGAAGATCGCCGGATCCTGGAACTCGGCCAATTCGATGCTGTTGATGCCGAGCAACTGCATGCGCCGGTTCTCGTCCATCTGCTTGCGCGGCGTCGCCCAACCGGTCGGCGAGATCTTGCCGAGCATTTCCGGGCTGATCTCATCGCCGGGCTGCAAGGCGCCCTCGGACATCACCAGCGCGACTTCGTCATTGATCATCGCGCGCTCGAGCTCAGTGCCCTTGATCTTGTCGAGCTGCGCAAACACCTGCTTCATGTCGAAGGTCGGCTGGCTCTCGCCCATCCAGGCCTTCAGGTTGGCGGGATTCATCATGTCGCTGGCGAGCTTGGCGTCGTCGGCGTTCATGCGCGTCGCACCGACTGCCGGGGCGTTGTCCATCATGCGGACCGTCGCCTGCTCGCGCGCCATCGCCAGCGTTTCTTCGGGCGTGCTCGGGCCACCGCCTTGCAGGAACTCGGTCTTGTCCTTGCCGGTCTGGCTCTGCTTCTGTACGTAATCCTTGATGTACTTGCCGGTGGCCACGTCATCGACGCTCAGGTCGCCGTTCAGCAAGTCCACGAGATCCTTGGCATACTGCGAATAGGTGATGAGCGAGGCGCCGTACACGTTCGCGGTCGCCCACTGGATCTCGCCGGTGTCCGGATCGGCAGCGGCGGGACCGTAGCCCAGCGGCGAGGTCGGCTCCATGTTGGTAACCCAGTACATGAAGTTGTAGCGCGAGTCGCCGCCGATCTTCATCTCATCGGCGTGCTGCACGAAGCCGCCCTTGGTCACGTCGGCGCAGGGATTGAAGTCCTTGCCATCGAGCTGGATCCAGTAGCGGCAATCGTTCAGGACTTCGCGCTCGCCTTTGTCGGTCTTGACGGTGTGCTTGCCGGTCTCGCCGGCCGCGTCGCACGAGGCCTTGGTGCGGGTGAACTGGTTCTCGCACAACACGAAGACGTCCTGCAGCGAAGCCTTGATGTCTGCTCGGGTCTTGGTGTCGGCTTCTGTCAGGGTCTGGCGCCAACCGGTGCAGACGCCGACGCCCTGGGCCTGCGTGCAGGCCACGTCGCCGCGGCTGCCGATGCGATTGAAGGTGGCGTGCGGGTTGTTGCCCGTCGAGTACACGTAATCCGTGGCCTTGCCGTATTCCAGGTTGCCCGGGACGCGCATGCCGTTCAGGCCGACCTCGAAGGCTTCACCCGCGCTGGGCGTGCCAGCGATGGAAGCAACGCCGTTGATCATGCGCAAACCGGCCTTGACGCCCTTGGTGGACAGCGCGACCAGCGTGTCGCCGCCGACCAGCACCACGATCACCGCGTCCGAGCCGATGACGACGTTGTCGAGTTTCACAGACTTGCCGCCGCCGACATCCGCGGTCAGCGTCAGGGTGCCGCCCTTGCCCTTGGGCACGACCACGGCGTGATCTTTGGCCGCGATGGTGCCGGCCTTGAACGCGACGTCGGCGATCGAGGTGGGCAGACCGCTCAGGGTCGCCTTGTCCACACCAGGAGAAGCATTGACGAACGCTACGTACGTGTCGCCGGTCGCCAACTTCGGACGATCGGTGCAGATCTGCTTGCTCGTGGCGGCATCGGTGCCGACGAAGCAGTCCTCGACCACGATGGTTTGCGTCTTGGCGCCCGGGCTTCCTGCGGCAATGACGATGCGGTTGGCGTTCTGGCCGTGCGTTTCGACCGTGACCGCGGCGGCCGAGTGCTGGCTGCAGTCGCCGTGCGACTGGCAGAAACGCTGGCCGAATTTGGACTGCGGGTCGGTGAAGCCGACGTGATCACCGGCGATGTCCGAGCTCCACTTCTTCTCCCAGAACTGCAGCCAGGACACGGTCTCCTTGAAGACGTCGCTCCAGGCATCGGCGGTCTCGTACTCGGCGGTCAAGTGGTCCGCGGGCTGATCGACGCTCAAGTGATAGAGAATCGGCCGGATTCCCCGCTTGGTGTAGTCGATGCGGGCGCCGACCTTGCACGAGCCGGGCACGAAGAAGCCGTCCTGATCACAGACTTGCGGGGCGGCACAGTCGCTGTTGCTGAGGCAGACCTTGTCGACCGTCTTGCCGTCGGCGTCCTTGGGCAACGAGAAGACCTTGGAATTCTTCCAGATGTTCCAACGCGCGGCCTTGTAGTCGTGACCGGTGTAGTTGAGGCCGTAGTCCTCGTCGAAGCTGTAGCGCTCGGCCAGGAAGAAGCCGAACTTGTCCTGCGCGCCGGCGTTGGCGTACGGCATGATCTCGTAATCGTTGAGTCGCTTGGTGTTGACGCGCTTGTAGCTTACGCGGGTATCGAATTCGGCGCCGGCGCAGTCGGACGGCGCCAGGCTGTACGGATTGCACGCGGCCTGGGACACCGGCTGGCCGAACATGCGGCGCGTGAAGTGGAAGTAGCCGCCCTCGGGCGCCGCATAGAAGCGGTTCGGGTTGTCCTTCTCGTCTTGCGGCACGTAGTAGTCGACCGGGCTGTACTTCATCGAACCCTGGGGGAACATGACGTTCATCAGCGAGTTGCCCATCCAGTCGACGCGAATGTACTCGCGCTGCCACCACGGCCGGTCGGTGCTGTTCTCGACCAGGACGTTGGTCTGCGCGCCGGTGGTGGTGCTGTAGTCGCGCTTGATGTCGAAGTGGCTGGTGATCGGGTAGATGGCGGTCGGGTTGCCCACCGCGATCTCGATGAAGTCCTCGTCGCGCACTGTCTTGCCGTGATCCGCGGACCGCAGCGACGCGTCCCAGTACTTGCGGATCTTCTTCTTGTTCCACTTCGCGCTGCTGCCCAGCACCGTTTCCGAAGTCGGGTAGACCACCAGGAATTTCTCCTGGACGTCGAACACGATCTTGCCGTCCTTGTCGCCGTAGTTCATCAGGCCCACGAAGCCAAAGCTCGCGGAACTGGGCATGTCGGTGACGATGGCCATCTCGTACCAGACGCCGGCCAGGTCGGCTTTCTTGGTGTGGTTGGCCTGGACGCGGTCGATGAGCCCGACGTCCTCCACGCAGCCGCCGACCACGAGGCCGATCGACATCGCCGCGAGCAGCGCGACACTGGCCGAGCGGGCGCAGGCGCTGCGAAAGCCAGCGAAAGTACGGAGGACCCGGCTGGTCCCGAGGAACTTGCTGGTGCCAAGATTCTGGCTGGCGGTGCGGAACTTCATCTGCGGACTCCTGGGCGCTGTACCGGGGTCAAATGGGGCGTGGGCGAAGCGGCGCGGGCGAAAGCTCCGCAGGCCTGGGCAGCACTAGAAATTGCGCTGCAACTCGAGGCCGACGCTGGAATAGTTGTCCGCCGTCGAGCGGAAGTCATAGAACGGGAAGCGAAAAGTCTTGTTGTCCGCGGAGAACGGCGGCGAGACCGTGTACGCCTGCGCGGCCAGCGACCAGGCCTTGTCGAAGCTGTAGGTCAGCGCGACGATACCCCACTGGCTGTCGGCACGACCGCGGCCGGACTTGGCGTAAACACTGGTGTATTGGTCGTCGGGCGCGCTGTAGTACCGGTAGCCGTTGAACAGCAGGTAGGTCAGCGAAAACTCCAGGCTTTTCGTGATCTCCACGCTGGCCGCGACCATGTTACGCAGCGAGAATGAGGTGTTGGCCGCCGACGTCAAGATGTCGCTGCCGGCCAACTCCGGGCCGCTCGGGCGCGCCAGGGTCGGGAATTCGTCCGCGGACACCACGGCATTGGTGTACTTGTTGAAGTTCTTCACGACGGCGAAGCTGTAGGACAGGCTCAGTCGACCATCGAACAACTTCGGGCGCGACAGGGAAATCGCCGGGGTGAGCGCGCCGTACTTGCCCTGGAATCGGCTGAGGCGCGAGTTGGGCACCGCGAACGTCAAGCCCAGACCGATGCGGACCCCGCCCGGAAGCAGGTAGGGCGCCTTGGTGCCGTCGGCCTTGGTGATGCGGGGCGCCCAACTGGCGCTCAGGAACAAATCGCCGAACGTGGTGTCGTCGGGGCGGACCGCGCCGGAGTCCGCGTTGGTGACGATGGTCTTGGTGATCAATTGGCTGGCAGCCAACGTGAAGCCCGCGGGCAGCGCAAAAGCGAAGCGGTAGCCGAGGATCGTGTCGAAGCCCGATCGGCGCGACTCGCCCGGGGCAAAGGTGCCGGCCGAGAACATGGTATCGAAGCGGACGTCGCCCGAGATGGGAAATTTCGACGACGCCGAAGCTTCTTCTTTCTTCTCGACCACTTCGGTAGAGGCGGTGGCGGTCGCAGCAGACGCGCCGGTTCCGGTGCCCGCGCCGTCAGCGCCCGCTGCCCCGGCACCTGCAGAACCAGTTTCCGCGGAACCACTGCCCGCCGCTGCAGGTGCTGCTGGCGCGACCGGGGCAGGCTGGGACCAGGCGGCTTGCGCGGGGATGAGTGTGGCCGCGGCCAGCGCGCAGGCCAGGGTCAGCTTGCCGGCCGAATCGGCACGCCGCGTGGCGCGAAATGTCGGCAACAAGAACCGAAACTTCGGAAGGAAGAAAACGGACATTCGCCAGCCTCTCCTGCCGCTCACCGATTGCCTTGTTGTTTCGCCTGCTTGCTCGCAGGGTGACGCCAAGGCCCAAATCGGAGGGGCAAAGGAGCCGGGACGGTAGCATCGCCTAGGGTGCGGATCAAGTTGAAACGCGCGCTCCTGGACTGCTTCTTCGCGCCGCGCCAGGGTTATTCTTGCGCGGCACATGGCAACCGGCGAGCGCAGGCAGACCGAGGCGAGAATCTTCGCGGCCCGGGGCAGCACGGCAGCACCGTGAGTATTGCGCGCTTGCGCGAGTGGCGGTAGACAGACAAGTTCCCCCGCGTGCGGACGGTCCGCGAGAATGTGCGCCGCAACGCCGGCGAGAATGTACGCGCGAAAGTAGGAGTGTGCCCGTGCGCTTCACGTGTCCCAGTTGCGCCAAGTCATATCGCCTGCCGCCCGAGCGACTCGGCGCCGCCGGTAGGGCCCAGGTCAGTTGCCCCAACTGCAAGGCGGTCGTGCTAGTGCGCGCCGTGGAAGGCGACGTCTTGGAGTGCAAGCTGATCACCGGCCAGGACGCTGTACCGTCGGCCGGAGTTTCGGCAGCGGCGACATCATCCGGCGTGGTGGCGGCGGCTCCGGCCCGGCAGAGCGCGTCCGCTGCCCAGCACGCCGGAACTGCTCTTCCGGTGTGGTTCGTGGTCATCGGTCGTGACAAGCAGGGCCCCATGACGGTCGCGCAACTCGGCGACTTGATGCGGGCGGGCACGATCACGGCGGTCTCGCTGGTGTGGCAGAAGGGTCTGGTCAGCTGGACCAAGCTGCAAGACGTGCCCGACCTCGCAGGACTCGTGCACGCGGAGTCGGCGCCGCCGCCGCAACCCGCTGCCGCCGCTCGCCTATCGCAGCCAATAGCGCCGCAGCCAGTCGCCCGGGTGTCACAGCCGATCGCGCCGCAACCGGTGGCGCAGCCCGCGCGCCAGCCCGCCCCGCAGCAGGTGCAGCCCGCGGCAGCCGAGCCTGCGCAACCGTTGCAGCGGCCCTCGCAGCCGGTCGCCCAGCCGGTCGCGCAGCCGCAAGTCCAAGCGCAACCCCGGCCGATGCCCCAGGCCGCCGCCAGGCCCGCGCAAGCCCAGGCGCCGCAACCGCAAGCCGCGCGGCAGACCGGGCAGAACAACCGGCCCGTGGCTCAGCCTCAGGGTCTGCAGCGCGCCCCGCAGCCCTCGCCGCGTCCCGCGCCCAAGCCGCCGATGGACCTGGACGATTCCGGGCCGACGATGGAAACCGACCTGCCGTTGCTGACCAAGGGGTTGCGGGCGGCAGCGCCCGAGTTCAAGCCGAGCGGGCTGCGCAAGGACGCTTCGGCGGTCCAGGCCGACGCACACGGGGCGAACTTCTTTTCGACGGGTCACGATCTGCACGACGTCGAGCTGTTGCTGCCCGATCCGAACCGGCACAAGCCGACCAAGGAGGAGTACCAGAACCTGCTGCAAGAATTCAGCGTCATGTTCCGCCTGGACAAGCGCAGCAAGCGGCAGAAGATCCTGATCGGCGTCATCGCGAGCGTGCTGGTCGTGGGCGTCATCGTGTTCGGCACGCTGCTGTATGTGAACGGCAACAACAAGCGAACGCTGATCAACGAGTCGCGCGCGATCCTGGCGGTGTTCGCCCTGCCCTACCAGTCCACCGAACTGGTGCCGCAGGAGAAGGAAGACGCGGCCGATCCGAGCAAGCCCAACGCCAAGGCGGTGGAACCTGCGCAGGTGGAAGTTTCCGGTCTGGCGGCGCAATTGATCAAGGCTCGCCGGGCGTCGCCGAAGCGGGTGGCGAAGAAGGCGGAGCAGTCGACCGGCGTCAAGCTCGCCGGTGCGATTCCGGACTTGCCGGTGCAACGCAAGCTGTCGGCCGAAGAGGAAGAGGCGCGCCGGCGTGCGATGGAAGGACCCGGCGGCAAGGTCGAGGCCAGCCATACGACGACGGCCAGCGCCACCAAGGTCAGCACTTCGGATCTCAACAAGTTCTGCAACGGTCGCGTGCCCGGCTTGCGCCCCTGTCTCGGGCCCGGCGGCGGTTCGTTCAAGGTGCGCTTCACGGTCGACGGCGACGGCGATGTCACCGATGTCAAGGCCTTCGAAGGCGGCAAGGCCGACGACAGCCTGAGCGCGTGCGCCAAGCCCAAGATGAAGGGCCGCTTCGGACCGCAGCCCGGCGGCCAGAGCACGGAACACACTTGCTCCGTAGACTGATTCGCGTCGTCTGATCCGCTTCGTGGGCGCCTGTGACTGGACAAGCCTGCCCTGCGCTGGGATCCTGCAGCGGGCCAGGCCATCGACCGGCGCCACGGAGGCTTCCGCCATGCTGCACTTTTCGCAACCCCTGAACAGCAAAGCACACTGGCTCCCGCACAACCTGCTGCGTGCGGGTCTGCTGCTCGCCGGTCTGTTGCTGCCGGTGCTCGCGTTCGGACAGGAAGCCAAGATCAAGCTCGATGTCGTCGGCTTCACCGCGGACCAGACGCAGATGCTGGTCAAGATCGACGACGTGAACAACGGCCTGGCGTTGCGGTTGTACGACGTCGATTTGAAAGAGGGTGCGGTCAGTGCACCGGCCAAGAAGTCGGCGCTGCTGCCTTTCACCCGCGCCAACGCCCCGCAAGTGCTCAAGGACGCCAAGAAGAAGTACAAGATCAAGGATGACGGCATCAAGGCGGTGCGGTTCGCCATGGATCCCAACGATCCGGAAGCCCAGCTCTCGTTCTTCGGCGTGCTGCGCGGCAAGGAGGGCGAGCGCTTGGTGGTCGCGGTCACGGACGGCGCGCGCATGGGCAAGGTCACGGACGTCAAGGTCAAAGTCGACGAAGAGAGCAAGACCCGGGCGGACGCCTCGGTCAAGACCATCTACTGGTCGTCGGACAAGAAGACGATGGTGACGGTGGTGACGCAGGCGATCGAGACGCCCGGCTTCACCGAGGACAAAGACGAACTGCATGCCCTGAAGTTCAAAGCGGATTCAGTGCAGTGGGTCGAACAGGAAGCGCCGCCCGAGAAGAAGGACGACAAGAAAGACGAGAAGAAGGAAGAGAAGAAGAAGCACTGGTGGTGGCCTTTCGGTTGACTTCCGCGACGTTGTACCCTGCAAGAGCCGCATCAGCCGCCCAGGCACGCCATGGCCATCGCGCCCGATTCGCCCAAATCCGCACCCGTCAAAGCGACCCTTGCCGAGGACCACCCCGCCAAGGGTCATGATCGGGCACGGGATTTTGCCCTGGCCAAACGCTTCTGGCTGGAACTGCGCCCGGATCGCCGCTGGGTGCTGCTGGGCATCCTGGCCGTGCCGCTGATGAGTTTCGCCGGCCTGGCGCAGCCCTGGCTGGTCAAGGTCGCGGTCGATGGGCCGATCCAGTCCGCGCTCCAGCACGTCGACAACCCGCACTGGTCCCTGGCCGGCATTGCCGGGCTGTTCCTGCTCGCGGTCGTGGCGGAGTACGGCTTTCGCGCGCTGCAGCTCTACGCCCTGCAACTGGCCGGCTACCAGGCGCTGAAACGCTTGCGGCGGCGCGTGTTTGCCCATGTGTTGCGGCAAGGCGCGGCGTTTTTCGACAAGCGGGCGACTGGCAGCCTGCTGACCCGCACGGTGACCGATGTCGAGGCGCTGGGCGAGGTCCTGACGTTTGGCATCGTCGGCATCGTCGGCGACGTGTTCGACATCGTGTCGATCCTGACGGTGATGGCCGTGCTCGACGTGAAACTCACGCTCACCAGCCTGATCGTCGCGCCGTTCATTGCGCTGCTCGTCAACTTCTTTCGCAATCGCCTGCGCTTCCACTCGACCGAGATTCGCCGGTCGATGGCGGCGGCCTCGGGTTTCTTCCAAGAGGCGCTGGCCGGGGCGAAGATCATCCAGCTGCACGGTCGCCACGAAGCCACGTTGGAGGAGTACCGCGCGCAGAACTACAAGTACCTGCGGGCGTATCAGATCTCCAACTGGTACGACGCCTCGCTCTACGCGGTGATGGACGGTGTGGCGGCGCTGTGCATCGCCCTGCTCATCTGGTACGGCGGCGGGCGCGCGGTCGATGGCGCGGTGAGCGTGGGCCTGCTGGTGGCCTTCATCCAGTACATCCAGCGGGTTTTCGTGCCGATTCGCGAGCTCTCGGCCAAGGTCGCGACCCTCGAACGCGCTATGGCGGCATTGGAACGCATCTACGGCCTGCTCGACGTCGACATGCGCCTGCCCGAAGGCGAGCACAGTCCGGCCAGCATCCAAGGCGCGATTTCCGTGCGCGATCTGCACTTCGGTTACGATCAGACGACCTCGGCGTTGCAGGGCGTGTCGCTCGAGGTCCGGCCGGGCGAAGTCGTCGCACTGGTCGGGCCGACCGGGTCGGGAAAGTCGACGCTGGCCAAGCTGTTGACGCGCAATTACGTGGCGCCGGCCGCGACCATTCTACTGGACGGCGTGGCGCTGGAGCAGTGGCAGTTGCGGGCCCTGCGGCGGGCGATCGGCGTGGTGCAGCAAGACGTCGTGCTGTTCTCGGGGACTCTGCGCGACAACGTGGCGCTCGGGCGAGACCTGAGCGATGCCAAACTGTTGCGCTCGCTGGAGGATGCCCAGCTCGGGCCACTGGTGCAGCGTCTGGGCGGTCTGGACGCGGTGCTGGCGGGCAGCGGCGCCAACCTGTCATCGGGTGAACGGCAGCTGCTGTCGATTGCACGCATCCTGGCCGACGATCCGCCGGTGGTGGTGTTGGACGAAGCGACGGCGAGCATCGACACCGAGACCGAGCAACGCGTGCAGGTGGCGCTGGATCGCGTATTTGCCGGGCGGACTTGCGTGGTGGTGGCGCACCGGCTTTCGACGATTCGCAAGGCCGACCGCATCGTGGTGTTGCAGCACGGTCGCATCGAGGAACTGGGCACGCACGATGAACTTCTGGCCCACGGCGGCCTGTACGCCCATCTGGTAGAGACGGCGTTGGCCCAATCGCGCGCCTTTGCCGCGTAAAGGAATTCCATGGCGATCGAACCAAAAACCCTCAAGGGGTTCCGCGACTTCCTGCCCGACATGATGGCGCCGCGCCAAGCGATGATCCGCGCCATCGAGGCGACGTTCGAGCGCCACGGCTTCCAACCGCTGATGACGCCGGCGCTGGAGTACCTCGAAACCCTGATGGGCAAGTACGGCGAGGAGGGTGACAAGCTGCTGTATCAGTTCGAGGATCAGGGTGGCCGCAAGGTGGCATTGCGCTATGACCTCACCGTGCCCCTGGCGCGCGTGGTCGCCCAGCACCGGGCCAAGCTGCAACTGCCTTTGCGCCGGTATCAGATTGCGCCAGTGTGGCGGGCGGACAAGCCCCAGCGCGGGCGCTTTCGCGAATTCATGCAGTGTGACGCCGATATAGCCGGCGCGAACTCAGCGGTGGCGGATGCAGAAGTGCTGGTCACTGGCCTGGCGGTATTGCGGGCGCTGGGAATCGAGGAGGCGCGGCTGCACCTGAACCACCGCGACGTGCTGCGGGCCTTGCTGGAAGCCTGCGGCGTGCAAGGCGATTCCGCGCAGCTGGCGTGCATCCGCGCGATCGACAAGCTGGACAAGATCGGCCGCGCCGGCGTCGAAGGCGAACTGGTGCAACACGCTGGCATGGCGGCGGAACTGGCTGTGCAGGTGATGGATCTGTTCGCAGGTGGTCTGGAACTGCCGGCGCTGGAGGCCCAGGTCCTCGGCGTGCTGGGCGAAACGGCGACAGCGGCGCGGGAGGCGTTTGCGCGCGTCCGGACCGTGGTGGATCTGGTCGAAGCGGCTGGCTTCCCTGGCAAGATCCGCTTCGATCCGACGATTGCCAGAGGTCTGGATTACTACACGGGTATCATCTACGAAACACGGCTGACCCACCCGAAGGTCGCGACGATGGGCGCGGTGATGTCGGGTGGGCGCTACGACGGTCTGATCGGCATGTTCGGCAAGGAGCAGGTGCCCGCGGTCGGCATCAGCTTGGGGCTGGATCGCTTGCTGGCGGCGTTGGAGGAGCTCGAACTGGTGACCGCCCAAGCCGGACCGCCGGTGTACGTTACGGTATTTGCCGCGGAACAAGCGGGGACGTCGCTGCGCATTGCGCAGGCGCTGCGGGCGGCTGGGATTGCCGTGGAACTGGACGCGGCGGGCGGCAAGCTGGGCAAGCAGTTCGAGCGGGCGGGCAAGCGCGGCTGCCTGCTGGCCCTGGTGGTGGGCCCAGACGAGGCAGAACAGGGCCAGGCGGTGGTCAAGGATTTGCGCAACGGCAGCCAGCAGAAGGTCGCGCAAGACGGTCTGGTCGAGTACGTGCGCCACTTGTTGGCCTGAACGCGGCCGGTGCGAGTGCGCGAGTGACGTTTTTCGTCACTGTGTTGCGCAAAGATCGTCAGCCTGCGCCCGCGTGCCCCGCCTGCCACCAGAGTAAGTGCACGTATATTCATGCAGTTGTGGTTGACCGCTGCACTTGGCACGGCTCGTGTAGTGCCTTCTCAGTGGGGGATCATTCCGAGCCCTCCGCTGAAACGGCGCGAGCTGTAGAGGCGGAGGGTTCGGAGTTTTTGCCGCATGCTGTCTGCGCCGGCACGATTGACCGCGGCCCTGGGGCGCGTTGTACTTCACCGCATGTTTGCCCCCTTCGCCTCGTTCAGAACAGCCGGCTGCCTCGTTTTGCCGAGCCTCGTGCTCGTGGCCGGCTGCAGTGGCGGGCAAACGAAACCGACTGAGCTGGATCCCATCGAATTCAAGGTGGATCGCCAGGGTGGCCAACCGGCCAAGGTGTTCGTTCGCGACTACAAGAAGCTGAGCGAAGAGGCCCTGGCGCACTTCAACGCGCATGAATGGGCCGAGGCGCTGCGCCTGTTCGACATCGCGGTGCGGGAGTTTCCCCAGGAAGCTGGCCTGTTTGCGCTGCAGTACAACGCCGGCCTGTGTTTGATGCAGTTGCAGCGCCCGCTCCAAGCCGTGCCGCGCTTCCAGGACGCGTTGAAGCGCAGCGCCGGCACCCGCAACGCCCGCGACGCGCTGTTCCAGATCGCCGATGCGTATGAACTGGCGGAAAAATGGGCGGAAGCGGCGGCTACCCTGCGTTCGGCGCTGGAGGATCCGGCAGTACAGCAGCAGATCGGCGGCCCGCTGGGGCTGCTGGACGAACTGGAGGCGTGGGCGCGGCTTGGCATCGATCTCGCTAAAGCGGGCGAATTGCCCAAGGCGGACGAGGCGTTCAAGCGCGTGGAGCGGATCTACAACGACAACCGCGACGTGTCCGTGATCGGCGAGAGTGCGTGGGTGGCGCGATCCCTGTACGAGCGCGGCGAGATCTACCGCGGCCTGTTCGCGTCGATCCGGTTCAAACTGCCGGTGGACCGCATGAAGCGCGATCTCGAGGACAAGGCCAACCTGTTCCTCAAGGGTGAATCCGCGTACTTCCATTGTGTTCGGCTACACCACAAGAAGTGGTCGCTGGCCGCGGGCTACGAAATCGGTCATTTGTACCAGCAGTTGATCGACGACATCGATCATGCCGAAGTGCCGCCCGAGCTCGACGCGCTGACGGTGGACGTGTACCGCGACGAGTTGTGGAACCATACCGAGCACCTGGCGAAACGCGCGGTGACGATCTACAAGAAGAACGTCGAGCTCGCGCAACGGCTGGGCGAGCATGACAGCGACTGGGTCAAGCGCTCCGAGGCCGGGATGGTGCGGATGGAGCAGATGATCGAATTCGCCAATGCCCGTCGGCGCCGATTGTTGCTCAAGGGTGCGCCGGTCGTGCCCAAGGTCGAGGTCGTCAGCCCGCCCGCCTCGCCGACCGCGACGACGACCGAGCCCTGAGGGTCCCAGACATGGCCGATACGCTTCGTTTCATCCGTGCCGATACCACGCCAGTCTCGGCTGAGCGCAAGGGTCAGCGCGACGATCCGCGCATGGCGATCCGCATGGTTTCGCTGGCCGGCGAGCCCAAGGCCGACAAGATCCAGGCCATCATCCTGGGCGTGGCCGATGACCGCGGCGTGCAGTTGAACGGAGGGCGGATGGGGGCGGCGGACGGACCCGCGAAATTCCGCGACTATTTCGCGCGGTTGCCAGCGCCCCCAGAGTTCGCGATGGGCTCAGTGCTCAATGCGGGCGATCTGATGCCGGCCGAAAGCACCAATGAGACCCATGCGCGCCTGGCCGAGGTGGTCGCGGTGCTACACGATCGGTTTCCCAAGGCTCGGCTGGTGGTTGTCGGCGGCGGCCACGATCATGCGTATGGCGAAGTGCTCGGCCTGGCGCGCTGCGTCGGGTCTCGTCAGAAGGAAGCGCGCGTGGCGGTGCTGAACGTCGATGCCCATGCCGATGTCCGCCCGCACCACGGCGAACCGCATTCTGGCACGCCGTTTCGGCGCATCCTGGATGAACCGGCGACCCGCGTCGCGCCGCAGTCGTTGGTCGAGTGGGGTCTACAGCGCTCGTGCAACTCCACTGCGCACCTTCAGTTTCTGCATCAGCAGGGCTGCCACGTCGTGTACTGGGAGGGCATCGACGGCAACGAGACCCACGCCGGCGCCCAGCTCATCGACACGCTGCGGGCGTTGACGAACGGTCACGCGGGGTTGTCGCTATCGGTGGACATGGACGCCTTCGCGCAGTCCGTGTCACCAGGCGTCAGTGCGCCGTCGCCCCTGGGCGTGCCAGCCGGTGCGGTGGTGCGCGCGGCCGCGGCGCTGAACGGCATGGCGGGCGTGACGCAACTCGGCAT
>CAYHHL010000077.1:0-25822 GCA_964356325.1 uncultured Enterobacteriaceae bacterium | reverse complement strand
CTTGGCAGGCCCGTGGTCTTGCGACGTCCCGACACCGGCACGATGCTGCCGAAAAAATGATGATTCGCGATCAGGTACGGCAGGACTGGCAGCAGGGCCACGGCGCCGACGATGCCGAGATCCCGGCACAACCACGCCAAACGGTGCCCCAGGCGCTGCCGCTGCCACACCGCCCACCCCCCGAGCGCCGCGACGATGAACAAGAAGTCCAAGCGGGACAAGAATGTCGCGGCCACCAGCGCGCCGAACCCAGCCAACTGCCACGGCGAGCGCGTCACCAGCCAGTCGTGGCGTACCGCACAGGCCAGCAGGGTGGTCAGCAGGCCGAGCGACAGCGCCGACTCCATCAACCCCAGCCACAAGTCCGCACGGGGTATGACGATCAGCGCAACGGCGACGCCGAGGCCGAGTGCCCCCCATTGCATCCGCTTGCCGAGGTCGTGCAGCGACACGGCGGCCACCGTGGCGAAACCAGCGCAGAGCAGCGTCGCGAGGCGGGCCAGGAGCATGTGGTCGCCGCCGGCCAGCCACGCCGCGGGAATCAAGACGACGCCCCATAATGGATGAAAACCATTGGTGAACGTTCGCATGTCGTAGGTCGGCCCGTGCCCCGCGACGATGTGCGCGGCGACCCGTGGGTAGTACAGGGCGTCGTCGATGTACATCGCGGGCGCTAGCCAGGTGATCGGCAGCATTGCGAAACCAAATAGCAATGCGATGCAGCCGAGCAAGGTCCAGGGCAGTTGGCCGGGGCTGCGCAAACGATCGAGGAGGGGCATCGAGGTCGGGCTCCATGGAGCAGGCCCGGCCGATGCCACCGTGGAGGTGGATCGACCGGGCCTTCGCAACTCGCGAAAACTACTGGTGGAGGCGCCGGGAGTCGAACCCGGGTCCGGAAACGCTAAAATACACCGTCTACGTGCGTATCCCCCTCATTTTTACCGCTTCCGAGGCCCCGGTGGGGCAAGGTACTCGGAGTGGGTCCGTGGAACTCTCGCCCTCACACGACCGGACGTCGCGCGCGAGCCAGCCCGCCTGCATTTCGATCACCATGCCCGGCAGACATGGCGTGGTGACCGTCGCTGTAAGTGTTTTTAAGACTTAAGCAGCGAGAGCGTACTCAACGTTGTCGTTGGCACTTAGTTGTCGCCTCTTTTTGACGCGGCCTGAGGCGCCGCGGCACGCAAATGCACCGTCGTCGTCCCCGTCGAAACCGTTTCGCCCCCAGTTGTCATAGAACCACCCGCCGGCTGGGATCGGGTCTGCTACAGGATAGGTGGCTGGGACGCGACGTCAACCTACCCCGGCACGCCCGGCACCTGCAGCAACTGCATGTCCAACGGAGGCAATTCCGCCAAAAGCTTGCGGATCTGCTCGATCGCCAGGCCACTGCGGCGCTGCACCTTGCGCGCGAGAATCAGTTCGTTCTTCAGCGAGTGCTCCCACCCCGCCAGCTCGGTCACCGTCACCTGGTAGCCGTGCGCCTCCAACACCAGTGCCCGCAGCACGTTGGTCAGGTGCGCGCCGAACTCGCGGCGGTGCCAGGGATGTCGCCACAGCGCACCGATGGCCGTGTGCACCGCCGTGCCGCCTTGCAGCAGCCGCGAGACTTCGGCCTGACAGCACGGCACCACTGCGATCAACGGCGCTTCTGCGCGAATCCCCAGCGCAATCGCGTCGTCCGTGGCAGTATCGCAAGCGTGTAGCGCCACCACCGCGTCGATCCGCTGGCCTTCGACCTCCAACTGGCCCGGCTCCGGCACCAACTCGGCCACGGCCTTCTGCACGAAGCGCATGCGTTCGTAACCCAGCGTCTTGGCGCGATGTTCGCCGCGTTGCACCAGGTCGTGGCGCACCTCGACGTTCCAGACCTCGCCCTGGCTTTGCGGAAACCACAGCTCGTACAGCACGAAGCCCAGATACGCATTGCCCGCGCCGGCATCGACCAGGATCGGCTGCTGGGTGCGCTCGAACATCGCCTGCAGATCCGGGGCCAGGCATTGCGCCAGGTGGTTGATCTGCTTGAGCTTGCGCCGCGCGTCGGCGTTGAGATCACCGGTCCGCGTCAGCAGGTGCAGTTCCTGCAGCAAGGCGGGCGACTGCTCGGGCAACAGTTCGCGCTTGACGTGCTTGGCGGCGATCTTCTGGCGGGGTCGTTCGGAACTCAATGCTTCTCCTCCGCAACCGCCTCCGTCGCCACCCGCAACCGCTGCGTCAACACGCGAATCACGCCGCGCGCCAACGCCGGGTTCAAGTCCAACAGATCCTGGAAGTCGTCGCGCGCCAAGGCCAGCAACTCCACGTTGCGCAGCGCCCGGATGCTCGCCGACCGCGCCGAGGAGTCCAGGAGCGCCATCTCACCGAAGCATTCGTTGATGCCCAACGCCGCCACGCGCTCATCGCCACGCAACACTTCGACCTCGCCTTCCAGGATGACGTACAGGTGGTTGCCCGGCTCGCCCTCCGCGAACACCAGATCGCCCGCTTCCACGTGCACGGTTTGCACCACGTCGGTCAATGGCAGCAACTGCTCGCCCGACAGGTCGCTCAGCAGCGGCACGCCTTTCAGCAGGAAGACCATGTCCATGGGGTCGCGCGCCACAGGTTCTCCCAGCTTGGGCCGAATCAGCGGCCGTGACAGTGCGGGCTGCGCCCCTGGCTTGGGTTGCGCCCACTTCGCCGGCTGGGTCCACGGCGCGGGTTGCGCCCACTGCCAGACGCGGCCCAGCCACGGCTCCACGCGCGTCAATTCCTGCCGCAGCGCGTCGTCAGCGGGATTGTAGCTGGCGACGATTCCACTGTCGAAGCCCGAGTCCAACCGGTCCAACGCCGTCACCGGCAGGCCCGCCGCGCTCGGCTCCGAACGTTCCACCAACGCCACGAACGCCTTCAGATCCGGGTCGACCAGGTGCTGATCGAGCAGTTCGATAGCCGTCGAGCGCACGCGCTGTTGCGGGCTGCGGTAGTACAGGTAGGCCTTGTGCATCGCCGCGCGCGAGTGCAGAAGCCCCAGCATCCGAAAGCAGCGGCCCTCGGACTGCAGACGCAAGGCCTGGAGTTCAGAGTGGAAGAACGCGTGGCGCGGCGTCGTGCCGGCGGTGCGTTGCTCGATCGTTTGGTAGTGGCGCAGGCGGTCGATCTCGGCACGGACCCGTGCATGCACCCAACTGCGTGGCGGTCGGGGCTTTTCCGGGTCGCGCGCCATCCGCCACAGCGACTGGATGGCGTTGTTGCGCACCAGGCCCAGCGCACCGTCGCCCTGTTCCATCAGCAGGGACACCGCGCCGGCCGTGCCGATCCGCTCGACCACGCGCAGGATGCGCATCTGCACCGCGGCCGGCGGTTTTTCGCGCAAGAAGTCGCGCACCGAGGGCAACAGCGGCGCGCCGAATCGATGCAGGGCCGCCGAAGCCGCGGGCACGAGCTCAGACTTGCCCAGCGCCTTCAGCAGCGGGGCGATGAACTCCGGCGAACCGATCTGGCCCATCGATTCCACCGCATTCTGGCGGACTTGCGGCGATGAATCGTCCAGCATCGTCGCGAGATCCAGCGTCGAGTCGATCATGTAGGCGCCCGAAATCAACGCTGCCCGCGCCCGCCGCTCCGCCACCGCGCTCTTCAGGTCGTCCAACAGTTCCGCATTGATCTTGGCTGTTTGCACCTCGCCGCCGACGTTGTTGATCCACACCACCGCCAGCCTGGCCACGCCGGCGTCCGGGTGCGCCGCGAACTGGGTCACGAGCGGCACCAGGGCCTTGTCCGGATGGGCCGCAAGCAGGCGCAAGGCTTCCCGAAGTACACTAGGCGCGGTGTCTTGGGTCAGCACTCCCAGCAGCAGTTCGCGGTCGGGCTCGAGGCCCAGATCGTTCATCAGTTCCAGCGCCCGGCGGGCCAGCTCGGGGTCGGCCAGGCGCGCGATCGGCAGCAGATCCTCGGCGGTCACCGGCAGGCCCATGTCACGGATCATTTCCAAAGCTTGGATGATTTCCTTGGGCTCGGCCTTCTCCAGCCGCTGGCGCACTTCGCCCAGAGCCGATCGCATCATCAGCGCGCGCATCTGCGGGTCGGTGTCGGCATCGACACGGCGGGCGCGCAGACCTTCGAACAGGGCCCGCCGGTAGTACGGTCCCATCGAGAGGCCGATCGCTACCGCGCCGAGACACGCCGCGATCGCCGCGGGGGCAAAAACGCCCAAGTTAGAGGCGGATGGCGCCAGCAGCAGGAGGGCGATCGAGACCAGGGCCGTCGCCACGCGGTACACCACGCCGTCGATCAGCGTCTTGGCCCGCTCGCCTTTGCGCGTCTCCAGCGGCATCACGAGCATTTGCATGGCGTTGCGGGAAAGCGCGAACTGGCCGATGCGCTCGCAGAACGAAGTGCCGACAATCGCCCAGAAGCGCCAGTCGTAACCCGATGTGGCCGCAAGGAAATACAGCGCGCTGCCGATGCCGACGAAGACCGCGCTGGCCGAGATCGACATGCCCACGCCGATGACGCGGACGATGCGACCGGTGGCGACCAGCGCGACGAAGAAGGCGACCGAGTTGGCGATGGCGTAGTAGGAGCCGAGGAAACTGGCGATCTGTTCGCGGGTGTAGCGGCCCTTGAGCTCGGAACTGAACTGGAAGTCGATGATCAGGCTGGCGATCTGCAGCAGGAACACCAGGCCGGCGAGCCGAAACAAAAGTGGCGTGTCGACGATGCTGCGAAAACCTCGGGCGATTTCGCTCTCGCCAGCGCCGATGACGCGGCCCGAAGAGTGACCGGCGCTGTTGCGGCGCTGGGCCGGCAGCGACGCGGTGTGGTCCTCGATGGCGATGTCCATGCGCCCGAGATCAGAGATGATCGCGCGGATGCGGTACAGCGCCCAGGCAAACAGGCCGAGCACCAGCCACATCAGGTGCCGCGCGTCGACGACCTTGAGCAGCAGGCTGACGCCCAGACCGCCCGCGGCCGCCCCGAGCGTAGAAACGGCTGCCAGCACGGGAAACAGCCGCTTGCCCTGGCGCGCCGGCACCAGCGCCGAGGTCATGTTCCAGGTCTGCACGAGCACGAGATTGGCGATGCCGGTGCACCAGACTAGCTGCACGAGCGCAACCGCCTTCGGATGCAGCGGATAGACGGCGTGCAGGACGGCAAACGACACGACGGCCAGGCTCAGGAGGCCGACGAAACGCTGATGGAGTGCGACCTTCTCGATGACCGAGACGTAGCCGATCGAAACCACCGCGGTGAAGATCGACGAGCCGAGGAACATCCAGGGCAGCGTGCCGACGCCGTGATCGGTGAGGAAGACCGCGCGGGTGAACGTGGCGAGGATGACGCTGGCCGCGGTGACGACGGCGAAGAGCGGGGCGACGCGGCCCAAGACCTGGATATCGCCGCGCTTGAGGGCGAACAACTGCTGCAGGCCGCGCCACAGCAGGATGCGCTTGCGCGTGACGCCCGATTCCTTCGAACCGCGCCCCGCGACAGGGGAACCGTCTGAATCGACGTCTTGCTGCATGGCCCGCACTTCGTCCACGCGCTGAATCCTCGCGAGGCCTGAGGCGGCGAGCACGTTTGCTCGGACCTAGACCGCGGGCTATTTCACCACGATTGGCGGTCCCTTGACCAACGTAACGAGGAACTGGGCCACGCGCCGGACCGTGTCGAGGTCGTTGAACGCGACGAAGTGGCCGTCATAGGCCTTCTTGTGCGAGGTGTTGGCCGCGTCGTTGTTCGCTTCGATGGTCACCGCGGTGACGGTCTTGCCCGGCGACTGCAGGTTGAGAGACAGCGGCAGGTCCTTGCCGACCATGCCGAGGTCGGTGATCGCGTCGAACCACGCGGGCACTGGCGCCGGTTTGCCCAAGGTCGCACCAGTCGCGGCGGCGAAGATCCGACTGGTGGCGACCGGGGTGAAGCTGTCATTCATTCCGTAAGTATGCAGGAAATTCAGGGGTGTGACGCCTGCCACCGGTTTCACCGCCAGCAACGGCGCGTACAGCAGCGGATCGCTCGCCTCGAAGTAGAACTGCAGCAGGTTCAGCACCGGGTGGTACTCGTCGATCTGCGCGTCCTGCAAGGCGATTCGTAGGCCCACTGAGGCGTCGTAGGGCTTCTTCTTGCCCAGCAGACCGTAGACCAACGAGCCGCCGCAGCCCGAGAGCACCGCGCCCTTGAGCCCGGGCTGGTACGGCAGGAACATCGGCCCGGTGGTACCGCCTTGTGAATGCCCCATGTACACGAGATTGTTCGCGTCGTACTTGACGTTGCCGACGCCCGGCAAGGTGCCAGCGAAACCCTTGGCCCAGCGAAACAGCGCGAAGTTGTCCGCCGCGCCCTGGTAGAAGTTGCCGCGCGCCGCCTGTGGATTGGCGAAGTTGTAGAACAGCGGCCCCGGATCCGTGTCCACGCCGACACCGCGCCGGTTGCCGTGCATGGGCTGATCGATGCCCAGCGTCGCGTAGCCCGATTGCGCGACCCCGGCCGCCACGCCGTCGGCCACGGAACGGAACGAGCCGCCAGTGCCGTGCGCGAACACCAGCAGTGGCCAACCACCCGCAGGCATGGGCGTTTTTGGCACGGTCAGAGCGACGCACACCGACTCGTAGTCCACCAGCGTCGGCTTGCCCTGGGCGTCGAGCTTGAGCGCCCCGCCGGCATGCAGGTACGGTCGCTCACCCGTTTGGAAGTACGGCAACTTGAGACGGGCGTGGATCTCCGTGTAGGTCGTCGGCGCCGGCACCGGACAATCGCGCGGATCCGGCAGCCCGGCCTTGCCCGCGCTCGACTGCTGCCAATTCGGTGTTGCGCAAGGCGATTTCACGCCAGCCGCACAGGCGACCGGCGATCCGTCGAAGACCGGCGCCAGCGCCTTGCCCGAGGCTTCGGCCAACTGCTGCGTCCAGGTCCGCGGCTCCCAGGTCGTGAAGACTGCCGCGCCGGCCAGCTTCTTGGGCGAAAGAGCCGCGGCTTTCAACCAGTTGCGCAAGGGCAGGTACGACTTCCAGGCTGGAAGCACGGCCTCCTCCTTGGGGCTGGCGTCACTCAGGAGCAGTGTCATGTCAGCGGGTTGCACCGGGTTCGCCGTACCCTTCTGATCCTTGGCCAGCTTCACGCCGTCGGTCACGAAGAACGCATAAGTCGCGCCCGGTTCCAGCAGGCGGCTCCAAGGCGTGTGCGCATACAGCCAGTTACCGCACAGGTACTTGTTGCGCCCGGGGGTGAAATGCGCGTTCAGCGGCACTTCGGTTCCCGCCGTCAGGTTGATCAGGCGCACGTTGCCGGTCGCGCCCGTCGTCAGGCTGGCCGGATCCAGCGCCCGGGTGAAGCGCATGTACAGGCCCGAAGTCAGCCCCCAGCCGGTCATTTCGCCCGCCAGCGCGTCCATCACCGCTTGCACCGAATCGAAGCCGACCAGGCCCAGGCCGGGATGCGGATGCGCCGCCATGTCCACGTGGCCGTTTTTGCGGCGGATGTCGTTCGGAAACGGCAGTGCGTAGAACTCCGTCACGGTGCCGGCGCGCGGCAACTTCACCACCGCCTGGAAGGGTTCAGCCGCCTCGCTGTCCTCGTTGCATTCCACGCCGGGATAGAGGTCCGGTTTGAGCAAGAGGCTGCCGGCGACGCACTGCTTGCGCGCGGCTGAACAAGAGAGGCCCGACAGGCATTCTTCGGTCTTGCTGCACTTCACCCCGAGATCGCCCTTGCCGACCGCAGGCTTGCACACGCCGGACAAGCCGATGAGTTCGCAGACCATGGTGGGCGGGCAGGCACTGGCCGAGGTGCATTCCTCGCCGGCTTGGGGCACGTCAGCCTGGCTCGGCACCTTGCACGTACCGCAGGTGCTGCCGCTGGCACACTGGCTCGGCGGCAACGCGGCGCAGAACAAGCCGCCCGCGCAATCCACTGATTTCGCGCAACCTTTGCCAGCCGTCCCCGTGCCAGAGGGCTGCGGCGTGCAGAAGCCGGACCAACCGCAGTGCGCACCCGTGACGCATTCCGCCGAAAGCAGGCAGGCGCCGTTGACCGCCGTGGTGGCGATGGCCTGGCAAGTCGCGGACTTGCAGTGCAGTCCCAGGCGGCAGTCGCCATCGGTCGCGCACTTGCCGGCCACACCCGCGCCAAAGTATTCGGCATTGGCGTCCGGTTTGCCTCCGGCGTCCGCGACCTCGTGCGTGAAGGTCGATTCGCAGCTGGCGGTCCACGCCAACAGTGCGCATGCCGCGAGTCGAGGCCAGGAACGTCCATCTCGCAGCGCTGGAAGTACCTCCATCACTTCAGGTACTCCTTGCCCACTTCTATGGCGTTGATCACCAGTTCGGGCTGGAACTCCAGCTTGACGCCAGCGCCGCCGAGCCTGATCGCGTACAGGTCCTGCTGCGCCACGTCGATGCGCTGGAACACCTCGACCCACTGGGGCTTTCCGGAAAACACGCTTTGCTTGAGCGCCGCCGTGAATGCCGCGTCCGGGTCGAGCTCGAACCGCTGCTTGGGTTTGTCCAGGCCGATGAGCGGCAGGTAGCGCTTGGTCAACAGCACCGTGTCGTCACCGCCGCCCGGGCTCGACAGGCCCATCTCGTAAGCACTGAAATACTTGCTGATCAGCACTTGCTTCTTGTCTTCCCCGGTCTGGTAGAAGTCGAGTTGGCTGAAGCGGGTGCGAATCTGCACGACGGCATCGACGTTGGAACCCGGGAACGCCTTCTTGATGTTGTCCGCCTTGGCCTGATCGAACAGTTGGATCTGCACCCGCGCCTCCAGCTTCATGCCGCGAAAACCGGCACAGCGCGCCACGCAACGGCTCGGATCACCACAGTTCGTCAGATCGACGCGCAGGCTCTTGAGGCTGCCCGAGGTCGCCGTCACTTTGTCCTGCAGGACGCTGCGGTGGCAATTTCCATCAATGGTCATCATGCCTTGCACGTGAGCCAAGGTCGCCATCTCCAGCGAGGTCGGCGCGCCGGGCATCCGCCGGTTGCCCTGCTTGAGCGTGTTGCCGATCAGTTCGTCCACCTTGGGCCACTTCAAGTCGTACTGAACCAGGGGCACGGTCGGACTGCCGACTTCGACCTCGCCCGCCGACTGCACGAAGCCGCAGCCGACTGAAAGCCCGAGGCCGACTGTAAGCGCGAGCCCGAGTCCCGCCGCCGGCAGCCTGAGCGCTTGACGAAGCCTCATCGCTTGCTCCCGTAGCCGAAGCCGAACTCGGCGTTCACGTTGAAGTCCAAGGTGTTCTGGAAGAAGGACGAGGAGCCGTTGCCGTAGGGCGTGATGAGTTCCATGTTGACGTGGAAGCTGTCGACTACGCGGTAACGTCCCTTGACGATGAGGATATCGCGGTTGGTCGGCTTGAAGTCGAACAGGTCGCCCGCGTGGGTCGCACTGCGCCGGTGCAGGGTCGCCAGGGCCTGGAAGTTCTTGTAGCGCGGCAGTTCCACGTGTAAGAACAGGTTGTTGTCGGGCGTGGAGTCGTTGGTTTCCATGCCCACCGCCAGCGCGAACAGTTCGGCTATCTTCCACGACGCTTCGAAATACAGGCCCAGCACCTTGGCACCGGTCGGATCGCGGCCCAACACCTGCTGCAGCTTGGTGCCGTTGACCAGTTGCTGTTGTGCGGCCGGGCCGTTGCCGGTCGGACGCGTCAGCCGGTACTGCAAGCGCTGGATTTCATACATGACGTCGAAGTAGCTGGGCAAGTAGTTCGGATCGTACCGACGCACCTCGGCGCGCAAACGCAGGGCGTGCACGGGATCGTCGCCCAGGTTCAGCCGCACCAGGTTGCCCCACGTCAAACCGCCGGAATGCACGTACTTCGTCGGGATGTCGCCCTCGTTCAACGCCTTCGGATCGTCGGTCGGCAGGCCGGACGCCAGCATCGAGTAGTCGAGATAGGTCTTCCAGTCCGTGGTCTTGGTGTCGACCAGCTTCACTTCGGCGTCGAAGCCGTACGCCACGACCTTGGTGGCCTTGAACAACGGCCGGAAGTTCTTCTGATCGATCGCCAACTGCGACGTGCGGCTGCCTTGGTCGTCCAGGTCGTCGTAATCCAAGCGGTTGCGCAGAGGCGCATCGATGTCGGCCGCCGCGGTCGCTCCGATCGAGAACGAGCGCATCACGTAGCTGTCGCGATCCACCAGGCTGAGCGGCTTGGCGAACACGAGGCCGCCGATGAGGCTGGGTCCTGTGATGTTGTTGACATACAGCTCGCCGCCGCCGTAGTCCCCGAACGCGTCGAGCTCGGCGCTGACCTGGCGCGAGTTCAAGTTCAGGTTGGGGTTGTAGCGTTTGAGCAGGGTGCCGTGGCCCAGGGAACTCGACTTGAACGCGTTGACGTCGAAGTAGAAGTGGCCTTCCTTGCCGCCGAACGTGATGTTGCGGATGATCTGGGCGAAATCGCTGACCTCGTCCCAGTCCTGCTTGCGGATTCGCCCGAAGTGGCTCCAACCGCGTGAATCGCCAGAAGTCGGCGGGCGCGGATCGAGCAATTGCAGTCGGACCGGCACACCGAAGCTCATGTCCAGCGGTTGCTCGGCGACTTCGGTGTTGTAGTTGATTTGCGGCGTGAATGCAGCGAAGTAGGTCGTGCCGATCCGTTCGATGCCCGCCACGATGCCGATCTGGTTCTCCCATGGCACCAGACCGATGGCGCCGACGTTGGCCAGTTCGCCCTCGATGAAGCGGCGCGGCTTCTTGGCGACGGCGGCCTTCGCTCCGGCGGGATTCTTGACCGTGGTGTCGCGATCGTCGCCGAACGGATCCGGGCCCCTGTCCACAGGCCTCGGCTTGGTCACTGGCGGGCTAAACGGTTTCGGAGGCGGCGGCAGGGGAGGCGGCACCACGGCAGGAGGCGCGGTGGGCGTGACCGCCTCGGCAGGCGCAACCACATGCGGTCCAGGCGCTTCCACGACGGGCGGAGGCGGCGGCGGCGGCGCATCAGGGGCTCGCGGAGGCGGCGCCGTTTCCAGGGCGGGAGGCGGCGGCGGTTCGTCCGCGCTGGCCATGCAGGGCGCAAGCAACCCCGCGCAAAGGCACGCCAGCAGCCCGTGCCGCGGTAGCTTCAGGAAGGTCCGAAGGCAAGGCACGCGCGGCATCGTCGTCGCTCCGAGTGGGGACTGGCCTACAAGGCGCCGAGGATTTGCGTGGCGCAGGCGTCGGCGCCGTGCTTGCTCTCGAAGTCCTTGGCTTGCTGGACGAATCCGGCGCGGCTTGGACCCAGCGGCAAGCCCTTGTACAGCATGCCGACCTTGTCCTTGGAGAATCCGCCGCTTTTGCACATCGCCCGCGTCACCGACTGCAAGCAGCGCGCGCCGTTCGGCCGGCCGACCAGGTAGCCCGCGATCGTCTTGCCAGCAATCATTTCCGCGTGTTGCTCGACAGCCGTGCAAGCGTTGGGTGTCAGGGCCAGTTGCGCCTCGAGCCAGCGCGCCACGAACAGATCGGCAATGTCCTGGAAGCCGAACTGCCATTGGCCCGCGCCGGCCTTGTCCGCCCCTTGCAGGCGATCGAACAGCACGGACTGAAACAGCTTCTCGCACACCTGACGCTGACGGGGCGCGTCGCCGGCGGTCTGGCTCTCCAAGCAGCGCTGCACGGTGAACGTCAGGTTCCACTCGCCGTCCTGATAGCCGCCCTTGGCCACCATGACATCGACGGCCTGCAGCGCTTCGGCCGCGGTCATTTTCAAGTCGGCAAGTTCCTTGAGCAAGCGTTCGGCCAGGATCGCCTCGTGCACTTCGAGCAACGTCGCTTGCAGACCGCCCATCTCGGTGTCCGGATTGAAGGTCTTGGCGAGGCGCTGCACTACCTGGATGTCGCGGTAGGTCGCGAGGTACGGGAAATAGCACTGCTGGCCGACCAATGACTGCCGATCGAGGTGCCAGGTCGCGACGAAGCCGTTGATCCGACGGCGATCGGCGGCGTCGTCCGAGAGTCTGGCGAGGCTGGAGCGCGCGCGGCCGCAATCGAGCGGCGGCAACTCCAGGCGCGCGTCGAAGTCCTTGATTCCGTACGCATCCTCGAAGATCGATGGCCGACCGAGCAGCACTACCTGGGCGTCAGGATGGCGTGCGCGCAGGTCGGCGATCGCTTTCAAGGCCTCGGCGCGCCGCGGGGTCACGACCTCCTCGATGGCGTCCAGCGCCAAGATCCAACGACCTTTACCAATGAGTTCAGCGAGATTACCCCCGCCGCCGGCCGCCAACTGCTCGGTCAGCGCGACCTCGATCGCCTGGCCCTCGGCGCCTGCCGCAGCTTTGGCCGGTAACGCGTCCGGACCGAACAACTGCCGCAGATCGACGCGGAAAGCCGGCACCGACGCGCAAGTTTCCGAGGCAATCGCCTTGCTCAGTTCAGTCTTGCCGATGCCGCCCCGCGCCTGGATATACACCCAATGGACCTTGCCCTGGCGCAGGGCTTCGAACAGCGCGGCTTCGTGCAGCATGCCGTCGCTGTCCAGCCCGCCCGCCGGCCACAGCGCGCCCTTGAAGTCGGGCTGCAGATACGTGAGTTCCTTGACGTTTTTTCCATGCTCGGCGCGATCCTTGCGGCAGCGCGCGGCGTACGGGCTGTCTGTCGTCGTCGCCGATGTCTGCGCACCGCCGCAACTGAGCAGCGAAGCGGTGACCAGGACGAGCGGCAAGGCGACCGCTGCGCGATGAAGACGAACGATGCGCGACGGCGAATGCGAAGGAGCAGGATGCATGGCGACCCCAGGCGGCCCGCAGGCAGGGCGAGCGTGGCGGTTCTACACGGTTTGCGTCGACTCGGAAAGCGCAACGCGTTCACGTTTCGCCACCATCCTGGCACCGGGGTTCCGGGCTTCATGCCGCGCAAGCACTCTTCGCTGCCTCGCGATCGACGGCCATATGCCTGACTTATCGTGGGTTTTTGATAGTTGCGTTGACGCGACGTGCACAGGGCAGACGATCGGAAGCGAAGTGCAAAAGCGGCAATCCCGATGGACCGGATGAGTTCCGACCGAAGGGGAAACATGCAACGTCGCGCGCGCCGGAAGTGCACGCGGCTGGTGGGCGTGCGACCGCAGCGCCCGCCGACGAGGTGGCCATGACCCGCAGAACCTTGTGGATGACTGGAGCCCTAGCGGTGCTGGCGTGCGGTTGCGGCGCGAGC
This sequence comes from uncultured Enterobacteriaceae bacterium, assembly GCA_964356325.1. Classification (GTDB taxonomy): domain Bacteria; phylum Myxococcota_A; class UBA9042; order UBA9042; family UBA9042; genus CAYHHL01. Next base: position 12,706 of record CAYHHL010000077.1, on the reverse strand, counting down.
GCAGTGCAATCGACTCAGGCAGTGGCGGCTTCACAAGCCGAGATCCGTGCCGCCGAAGCCCTTGGCGCGCAGCGCGAACCGGTGGCGGCCCTACACCTCAACCTGGCGCGCGAGCAGTTCGCCGCCGGCCAGAAGCTTCTCCAACAGGGCGAGAAGCATCGTGGCGACTTCATGTTGGCGAGGGCGGCGAGCGATGCAGAGTTGGCTTCGGCGTTGTCGCGACAGGTAGGCGTCAAGATGGCAGCGAAGAAGGCGCTCGAACAGATCCGCACCCTGGAGTCGCAGTCGCTGCAATGACCGGCGCTGCACTGATGGACCGGCGCTGCACTGACATGGGCGCCGCAGGAGGAACCGATGACCACGAACCATGCTGATCGCCGTTGGGGCATGCTGCTCTGCGGGCTGTGTACTGTGCCGCTGGTGGCCTGCGGCGCTGCGCAAGTCCCCGTAGAATTGAAGCATGCGCGGGCCGAGTACAAGCGGGCGGAGCAGGGACCGGCGGCCAAGCTGGCGCCAGCCGACCTGCACGAGGCGCACGTGATCTTGAACAAGGCAGAGCAAGCGTTCAAGGACGACGACAAGTCGCCGGACGCGCGCGACCTGGCCTACATTGCCTGGCGTCGCGCTCAACTTGCTCAAGCAAAGGCTGAAATGTCGCGAGCGGAGCAGGTGCGCGCCGAGGCCGTGCAACGCGCTCAAATGATCCAGCAACAACAGGCGGCTGCGACGAAGCACCAACTGAGTCAGACCCAGCGGGACCTGGCGGCGCAGCAACAGCAGAGCCAGAGCCAGATGGCCGAGCAACAGACACGGCTGCAGACCGAGCAACTGGCCCGGGCCCAGGCCGAGGAGGCGGCACGCATCGCCGAGCAGAAGCTGGCCAAGCTGGTTGAGATCCGTCACGACGACCGTGGCACGGTGCTGAGCCTGTCCGGCAGCGTGTTGTTCGGCTCGGGCAAGTCCGCGCTGTTGCGGACGGGATTGCGCCGTCTCGATCAGGTAGCGCAAGCGCTGAAGACCACCAAAGGCCGCATGGTCGTAGAGGGTTACACCGACTCCAGGGGCCGTGATGCCAAGAATCTGGCGCTGTCCGAGGCGCGGGCCAAGACCGTGCGGGCGTACCTGATTTCCAGGGGCGTCGCCTCGGACCAGGTGGTCGCAGTGGGCCTGGGCGAGTCCAACCCCATCGCCGACAACGCGACCGCAGAAGGTCGCGCGAACAACCGGCGCGTCGAGATCGTGATCGAGCCCGGCAGTCAACCGGCCGGTCCGGCTACGCCTGGAGCGCCCGGCATGACCGAGGGCGACGAGGACCAGGGCAAGGTGAAAGCGCCGGACGAGACCGGCAAGGACATGAAGGTCAAGGACAAAGCCAAGAAGGCGAAGGTCAAGGACGTGAAGGGCACCGACAAGAAGGCCGGTGACACGAAGTACGACGACAGCGACGACTTGAAGGACTGACCGGTAAACGTTCAGCCACTGGTTCGAATCGCGGCGGCGTCAGGAAGTCCTGGCGCCGTCGCGCGTTCAGGCTGCATTCCTAAGCGCAATCCCTCGCCTCCAGTCGTCCACGGGCTCGGGTTCGGGCGCGGGCGCGGGCTCGGGCTCGGGCGCGGGTGCGGGCTCGGGCTCGGGCTCGGGCATAGGTTACTGAGCCTGCTAGCGATTCCGGCTCCGGCTCCGGCTCCGGCTCCGGCCCCCGGCCCCGGCCCCGCGTTCAAGTCTGGTAAAGCACCACCGCCGAAGTCCGGTCCACGCGCACCGACACGCCGCCGTGGATCGGCACGATGTGGCCGTGCTCAGCACCGAGCAGCATCCACCACGACCCGCCGGTGAGGTTGAACCACGCATCGGCGTCGGCAGTTCCGTTCAGAAGCACCGCCATGCGGCCGCGCGGCGCATCGATCACGTAGCCCAGGGCCCATTCGCGACTGCCCGGAAACAAACGGAAAGGCCGATCCTCCGCGAACGCCGGCAACAGCCATTCCTTGCGCAGTTGCACCAGGCGCCGGTACCAGTCCACCAGGTCAGGATTGGCCGCGCGGTCGGTCCAGTCCAGATGGTTGGTCACGTCGTCCCGGTTGTAGCTGTTGCCGTCCAACCACCCGGGTTTGTTTACGGTCTGGGGCAGCGCTGACTTGTGCCGCGTGACCATCGATCGTTTGGCAGCCTCGACCTTGGCCGGCCGCACCTTGGCCCGCGCCCACTCCTGCCCTTGCGCCAGCATCACCGCGCCCCTGGACAACAACAGAATCGCTGCCGCCAGCTTGTGCACGCGCAACGCCTGGCCGGACACGAACACCATGTCTTCGCGCCGCACCGGTTGGGTGACGCCCAGGACCAGGCGCGCGAAATCGCCCAGCGTGTGGTTGTCGTGTGACTCCAGGTAGTTCAGCGTCAGGCGCGGCGACTCGAACGGCCCGCCCAGATCGCGCGACCAGCCACCCAGCAGCACGGCCGTATCGCCCCGTGTCGCGCCACCGTGCCCCGCGCCAAACAGCATGCCCGGCGAATGCGCGTCCCTTCCCTTCATCGCGTTGCGAAACCGGTCGTTCCACACCGTGTGGCCCAGCGCTGCGATGGCAGTCGGGCGGTAGCTCGCCATGCTCCACGGCTCGGAAATGACCATGGCGCGCGGATACTCGGCCAGCGCCGCCGCCCGGACTGCGCGCAACGTCTCGTCGTCCAGGATCGCCGCGAGATCCAGGCGGAATCCGTCGACGTGGTACTCGCGCAGCCAGTGCAGCACCGTGTCCAGCACGAGCTTGCGCATCGCCGGATCGGTGGTGTTCAGATCGTTGCCGCAGCCGCTGTCCGAGCGCAGGGTGCCGTCTGCGTTGCGATGGAACCACGTGCCCGGATCCAGGCGCAAAAGCGGGTTGTCATCGTGCATCGAAACGTGGTTGAACACGACGTCGAGCACGACCGCCAGCCCCGCCGCGTGCAGACCGCGCACCATCTGCTTGAACTCGACCCCGGGGTCGTGAAACGTGCCATCGTCGTCCACGCCGACCCATTGGCCGCGCTTGGCCGTCGCCCCCCGCAGCGTGAAGCGCTCGGCCGGCGCCAGCAGGAACGAGGGCATGTAGCCCCAATGGTTCACACCCGTCGGATTACCCTGCGCTTCCGCGTTCTTGCCGGCGGCCTTGAGCGGTATCGACTCCAGGTACGGCCACGTCGCCACGGGCATCAGCTCGACCGCGTTGACGCCTAGGTCGCGCAGCGCTGGCAGGCCGCCCACGGTGCCCGGCTGTGCTTCGACGAGCCCCAAGTACGTGCCAGGGAACCGGTTTTGCGCACTGCCGTGGTGCGTGAAGTCGCGCACGTGCAGTTCGAGCAGGACCGCGCTGCCGACGTCCAGCCCTGGGCGTGCATCACCTTGCCAATCGAATGGTTCCTGGTGGGCCACGGCCCAGGTCGGATGGCCGAGCGCAAACTTGCGGGCCACGGCGGTCGCCCACGGATCCGCCAGATCGAACGTCCCCTCGGGCTGGGTGACGCGAAACCGATAGTATTTCCACTGTTCGGACCCGGTCGCGCCATGACCCAGCGCTGCGCTCAGGCGAGCCTCCCAAACGCCCGGGCCCACGCGGACCATCGGTTGTTCGCGCTCGTCGTCGTGGGCCGGATGCCGGCGCGTCACCAGGGCAACGGCCGTCGCCTTGGGAGCCAGCAACCGAAACGCTTCCTCGTCTGCCCGCCAGCCCAGCTTCAAACGCGCTCCAGCACGGCCACCGCATAGCCCGGCAGGTCCAGGTGCGCGATGGGCCGCCCCCACGCCTCGGTCGCCTCGATCGGCTGCGGAACCTCGTTTGAGAAACCACCGTACTGCCTGAGATCGCTCCACAACAGCACCCGGTACCTGCCCACCGCCGGCATCGGCAGCGGATGGTGCGGCAACACGACCGGAGTGAAGTGCAGCACCACGACTACCGAGCGACCGTCGTGGGCCACCCGTTCCCAGATCAGGATCGAGTTCTGCGCGTCACGGCCTTCGACCCAGCGAAACCCTTGCGGCCGACAATCGCCTTGGTGCAGCGCCGGGTGCGTGCGGTACAGCGTGTTCAGATCGCTCAGCCACAGCAAAAGGCCTTGGCGCGCCGGTTCTTCCATCAGGTGCCAGGGCAACTCGTGGTCGTAGCTCCACTCCGTGTCCTGCGCCAGTTCCGCGCCCATGAACATCAGCTTCTTGCCGGGATGCGTCCACTGATGGCCGAACAGCAACCGCAACTGCGCGATACCATGCTCCCACCAGCCACCCATCTTGCGCACGAGCGGTTGCTTCAGGTGCACCACTTCGTCATGCGACAGCGGCAGCACGAACGCTTCGTCGTGGAGATAGAGCGTGGAGAAGGTGATGGTGTCGTGGTGATGCGTGCGGAACATCGGGTCTTGCTTGAAGTACTTGAGCGTGTCGTGCATCCAGCCCATGTTCCACTTGTACGTGAAGCCCAGGCCAGGCACGTATTCCTTGCGCAGGCCGCGCTGCTCGGGCGGCGGCGTCGGCTGGGTCACACCCGGAAAGGCCGTCGACTCTTCGGCAATCGAGATCGCGCCGTGGCCATGGTCGCGCATCATGTCGTTGTAGGCCTGTAAGAACGCGATCGCTTCGAGGTTGTGGTGGCCGCCATGGACATTGGCCATCCACTCGCCGGGTTTGCGCGCGTAGTCCAGGTACAGCATCGAAGCCACGGCATCGACCCGGAAGCCGTCGACGTGGAAGGCATGCACCCAGTAGTGCGCGGAAGCCATCAGGAAAGACTGCACTTCCGCTTTGCCGTAGTCGAAGATCGAGGTGCCCCACTCGGGGTGCCGGCCGCGAAACGGGTTCGGATCCTCGAACAGCGCCGTGCCGTCGAACTTGCGCAAGCCATGGACATCATCAGGGAAATGCGCCGGCACCCAGTCAACCAGCACAGCGATGCCGGCGACGTGGAGTTGATCGACCAGCCAGCGAAAGTCGTCGGGCGCCTCGTGCAGGGCCAGCGGCGAGCCGTCGTGCGGCTGTACGTAGCGAGAAGTCGGGGCGAAATAGCCGGTGACCTGATAGCCCCAGGACGGATAGTACGGATGCTCCATGAGCGGCAGGAACTGGACGTGGGTGAAGCCGGTGCGGCGCATGTGCTCGACCAGGGGCTGCGCGATCTCCCGATAGCTGAGCGATCGTCCGTCCTTGTGGCGCCACGAGCCGAGATGGATTTCGTAGATCGACACCGGCTGATCGCGCGCCTGCCGCCAGCCGCGTTCCGCCATCCACTGGCTGTCGTGCCACACGTGCTGGTCCGGGGCCACCGTGACCGACGCGCTGCCGCCACCGCACTCGCTGGCGAACGCGAACGGATCGGAACGCTCGTGCCAGACGCCTTCGTGCAATAGCTTGAGTTTATAGAGTGTTCCAGGCTTGCAACCCGGCTCGAAATGCCACCAGACGTCGCCCTCGCGCTGCATGGGTCGCGCCGTCCAGTGCGTGCCGGACTCGAAAGCCCCGAACACCTCGACCGATTCCGCGGACGGCGCCCAGACTCCGAATCGATACCCGGACTTGCGACCAACCTTGGTGAAATGCGCGCCCAGCACCTGCCAGCACTCCCAGCCGGTGCCGCTGTGGAAGGCCTGGATCGTGCGCTCGATCTCGGGATTCTGCGGGTCGCCTTTGCGGCGTGGGATTGGCGACATGCGCAGCCTCGGGGCCCTTGCGAGCGTTGGCGCTACTTGCAGACCCCAGCCGCGCAAACCTTGCCCGCGCCGCAAGCCGTGGCATCCAAAGGTAATCCCGCGGTGCAATCGCCCGACTTGCACAGGTCGGGCGCCGTGCAAGGGTTGCCGTCCTCACAACTGCCGCCGGTCGCCGCCTTGACGGTGCAGCCGAACTTGGAGTCGCAACCGTCCAGCGTACACGGGTTGCCGTCGTCGCAAACCAGCGTGGCGCCTGCGCATTTCCCCGACGCGCAAGCGTCGCCGGTCGTACACACGTTGCCGTCCGAACAGGTGATGCCATTGGCTACCGTGGCCGACGAGCAGCCCACTCCAATCGGGTTGCAAGTATCCACGCTGCAAGGGTTGCCGTCGTCGCAGTCCTTGGGCTTGCCGGTGACGCAGGTCGCGTTGTTGCACGTTTCGCCAGCGGTGCACGCATCTCCGTCATTGCAGGGCTCGCCGTCCAAGGTCGAGTGCGTGCAACCCAGCTTGGGGTCACAGACATCGGCGGTACACTGCTTGCCGTCGTCGCACGAAATCGCTTTGCCGTCGCACTTGTTGGCCGCGCACACATCGTCCAGGGTGCAAATGCTGCCGTCGTTGCAGGGCTTGGCGTTGGCCACCGCGGTGCAGCCGGTCGTGACGTCGCAAGCATCGTCGGTGCAAAGGTTCTTGTCGTCACAGGCGATGGGGAAGCCATTGCACTTGCCGCCCGCACAGATGTCCCCGGTGGTGCAGGCGTTGGCGTCGTTGCACGGCTTCTTGACCGGCGTGAACACGCAACCGCTGGTCTTGTCACAACTATCGTCCGTACAGAGGTTGTTGTCGTCGCACGTGAGCACCTTGCCCTTGCAGGCGCCGCTGCCACACACGTCTCCGGTCGTGCAAGCCGTGCCGTCACTGCAAGGCGCGGTGTTGACGACGTTCACGCAGCCCTTGCCTTTGTCGCAACTGTCGTCCGTGCACGGATTGCCGTCATCGCACTTGGCCGCGATGCTGTCGTGCGCGCAGCCGGCGCCGCCCGCGCAACTATCCGTCGTGCAAGCGTTGCCGTCGTCGCACAGCGAGCCCTCGTCCTTCTGGCCGCTGCAGTTGTTGTCCAAACCGTCGCACGTCTCGGCGATCGGCGTCGGGGCGCTGCACGGCGTCAAACCCTTGATATTGCAGGTACGCGTGCCTTTGCAGCTGCCGATGATCTGCCCGTTGGCGGCCTTGGCCTGGTGGAAGCAGGTGGTCTTGGCCGCAGAGGCCGAAGCAGCTGGGCTGCAATCGCAGGTCTTGGTGCCGGGCAGGCAATGCAATGCGGAATCGCCGTCGACGCGGGCAGTTTGCGTACACAGGAAGCCGCTCGGGCAGTCCGTGGTGCTGGCGCACGTCGGCGCACAGAACCAACCACCGGCGCCGACCTGATCGTCCTGGAGCGCGACGCAGTGGGCATTCGGATCCGCGGGCGTGGCGCAAGTGCTCGAAACGGAGCAGGGATCGCACAAGGTCGGATTGCGCGGCAAGCACAACTTGGTGGGGGTGACGGCGACCTGTACCGTGCGGCAGATCGTTCCCGCGGCGCATGCGTTGTTCTTGCACGGGGCGGCGCAGGTCTTGCCCGTAGGCGAAGCGGCGCATGCGCTCCCAGGGCAGTCGGCGTCCTTGGTGCAGGTGCAGCCCGCGCCACCGGGACACGTCGGGCCGATGTCAGCCGGGGCCACGTCGACCGGCTTGACGACGTCGATCACCACGTCGCTGTGGGTGTCGGGCGTGACGACGACGTCCTGGGTCGGTCCGGGCGCGAGCGCGTCATTCGTCGCACAACCGGCCGCCAGGCAGCACGACAGGCTCAAGCAGGCAGCGGATACCAATCGAATCAGAGAGCTGGACACGACGATCCCCCACAGCAAGCCAGAACGTAAGGCCGGTTCGCGGGCCGGTGCCCCGGTCGGGCGACGGATTTCGAACCACTGGCGCCGGGAACGATACCGCGCTCGCCGCAAAGCGCCAGTTACGGGGGTGTTGCCGCGATCCCGACGTGGGACTGGCGGCCCCGGCGACAGATGCGCGAACGCCATGCTATATCCAGGTCGATTCCGCCGAACGGTACGCACCGGAGCCTGACATGAACGAGCGTTTCTACGTGACCACGCCCATCTATTACGTCAATGACAAGCCGCACATCGGCCATGCTTACTGCACGATCCTGGCGGACGCGGTGCGGCGCTGGCGGCAATTGCTCGGGCAGGACGCCTATTTCGTGACCGGAACCGACGAGCACGGCCAGAAGGTACAGCAGGCCGCCGAGAAGCGCGGCGTCGATCCGCAACAGCACTGCGATGAACTGCACAAGGCTTTCAAGGATCTGTGGCCCGAGCTGCATTGTGCGCCCGACCAGTTCATTCGCACCACGGAACCGCGCCACAAGGCCGTGGTGCGCCGCGCGCTGCAGCAATTGTTCGAGCAGGGCCTGATCGTGGCGCGCGAATTCGAGGGCTGGTATTGCACCGCCGACGAGCGCTTCTGGACCGAGAAGGAACTCAAGGACGGCGGCTGTCCAGATTGCGGGCGGCCGGTGGTGCGCCTCAAGGAGAAGAACTGGTTCTTCCTGATGAGCCGGTATCAGCAGCCGCTGATCGAGGCGATCCAGTCGGGGCGCATGGAGATCGTGCCGGCCGGTCGCGCCAACGAAGTGCTTGGGTTCTTGCAGCAACCGTTGCAGGACCTGTGCATTTCCCGGCCGAAGGAACGCCTGCGCTGGGGCATCGAGCTGCCTTTTGACGATCAGTACGTGTGTTACGTGTGGTTCGACGCCCTGCTGAACTACGTGACCGCGCTGGGCGGCCTGGGCGCGGAACCGCCGATGCCGCCCGATCTGCCGCCGACCGGGGGTGAAAACGCGTTCGAACAGTGGTGGCCGACGGTGACGCATTTCCTGGGCAAGGACATCCTGACCACGCACGCGGTGTACTGGCCGACCATGCTGATGGCGATGGGCCTGCCCGTGCCGCGTCGGCTGGTCGTGACCGGCTGGTGGCTGCTCGACAACGCGAAGATGAGCAAATCCGTGGGCAACGTCGTCGACCCGCTGGCGCTCAAGGACAAGTACGGCGCCGAAGTGCTGCGCTATTTCCTGTTGCGCGAGATGGCGGTGGGTCAGGACAGCAACTTCAGCGAGGAGGCGCTGGTCCGGCGCAACAACGCCGATCTCGCCAACGACTTGGGCAACCTCGTGCAGCGGGTGATTGCATTGTGTGTCAAGTGGTTCGACGGCAAGGTGCCCGATGCGCCGGCCCATAGGCTGCACAGCCCGTCCCTGGATGGAGCGATCGGTTTCGCGCGCCTGCTGTTGGGCCAAATGGCCGGCGAGTTCGGCGACGTGCGACCGGTTGCCGAAAGCGTGCGCGAGTTTCGCATCCACCGGACGCTGGCGGACGTCATGCTGCTGGTGTCGCGCCTGAACCAGGTGCTGACCGCCGACGCGCCCTTCCACACCGTGCGAACCGACAAGGATGCCGCGGCCTTGACGCTGTACCACGTGCTCGACGGCATTCGAATCGCCGCCAACCTGCTCGAGCCGGTGCTGCCCGAATCTGCGCGCGAGATCCTGCGGCGGGTCGGCTGGGAGGGGCGGCTGCTGACCCTGGACCAGTTGGAGATCGGCCAGTTGCAGCCGGGACGGCCAGTCGTGGAGGGCCCGCCGCTGTTTCCGAAGCACGTGCTCGCCGAGGTGGAGGCGGCGGGCGAGATTGCCCGGACCGGCGAGTTCACAGCGATGGCCAAGTCGAGCGCGGTTCAGGCCGAACTCGCTGGGCAGGCGCAAGCGGTGGTGCTGGATGGCCCGACCGTGGACATCGACACGTTCGGCAAGGTCGACTTGCGCGTGGGCCTGGTCGTGCAGGCCGAGGTCGTGCCGAAGAGCAAGAAGCTGCTGAAGTTGCAGATCGATCTGGGTGAAGCGCAGCCCCGCCAGATTCTCTCGGGCATTGCCGAGACCGTGGCGCCCGAAGACCTGGTCGGGCGGCAAGTCCTGGTCATCGCGAATCTTCCGCTGCGCAAGCTGATGGGCCTGGACAGCCACGGCATGCTGCTGGTCGCCGAGGACGAGACCGGCCGCCGCGTGGCCCTGCATCCGGCGCGCGGCGTGCCCAATGGTTCGATGGTCAAGTAATCCAATGGCTTATAGTAGGGGTGGGCTTCCAGCCCGTCCTCCCGGAACCTGGAGGTAGCATGGACTCGGTCGGTTGGCAGAAACGCAACGTAGCGATGGGCTTGGTGACGAGCCTGGCACTCGCCTGCGCCTGGCCGGTGCAAGCGCAGCCGCTGGCGTTGCCTGAGGCGCCGACGCCCGTGACCCAAGCCACCATGCCGCCGACGCCGACCGACTGGTGGCAGACGCGCGATCTGGTCGACTACGGCATCATCGCTGGCGCCCTGGGCGGTTTTCTGGCGGTGCACAGCCTGTCACCGAGTGAAGGCGGCATCGGCCCGGCTTTCGACCCGGCGCATCCCGCAGCCATCCTCGATGCCAAGTACGCAGGCTCCGTCGGCCGCAAGCACCGGACCGAAGATACCGGCGAAACGGTGCCGGCCCTGTGGGTCGGAATCGCGATTCCCGTGGTGGGAGTGTGGCTTGGCCTGCAAGAGGGCGTGCCGGGACCAGCAGGTGCGCGCAAGTCCAGGCACGTGCACGACACGCTGGTGGGTCTGGGCGAGAACCTCGCGCTGACGCTTTTGGGAACCGAGGCGCTCAAGTTCGGTTTCGGCAGGCTGCGGCCCGACTTCCAGGACCGCGTGCAGCGCCACTACTGCACCACCTTGACCGACCCCCAGGGCGTGACCTGCACCGGCCAGGAAGTGCCCCTGGACCCGGATCCCGCCACGGCCAAGAAGATTTTTGACGACGGCAGGCGCAGTTTCCCCTCGGGCCACAGTTCGACCTCGTTTTCGCTGGCCATGTACGCCAGTCTGGTCACGGGCGGCCATTTCGTCTGGGGCGAAGGTGCTACGGGCAACAGCCGACTGGGCGGAATCGCCTTGCAGACCATGGCATTGGGCACCGCCGGCTTCGTCGCCTGGTCCCGTGTCGAAAACGGCAGGCACAACCTCTCGGACGTCCTGACCGGCGCAGCTTTGGGCACCGCCATCGCCAACCTCGCGTATTGGCGGCGTTTCGATACAAGCGGACAGTCGCGGCGCCACAAGCCCGGCGTGCTCGCGTTCGAGGTCGGTCCCGGTCCCGGCTCGCTCGGCGCCAACCTCGCCTGGCGATTCTAGTTCGACTTCATCCGGTTGCTTCAGGAGTGGCCATGCGCAACACCTTGTTCCTGCTGCTCGCGCTGTGCCTGCTGACGGTACCGAGGACCGTGCACGCGTGGCAGATCGACGACCCGATCCACAACAACTGCCACGAACGCATCAGCTTCCAGGCGCTCAAGAACGCGGGCTACGTGGCGCCGCCGCGCGATCCGACCGGGACCGATGCCCAACTCGCCCTGTCGACGGAATTCGACCCGGGGCAATACGACAAGAATCTCTATGCGTTGTCGCTCATCCTCGGTGTGCGCTTCCCGGACCTGCACGGCGTGCCCGATTTTTCGTTCGGCCAGTTGGCGACGGTCCACAATGCCCCGGGCGACCAGGACGAACACTGCCTGCGCTCCAAAGCCCAGGACGGCGCCAAGGGCGATGAGCAGGCCCTGCGCGATTGTCGCCACCGCATCGAAGCGCTGTACTGGTCGGCGCTTGTCACCTTGGACGCTGCGGGCCAGATCGATCCCGAGGAGCGCGTGCCGGCGCCGCTGAATACGCAATACCAGGGCACCATCGACTACCCGCTGTCGCAGTATTACTGGTATGCGGGCCGGGCCTTGCACGCGATCCAGGACAGCTTCACCCACACGTTCCGCACGCCGGACCAGCGCAAGGTGCAGCACGTGTTCGACTGGGTGGAGCAGGTCAATTGCACGCTCGAGGAGAACCGCGACGGGCACGGCCACGAGTCGGTGCTGGACAACTGCGAGAGTGGCGACGCGACGGTCAAGCCGAGGTTCGACGCGGCAGTGCTGGCTTCGACCGAACTACTGCAGATGTTGCGGGAACCGGGCGACAAACCGGCGCGCCAGAAGCGAATCGACCAGTTCCTGGACAAGTGGTTCACGTACGAGCCGGGGTGTGACATGGCCAATGGGTATTGCGGCAACACGGTGGCGAAGTTCCTCGAGACCAGCCCGGATTCTTCCAAGGGTACGGGGATGTGCGAGGGCTGTGGTGCCTGTCCGCAAGGGACGCAGGCGCCGGCAGGGTCGGTGCTCGCAGTGCTGGCCGGCGTGCTGGTGGCGTGGCGATGGCGGCGCAACTCCGTAAGTATTCTAGCGATCACCTTGCTGGCGCTGGGGCTGCTGGCAGGGGCGCCGCACGCCGAGGCCCGCGAGGTCGATCTCGGCTACCGGACCGAAGTACACGGCTCGGTCAGCGTGCAGAACCCCGCGTACGCCCTACAGATCAACGGTGCGTATGCCTGGAAGCGGCTGGAAATCGGCGCGCTGCTCGAGCTCAACCCGTGGCTGTCGATCGAACGCCGGTCGATGAGCCTGGGCGCGACCAATGCCGCGGCTTTCGTGCACTTCAAGCATCGGCTGCGGCCGGACCTGTGGTGGCGGTCGGGGCTGGCCTTGGGGCTCTCCATCCTGAACGACGAACAGGTGGGCACGCACGTGGGCAAGACCGGCGCGTACTTGAACCTGAAGGGATTCGGGCTGGTGTGGCAGTTCGACGCCGACGTGGCGCTGGTTGTGGACGCGTTCGATCTGGTGGTGGCGGCGCCGCAGTTGACGGGCTGGCCGCTGGTGGTGCCGCAGAGCCGGCTGAGCATGGGGCTGCAGTTCTAGGTTCGGGATCGATGGGGCGCGGTTCGCGCCAATGGGTCAACCCGCGAGCACCTGGCGCGCTTGCCAACGTGCCTGGCGTGGGTTCGGGTTCGGGGACGGGTTCGGGCTCGGGGGCGGGTTCGGGGACGGGTTCG
>CAYHHL010000076.1:0-26205 GCA_964356325.1 uncultured Enterobacteriaceae bacterium | reverse complement strand
AGTAAAAAAACAAAAACCTCCGTTTCCGGAGGTCTTTGCTGCGTGTACGACGAGAACCAGTGTTTGCCTCTCCAAGGCCTTGACCGTCACCTTCGTGGTTCGGAAGCTTCTTGCCGCTTGCGCGGAACGTCGCTCTCGGACCTTGCAGCTACGTGGTTGCGCTGACCTGACGACATCAACCGGAACGTAAGGGACCTATTGGGTTGTCCCGTCCTCCACTACCTAGGCAGCGACGCCCGGTACACGAGGTTTTCCGAATCCGATTTGCGTAGAACACGGCCAATGGCCCTTGTGTTCTATGCGCCGCCTTGCCTTGCGCTCCACCTTGCCACTCGCTGGCACCGGCTGCCGCAGTCTTCTCCGTGAATTGCTTCACTTCGAAGGCTCGACATGCCTTCCTGAGGTTCTGCGCCCCTTCGATGTACTGCAATGAGGGGCTTTTCCCCGTGCGGTTCCCAGGCCGCATGGGTCGCCGGGTCTTCGTTCGATTCAGCGCTCTTGCGAGCTCCGTCTCTCCCTGTTCCCGACTTTGAGCTACGTCCAGGGTTTGCTCCGTTACGCCTGTTGCCAGGTTCCCGGTCCCTCTTCGCGCCTTGCCTTCCTCACCTGCCAGGCTTGTTTCATCCTGGCGACATCCATGGGATTTCTCCCTTCAGAGGTTTGACCTCGTCCTGAGCCGGCAGCCTCTCGGCTGACCCTGCCCTTCTTTTCCTTGGCTGGACACGTTGCCGTGCTGCGCATTGTGACGCCGAAGCATCTCCTGCAGCAGGTCGGGCCACTGCCAGTTCCTCCTCGTACAAGACGAAAAGGCCGGCTGTGCCAGGCGTTCGTACGTGTGCTGATCGGCGCTTCCGTTCACGGTCATTCCCACACTTGCGCATGAAAATCGACGCTTCCACGCTTGCGCATGAAAGTTGTGTGCGGATGCGGACCGTGCACGGCAGCTTCGCTGGCTGCCGGGCGCTCCAGGTTGCCCTGGGTGGCTGCCGATGTCCCGAAGGTCATCCGCGCGCCGTGCCCCGTACGAGGGAGGGCTGGCTTGTCTCCTCGGGTCGCTCGCTCGCCGCATCTCTGCGGTTGGCTGCGTGCCTTCGGGGTGTCGCGTTCTCCTCACGGAGTTCGCTGGCCTGGCCTTCCTCTTGCCACGATTTGCGTCCGCCTTCACGTGTCTCCACGTTTCGACAGGCTCAGATCGTGCTGAAATCCAAGGGTTTTAGCCCGGGACGAAGCGCGCTTTTCCGGGGCGGCTGTTAGACCGCTGACCATCTCGGCGCACCTCTCTTGGGTGTTCCTGCCCTCCAGGGATTGACTGGCCGATCTTGCTGCGGATTTCGCCGCCGCTCCCCTCTCGCTCTTGGTCGTGCCGCACAGGCCGATGCCGGAGCCTCAGGGTATCGAAGAATCGTCCAGCGGTGGTGGAACCTTTCGGCCCGTACCGCCACGCCCTCCTGGGCTTTTTTCCCTCTTGCCTCATGTGCTTGCGATGGTCTCCGAAGAGTCTGTCGCTCGCCCGCGGGCTGTCGGGTTCACTGGTGAACGTCTGTGTCGTCCACGCAAGATGAACACTACGGGTCAACGTCAGATGTTGCAAGCCTGTCACATTCGTTTCGCGCGCAATCACGTGTTTCCCCATGGTTGCAGTTTTCGCGATCGTCAACCCGATCGACTTGCCCGTGATCAACAACGCCAGCTATGCCCACGCCAAGGGAGATCGCCCGACCATCGGCCGCATTCCGATCCAGCCTTCCTCGCGCCGTTCGATCCTTGACCCGCAGGGATGCCGGGGCTATCTGACTAGACCGCAACAAGGCGGACGTACGCACGAGAGTCTGGCCGGTCACCGGTGCGCGGGGAGTTTTCCATGCTACGCAATCTCACGAGGCCGGCGCCGATCTTGCCGCAATGGTTGAATTTGCGCGTCACTCCCCTCCTCGCGGGCGCAGTGGCGCTGCTGGCTTTGGCCCAGCCTGGTCTGGCCCAGACGCCGCCGCCGACGCCAGACGATGCCGGCCTGTACGTGGTGATCGAGGCCGCCCAGCGCCAGATCGACGGCATGCTGGTGCTGCAGCCGGTGTGCCAGGGTCTGCCCAAGGCGTCCTGCGAGACCATCGAAACGGTGCTGGGCAACGACACGCGCCTGTCGGGCATCCTGCGTTGGCTCAAGACTTCCGGGGGCTTGCACAGCTCGGCGGTCAAGACCGGGATGCCGAATCTGGTCATCAGGCCAGGCGGCGCTACGGGCGCGGGGGCGACGTACGTGCTCGGCTCTCTTTTGCGCTCGGCCAAGGAGCCCGGCCTGGTCGAGTTACAGGTGACGCTGTTCAACGCGTTGACGAACAAGCCGATCGACCTGGGCGACGCCGGCCAGCAGGTCGCGCCCGCCAGCAGCCTGCGATCGATGGCCCATCGGGTCATGAACGCCGTGCAGGGTGCCATCACCGGCGTGGAAGGCACGTTCGACACGGTGATCTTCTACAGTGCGCCAGCGCCGGGCTGTTCGCGCGCCATCTGGCAGGTCGACGCCGACGGCTACAATCGCCGGGTCCTGGTCAGCGACGGCGGCAAGCAGGGCGTCCACATGTTCCCGATTCAACTCGTGGATGGCGGCCTGGCCTACATGAGCTTCCGCACGGGCGATCCCTCGCTTTTCAAGATGGACGCCGCGCAACTGTCGATGCTCTCGGATTTGACGCCGACGCTGGGCCGCAAGGAGAAGCTCAAGAAGAACGGACCTGCCGCGCCCCAGGCCGACATCGACCGCACGTTCGTGCCGATAGCCTTCGCCAAAGGCTCCATCGATCGGCAGTTTCGCAGTTGCGCGCAGAATCCCCGCGGTGACGTGATCGCCACCATCAACGACGGCGACCAGGCGGACATCTGGACGTTGGACTACACGGGCACTCCGCTGCGCAACCTGACGCACGCCGACAGCGATGAACTCAGCCCGGTGTACTCGCCCGACGGCAACTGGATCGCTTACGTGTCCAATCGCACCGACCAGCCCCACGTGTATGTCATGGATACGACTGGGGGACAGAGCCGGCGGCTGACCTGGGTCGGGCCGTACAACACCGATCCCGACTGGGGACCGGACGGGCGGATCGCCTACTCCGGGATGCGGGGTAGCGCGATCGACATCCTGACCGTGGACCTGCAAGGCCATGCGCAGCGGCTGACTCCGGGCCAGGGCAAGCGCTCCCTGGAGCCTTCGTGGGCCCCGGACGGCAAGCGTCTGGTCTACGCTTCCAACGAGGACGGCAAGTGCATGCGCTTGTGGATTACCGCGGCGGACGGCGCTTCTCGCGAACCGATGGACGTACCGTGCGGAGATTATTCGACGCCGTCGTGGCAGCGCATCCCGGGCAAGGTTCCGAAACGCTGGATTTCACGTCAGACTGGCGGATGACCCTTTCCTGGCGTACTATCGCCTCCCCCGCGGGGCCTGCATTCGGATGAAGATCTGCCCAATTTGCCGACGTACCTACGCCGAGGCGACCCAGTTTTGCCCTGGCGACGGGACGCCCTTGGACCCGTTCGCCAGTGATTCGGGCGATCTCGCGACCGTAGTACAACCTTTGCCAGCGGCCCCAAGTCCGCCCGCGCCTGCGTCCACCGCCGCGCCAGCCGCTGGTTCCGCCCGTCCAGCTGCCGCGCCGCGCCCGCCTTCCGAACCGCGCGCTGTCGTGGATGCCCGCGCATCTCTTGGCATAGATTCGCCTTCGAAGCCGCCGCCGCTGCCATCGCGCCCGCCCGCAGCGTCGCGGGACTCGGACCTGCCGGAACGCGCCCTGCCCGAGCGAGGCACGCCGCGATCGGATCGCAACCACACGATCATGCACGCGAATCCGCCTGCGGGACTGCGCGACGCCGAGACGCTGGTCACTTCGCTGGAAGGCGGCCTGGACATCGGCGACGACGATGCTCCGTATGTCGGTACGCTGATTGCGGATCGCTATCTGGTGTTGTCGCTGATCGGCCGGGGCGGCATGGGCGCCGTGTACCGCGCCGAGCAGATCCACCTGCGCAAGACCATGGCGGTCAAGCTCTTGCACGAGAGCCTGTCCGCGCGCAAGCAGCTGATCTCGCGCTTCACGCGGGAAGCCCGTGCTATCTCACGCCTTTCGAGCCCGCACACGGTGATGGTGTACGACTTCGGCCGGTGGGGCGAACTGTTCTACCTGGTGATGGAACTTCTGGAAGGCGAAGCGCTCGATGCCGTGCTGGAACGCGACGGGCCGATGCCAGCTGACCGTGCGACCAAGATCGCGCTGCAAATGTGCGATTCGCTTTCGGAAGCCCACCGCGCCGGCATCGTGCACCGCGACCTGAAGCCGGAAAACGTCATGCTGGTGCGCAACCACTCGCACCCGGACTTCGTGAAGATCCTGGACTTCGGTCTGGCCAAGGTGCAAGGCGTCGACGACCCGTACACGATCCACAGCCAGCGCGACATCTTCGGCACGCCGTACTACATGAGCCCCGAGCAGATTCGCGCGGGCGACATCGATGAACGTGCGGATATCTATGCGTTAGGCGCGCTCCTGTTCCGCATGCTGACCGGCCAGTACGTCTTCAGCGAGCGCGGCACCTTCGATATCTTGAAAGCGCACCTCATGGAGAAGGCGCCGCGCATGGTCGAGGTGGCGCCAAGCTGCACGATTCCGGAGGCTTTGGAGCAGATCGTCGCAAAGGCGCTGGAGAAGGACCCGGCGAAGCGGTTCCAGACCATGGTGGAGTTCTCCGCCGCGCTGACCGAAGCCCAGAGTGCCGGTTTCGCCGCGCTGCCGGGCCTGACGCCCAGCGTGCCGGCCGGCAAGCCCTTGCTTTCGAACACGATCGATCAGGCGACCTCCCAAGCGCCGGCGCAAGAGCCCGCCCAGCCGAACCGTCCATCGGGCGACCTCGAGTCCACCGAGCCGGTGGAGATGATGGAGCAGCGGGCCCGGCGCAGTCGCGGCTGGCGTTTCGCGCTGTTCGTGGCGGTGCTGGTGGGTGGCCTGGCCGCGCTGACGCTGGTACTGACCTACCAAGATGGGCCAGTCGGCGGCATCGAGCAAGAGCCTAACGACTTGGCGCGCAAGGCCAATCCGCTCGGACCAGAAAGCCAGGCGCATGGGGTGATCGGCAAGCGGCAGTCCGAAACGCTGGCCGATGTCGATTGCTTCCGCCTGCCGGTGCTGCAGGAAGGCGACGACTTGACGGTGCGCGTCTCAGGCGTCAAGACCATGGATCTGGCAGTCACCCTGCACGACAAGAATGGAAACCAGCAGTTGCACTCATCACACCGCGGCGTCGGCCAAGGCGAAGTGCTGCGCCATCTGGACGCGCGCGGCAGTCCGAACGCGGTGTGCGTGACCCAGCAACTGGCGCCGGGCCAAGTGGCCGGCGAGAGCATGAGCGAGCAGTACACGCTCAAGGTCGAAGTCGCTGCCCGCACGTCCTCGCTGGAACGCGAGCCGAACGATGGAAACAGCAAAGAAATCGGTGAACTGGCGCCCCACGTCAAGCTGGACGGCACTTTGGACGGCCCGGCGGACCGCGACGTGTACCAGCTGCAGGGCAGTTTCGAGAGCCGGATCCTGCGCGTGGTCATAGACGTGAAAGGCATGCAGGGGCCGAGCGGGCTGCGCCTGGCGCTGGTGGACGGTGCGCGGCGGACCCTGTCGAGCGAAGTGTTGCGGCGCGGGGAGTTGCATGCGGTCCTGGCCTTCGCGGCGTCGACGCGGCAGATGCCCGACCGGCTGGTCATCGAACGGGTCGCGGTGAAGGACGCCGCAGTGCGCACCGACGAGGTCGAGTACACCATCCAGTACCAGGACGAGGCGCTGGCAGACCAGCCCGAGATCGAGCCGAACAATACTGAGGAAAGCGCGTCGCCTCTGGTACTTGGCGCGTGGCAGACCGGCAATGCCGACGACGCGGCTGGCGTGGATTGGCTGCGCATCGACGGTGGCGACCCGAGCATGACGCGCATCCGCATCGAGGCCGCGGCGCCGGGGCAGAGCACCTACTGGCTGACCGTACGCGATCAAGGCACGCAGGTGGACTTGCGCAAGATCCTGATCCAGCCGGGATTGGACCAGCAAGCGATGGTGGTGGCCGGCTCGGGCGAGGGCTTCCTGTTGCGGATCCAGCAGGTCGAGGCGGGCAAGCGGGGCAAGGCGCCTGAGTCGCGGTATCAGGTGCGGGCGCGCTATCTTGCCTCGGAAGACGAACGCTGACCGGAGCCGGAGCCGTGGCCGGAACCGTGGCCGGAGCCGGAGGCGCACCCGAACCCGAACCCGAACCCGAACCCGTTCCCGAACCCGTTCCCGTTCCCGTTCCCGTTCCCGTTCCCGTTCCCGTTCCCGTTCCCGTTCCCGAACCTAAACCCACGCAAATTACACGCCCAGCTTCAATCGGCGGGCGAACTTCTCGTCGTGGCCCACCTCGCGGATGCGCGAAGCGGCTCCGTCCACGTCGTAGCTCACCCGCGCGTGGCGCAAGGCCTTGCTGTCACTGTCGAAGATCACGAAGCACGCGTCTGGGTTGCGATCGCGCGGCTGGCCGACCGAACCTACGTTGATCAGGTACTTGCGCTGCTTCTGGAACTCGTACTGGCCCGTCACGTCGCGCACCTTGCGGCCGTTGTACTCGTAGGTCGTGGTCAAGTGGCTGTGACCGATGAAGTTGTGCCCGTACAGGCCGGACTTCATGCGCGTCAGGGCCTCGGCCTCCTCGTTGCGCACGACGTAGTAGAAGCCCGACGGCAGGATCGGCGCCGCGTGGTAGAAGCCGACGTCCAGTTCCGGGCGCTGGTGGGTATAGGGCAGCGAGTACAGCCACTTGAAGTTGTCCGCCGTCAACACCGAGCGCGACCAGTACAGCACCTTGCGCGCCGACTCGTAGTAATAGTCCGCGTCCATCACGCCGACCGTCGCCGCGTCGTGGTTGCCCATCAGGACGACGGTGCAACGCTCGCGCAACAACTCGCAGCATTCGTTGGGATTACCACCGTAGCCGACGACGTCGCCCAGGCAGATGATCTCGTCGACGTCTTCCTTCTCGCAGCGGTCGAGCACGCGGGAAAGCGCCTGGATGTTGGCGTGGATGTCGCTGATGATGGCAAATCGCATGGGCGCCTCCTCAACTTCCTGACGCAAGAGGCACATCCTGACGTCGGCCGGGATCGATAGCGTAGGCGCGACACGCTGGTGCGGCAAGCGCTTCCCGGCATGCTCAACCGGCGAACGGGTTTGCCGGCCCGGTTGACGCCGCCGCCGCTTGCGTGCCACCTTGCCCCGGCAACCCAGAGGTGCTTGATGTCCCGCCCCGAACTTGGCTCGCTTGCCCCCGACTTCGAGCTGCCGGCCGACGACGGCACCACCGTGGCCCTGTCCGCCCTGCGCGGTCGCCCCGTGGTCCTGTACTTCTACCCCAAGGACGACACGCCGGGTTGCACGACCGAGGCCTGCGACTTCCGCGATCGGCAGGCGCAGTTGCAACTCGCGGGCGCTGCCGTGGTCCTGGGGGTCAGTGCGGATTCCGTCAAGTCCCACGCCAAGTTCCGCGACAAGTACGGCTTGACGTTTCGCCTGCTCTCGGACGCGGATCGCGCGGTGATGAAGGCGTACGGCGCATTCGGCGAGAAGGTGATGTACGGCAAGAAGGTGGAGGGCGTGATTCGTTCGACCTTCCTGATCGACAAGGCCGGCAAGGTGGCGCGCGTTTGGCCCAAGGTCATCGCCAAGGACCATGCCGAAAAGGTTCTGCAGGCCTTGCAAGCGTTGGCGTGACCTGGCGAATACTCGGATGACGGAGGCGACGATGAGCGACGCGGCGACGGACACCTTGCAAACGACGGGACGACTGGCGACGTGGGACGGCACCACGCCCGATCTGCGCGAATGGACAGACGAAGAAGTGCTGGACGGCCTGCGCCAGATCGGTATCGACACCGACCGCGAGAAGTTCACGGCACTGGCGGCCGGCGCGGCGATGCAGTCCGACATCGAGGACGACTGGCTGCAACTGCTGCCGGTGGCCGACGAAGGCCTACAGGTCTTTACCTGGATGG
Source organism: uncultured Enterobacteriaceae bacterium (assembly GCA_964356325.1). GTDB lineage: Bacteria > Myxococcota_A > UBA9042 > UBA9042 > UBA9042 > CAYHHL01. Next base: position 18,149 of record CAYHHL010000076.1, on the reverse strand, counting down.
CGGTGCAAGACCTGTGGGAGCGCTGGCAGTTGCCGTTCTGGCCGCGCGATCGGCTCGGACGCATGTTCGGCTTCCTGGTCGACGCGGATTTCGCCACCGAGTGGATCGATCGCTTCCACGCCCCGCCGGCCGACGCGATTTTCGACGCGCTCGAAACGTACCTCGACCAGCCGGACAAAGGCCTGCCCGCGCTGGAGGAGATGGTCGAAATGCTGGGCATGCCAGCAGTTGCGTGGCCGACCAAGATGCTCGACGCGATGGCGGAATGGGCCGAAGTCGGCAACATGGCCCTGGCCGAGCGCGGCGGCACGTTCATGGCAAAGCTGCTGGGCAAAGGCCACGGTCAGGCTTATCTGGCGGCGGCGCTGGTCTCGGCGAAGATGTACGAACGAGCGCAGAACGCCGCGCTGCAGGTGCCGGACGACGCGCCGCTGGACCGCGGCTTCGATGAACTCGTGGGTTATTTGTGCCTGAGCGCCGGCGATGCGGTGGACGCCAACCACTGGCTGACGCTGGCGGACAAGGCCTCGGGCATCCGCAAGAGCGAGCTGACGTTCGCGGCCGAGGCGATTCGCGACTGGTTGGACTCGTGGAAGCTCGACGGTGCCGAAGACGGCGCGGTCGTGCCGCAACAGATCCTCGGAGCCGCCAAGCAAGCCGCGGCGCAGGCGTGCTATTACGCGTTCATGGCGTTTGCCGGGACTGCCCAGCCGAGGCCGTGAGCTCAGGTCGCCAGGCCCCGTTCGTCGGCGGTAGGGGCGACCAGGTCACCGACCAGCGTGCGCACCACATGGCTCGCCGCGACCATGCCGAATACCGAAGTCACGAATACGGCTGAGCCTTCGATCAAGGATCGGGTCGTGCAGGCGTGGAACTTGTTGTCCTTGCCCCACTCGCCGTCCGCATCCGACGGGCACACGCACTCGAAACCGTTGACGTCCCAGCTCGGCGGCAACGGCATCCGCCGCGATTCTTCGCTGTAGACCACGGTCACGCCGCTGAGTTTCTTGCGGTCGCTGTTCTCGGGCCATTGGTACTGGCGCCGCAACTGCTTGCGCACCACCCGCGCGAAGGGGTCGGTCTTGGACTCGTAAAGGTCGGCCAGGCGGATCTCGGTCGGGTCCATCTTGCCCGCCGCACCCATCGAAGAAACCAGTGGAATGCCGTGACGTTGGCACCGGTCCATCAAGTGCAGCTTGGCGGCCAGACTGTCGATCGCGTCGACCACGAAATCGGGCGGATCGTCCAGCGAGATCAAGGCGTCGGCGGTGTCCTTGCTGTAGAACTTCTGCACGACCTCGACCCGCGCGTTCGGTTGGATCTGCTTGACCCGCTCGGCCAGCAACATCGCCTTGGAAGTACCGGTGTTGCCGTGCAGCGCCTGGATCTGCCGGTTCACGTTGGTCGTGCACACCACGTCGTAGTCCACCAGCGTCAACCGGCCGATGCCCGAGCGCGCCAGCCCTTCGACCGCGAATCCACCGACGCCGCCCAGACCTACGACCACGACGTGCGCGTTCTGCAGCCGATCGAAGCCCGGCTCCGAGACCAGCCGGACCAGCCGATCGAAGCGCCGTTGCGCCGGCGTCGACCGCCCGGTCTTGCGCACGGGAACGACCAAGGGTTCATGGCTGCCGTGCAAGTGCTGACCGTCCATCGTGACCTCTCGCCGTCAAAGGCGCGCGCTACCGTACACCGCGTGCGCATTGGCGGCCAGCCGCGGCCCCAGTTCGTCCACGGGTTCGCCACGCCAAACCGCCAGCGTCTCCAGTAGTTGCCCCATCTCACTGAGGGCACGCGGGTACGTCATGCCCAGGAACGGCCAGTCCGTCTCGATCAGCAGCCGGTCCGCAGCGATGGCTGCCGCGGCGGCCTGGCGCTTGACCGGGCTCTCGCGCGGCTCCAACCCCAGGGCCAGGTGCAAGCCCAGGTCCTGATACGGTTTCACCATTTCCAGCGGCCCCGACCAGCGGTGCACCACGCCCCGGTGTGGCCGGTGCGCCTGCAGCACTTCGAGCCCGTGGCCGTGCCAGCCGATCAGGTGCAGCACGATCGGCAGGGAGCGCTCGCGCGCGACTTGCAGGCTGCGGCGAAACCAGCCGATCTGCAACGGCAAACTGAAGGTCTTCTTGTGCCTCTTGTCCAATCCGATCTCGCCCACTGCCACTACGCCGGGCTGGTCCAGTTCGGCCAGGAAGAGCCGCCACGCCCGTTCACGCGCCGCTTCATCGGGCATCGCCGCCAACGCCTCGGGATGCAAACCGACCGCGCGCACCAGGGGCGGCACCGCTTGGATCAGCCTGCGCGCCAGTAAGTAGCGATCGGGGTCATAACCGGGGATGAGCGCGCCCGTCCAGCCTTGGGCAACGAGCGCCTGCAGTTGGCGGATCAGCGCGTCGGCATCGCCGCCGGGATCGTCGAGGTGGGCGTGGCTGTCGAAGAGCGGCACCGTCAAGGACACGCGCAGCCCGCCTTGTCCACACAGCAATCGCCGAGCACCTTGCAGGCCTCGTCGCACCAGCAGCCGTCCGGGCCGGCGCCGGGGCCGCCGCACTTGCCGTTGCAGGTGTTCTCCGACTGACCGCAGCATTGAGTGCCGAAGTCTGAACAGCAATCGCCGACGGTCGCGCAGATGCTGTCGCAGTAGCAGGTGCCGCTGCCCTGGCCGCCGCATTTGCCCGCGCAGCTGTTCGTCGCGCCGGCCTTACAACTCGCTGAGGTGCCTCCCGCGGCCACGGTGCAAGTCGTGCCCGCGCCGCAGACCTGGCTGGTCGACCAGCCGCTCCACTGCAAGTCAGCGTCCTGACTGGAGCATGCCGTGCTGGCACCCGTGCACGTCTGCTGGCCGGTGCGCTTCTGCGTGCTGGTGCCGCTGCACTGCCATTGCGTCTTGAAGCTGCTGCTGCCACACGCCGCGCCGTTGGCCTTGTACTTGCCGGTGGTCAGGTCGCAGCAAGCGCCGCTCGTACATTGGGAAACGGCTTTGCACGTCGGCTTCACGCCACTGCCGCTCGCGACGCACGCCGAGCCAGCCCCGCAGTTCTGGATGGTGGTCCAGGGGCCTAGCGAGGTGAAGGCCGGGTTGCTGGTGCAGCCATCGCTGGCAGTGCCGTTGCAGCCGGGATTGGTCTCGCGCTCCTGGATGGCACTGCCGGCGCACTTGTATTCGGTGGACAACGCCGCGTCGGCGCAGGGAGTTTTGGCCGCCTTGAAGGTGTGCGAGAACACGTCGCAGCACACACCCGAAGTGCAGCAGCCAGCCTTGCTGCCGGTCGAGCACAAGCCCAGCGAAGCATTGCACGTCACGGTCTGGCACGGGCTGGGCGGCGGGCCGCAATCCGAGTCGGTCTTGCAGCAGCCCTTCTGCGCCGTGCCCTTGCACTCCCCGTCGACATCGCACACATCACCGAACGTACAGGCATTACCGTCGCTACAGTAGTCGCCGACGGCGGCGCTCCACTTCCCGGAGTCCTTCTTGCTCGCGCAGATTTCGCACGGATTGCCGGCGAGCGCGTCCGAGTCGCCGACGCACTGGCTGTCGATGAAGCACCAACCCGGCTTGGTGACGGCCTTGCACGCGCCGGTGCCGGGATCGCACGCGCCGTTCTGGCAGCCGTTGGGCGCTGGACAGGCCTTGGGCACGATAGCGCAGTTGCCGGTGCTCAAGTCGCAACTGTCGGCAGTGCAGGCGTTGACGTCGTCACAGTCGCTGTCGGCCGTGCAACAGCCAAGCTTCTTGCCGGGTTGGCACTTGCCGCTGGCCACGTCGCAATGGGGTTCGTCGCACGCACCGACAGCGGGGCACTGGCTGTCGAGTTTGCAACACGTCGGCTTGAACGACCACGTCGCCTGGGACTCGGCGATGCTGCACCAGTTGCACGCGCTGGCGGGATCGGACGCGCCGTCCTCGTAGCAGAGGTCGTCGATGACGCAAAAGCCTTCGGATGCCGCGTAGATGCACTTGCCTGTGTTGGCGTCGCAACTGTCCAGCGTGCAGTCCTGGCTGTCGTCACAGGCCTTGGCCTTGCCCCCGCACGCCCCGCCGCCGCACGAGTCGCCTGACGTGCAGGGGTTGCCGTCGTCGCATTCGGCGCCGTCTTCCGCGATCGCCAAGCCGCAGCAACCCTCATCGCACGAGGCGACCTGGCACATGGGCAGAGGGCCGACGCACTCGCCCTCGTTCGTACAGGGCGTCGTGCAGGCGTCCGATGTGGGCAGCGCGTCTTCGCCCCCTAGCCCGGCGGTGTCCAGATCCGGTGCTTCGTCGGCCGTGTCGGATTCGCCTGGCATGACTTCTGCTTGGGAGTCCTTGGCCTTGACGTCGCCGACCTTGCCGGCGTCGGTGTTGAACTTGACGGCACCGACGTCGTACCCGGCCTGCTGTTCGATGCCGAACTTGCTGCTGCAGCCGACGCTCAAGCAGGCGACTGTGCTCGCCAGCAACCAGGCGAACCGCGCGAACGAGAGGATGGCTGACAAGTCACTGCGCATGCGAGGGATCCAGCGAGTCGACGGGCTCAAATGCGGGCGTTCGCGGGCCAACGGAGCCTGCGTGCAAGCGCGACAGGATAGCGATCGGGCAAGCGACGCGCCATAGGAATCCTGTGCAAATTTGGACAAGGCCCAGGCCGCGGAAAACGGGCCGATTGCTCGGCGCGGGGCGCATCACGGAGCGCGACCGCGTGCGTCTGCCCTTGACAAGGCCTGCCTGCCCGCGGATTCTCCGCGCCCTGCAATTTCCGGAGTCCATCCCACCATGCGCGACTTCATCTTCACTAGCGAATCCGTCACCGCCGGGCACCCAGACAAGGTCGCCGACCAGATTTCCGACGCGATTCTCGATTCGATTCTCGCCCAGGATCCGTACGCCCGGGTCGCATGCGAAACGCTGGTCACCACCGGCCTCGCGATGATCGCCGGCGAGATCACGACATCCTGTTACGTCGACATGCCGTCGGTCATTCGCCGGACCATCTCGGAGATCGGCTACAACGATCCGCGCGATCACTTCGACGCGAGCACGTGTGCCGTCCTCACCTCGATCGGCAAGCAGTCCGCGGACATCAGCCAGGGCGTCACCGCCGGTCAGGGCCTCGATCCCGAGCAGGGCGCCGGCGACCAGGGCCTGATGTTCGGTTTCGCCTGCGACCAGACCCCGGAACTGATGCCGCTGCCGATCACGCTCGCCAGCCAGTTGACGCGCCGACTCGAGTTGCTCTTGCGCAACAATCACTTCGACTGGTTGCGGCCCGACGGCAAGAGCCAGGTCTCTGTGCGCTACGAAGACGGCAAGGCGATCGGCATCGACGCGGTCGTGGTCAGCACGATGCACCGCGACACGATCAGCCACATCGACCTGTACGACGCGATCCTCGAAGAGGTGGTCAAGCCGGTCCTGCCGGCCGAACTCCTGCACGCGGGGACCAAATACCACATCAACCCCACGGGCAAGTTCGTCATCGGCGGCCCGCACGGCGACTGTGGCCTGACCGGACGCAAGATCATCGTCGACACCTACGGCGGTTGGGGACGTCACGGCGGCGGCGCCTTCTCGGGCAAGGATCCGACCAAGGTCGACCGTTCGGCCTGCTACTTCGCGCGTTACGTCGCCAAGAACATCGTCGCCGCAGGACTGGCCACCGATTGCGAAGTCCAGGTCTCGTACGCGATCGGCGTCGCCCGTCCGACTAGCGTCAAGGTCGACTGCCACGGCACGGAGCGCGTGGACACCCGCAAGATCGAAGCCGCGGCGCTCGAAGTGTTCGACTTCCGCCCAGCCGAGATCGTCCGCCGTCTGGAACTGCAGCGCCCGGTGTACCGCCAGACCGCAGCTGGCGGCCACTTCGGCCGCAGCGATCTGGACTTCAGCTGGGAGCGCACGGACGCGGTCGCCGACTTGCGCCGGGCCGCGGGCATGTAATCGGTCTTGACGGCCGAGCCGCACGCGGCTAGACTTTTTGCCCCCGCTGCCCTCGACAAGCGCTTCGGGCGCTGACGCACTTCGAGCCAGCTGACTTGGCCGGCAATCTTGGCCGGCGACCTTGATCGACCGTTTGATCGACACAGCCTTTAGATCGACGAGCAGAGGAACGTTATGAGCCTCACGAAAGAAACCAAGAGCATCCGCACCGAGGACGCGCCCCATCAGTGGTACGTCATCGATCTCAAGGACGCCGTGCTCGGTCGCGCCGCCGTGCAGATGGCCAATCTCCTGCGCGGTAAGGGCAAGCCTGCCTATACGCCGCACACCGACGTGGGCGACTTCGTGGTGGTGATCAACGCCGGACAGGTCGCGCTGACAGGCAAGAAGATGGAACGCAAGCTCTATCACCACCACACGAATCACCCGGGTGGCATCAAGACGTTCACCGCCAAGACGATGATCGCGCGCAACGCCCCCGAGGCGATCCGTCGCGCGGTCTGGGGCATGCTGCCGAAGGGCGCGCTCGGTCGTCGCATGATCACCAAGCTGAAGGTCTACACGGGCGGGGTGCATCCGCACGACGCCCAGAATCCGATCGCTTACTCGCTGTAGTTCGCGCGGTTTCAGCCGGCCATCGCGCATGGGCGCGCGCTCGGCCCCAGAAGTCTGGAAAGATCCTGCCGGCCGCTCCGGCACAACCCGCGTCCGGCCACGCAACCAAGGCGTCCGGTTCCGCAACAAACGAGTTCGGTTACGCAACAGGCGCGTCCCGAACACGTCCGACAACAAGGTCATCGCATGGCAACCACCCGTCGCGTCACCGAGTCCTCCGCCCCCGCCAAGCGCTGGTACGCCACCGGCCGCCGCAAGGAGGCCACCGCGCGCGTGTACCTGTCGCAGGGCACCGGCAAGTTCATCCTCAATGGTCGCGAGATGGCCGAGTACCTGCGCCGGCCGACGCTCGAAATGCTCATCCGTGAGCCGTTCGAGATCGTCGAGCGTGCCGACCAGTTCGACGTCCACGCCACGGTGAGCGGCGGCGGTCTGTCCGGCCAGGCCGGTGCAGTTCGTCATGGCATCTCCCGCGCGCTGACCGTGTATCAGATCGAGCTGCGGCCCGCCCTGAAGCATGCCGGCATGATGACCCGTGACCCGCGCGCCAAAGAGCGCAAGAAGTACGGCCGCGCTTCGGCCCGCGCCCGCTTCCAGTTCAGCAAGCGCTAGGATCTTCACAAGTCGGCTGCCGCCCGCCCGCGGCAGTCGTGCCCTTTCGAGCGGTCGGGCGCGATCAGCGATGGTCAGCCCGGTCCGCTGGAAGGGAACGCTGAGTAGCTCAGGTGGTTAGAGCGAACGACTCATAATCGTTAGGTCGAGGGTTCAAGTCCCCCCTCAGCGACTTCTGCACGTCGGACCGGGTACATTCGTGTGCCCGGTTTCGCGTTTTTGGCGCCTGCTTTCGGGCCTGCATGCATGCCGACCAGACGGCCGTGTCCCGCAGCGGTTCGCACGGCCAGGTCAGACGGCCCGGCGTCGCGCGCTCGATGACGCGCATCGCCTCCCTGGCGTGCCGCCACGACCCACCCACGCCACCGTTGGCATCCGGAGCCACCCTTTCGATCGCGAACCCTGGCTTCTGCTTGGGCCAGGGTCGCTTCTTGTGCCACTGCACCACGTCGAGCAGCCGCCCGCGCCACCGCAACTCGAGTCGTCCCGCCTGGTTCGGTAGGCGCATGCCCCGCACCTTCGCCTCGCCAGGGCCCTTGCCCAGGGGCGTCAGCAGCACGACTTCACCTGGCCCGAGCACCGGCCGGCCTGGACGTTCGGGCACCGCAACCTTCCCCGACGGCAACGCCAGCTCCAAGTCGACCAAGCGCACCGCCGCGTTGGACAGGTTGACGATCTCGATGAATTCCCCAGCATTGTCATCCAACAGCAGGGGGTCGACGAACAACTCGCTGACCACGATGCGCGGCAGCGGCTCTGGCAACGTCGAGCGCGTCGGCGCCTCTGCCAGGGCCAGCGCCAGGCCGTGGGGCGTGCCCGCCGCATCGGGCGTCAGAATCCGTGTCTGGTCGCGCTGTTGGGTAGCTCCCACGTGCTGACAGGCGCTTGTCAGGGTGCCCAGGACGAGCAGGACGCGCGCCAGAATGAGGGAAGCGTGCAGGTGCGGCAGGAACGTCGACATCGGGACCTCGCAAGCGACGACGTGTCGCCATGGCCCCGGGTGCAACCGCCGTGCCAGCTGCAACTGTTGAAGATGACGCGTACTCTTCGCGGTCTCGGGCGGTCTCGAGACCGGTCTCACGGGTCGAAGCCCTGAGATCGCGCCGCGCTCGACGCGTTCGCTCTCGGCTTGCTCGGCAAAAAACCAAGCGATCGCGCGCACATGAAACCGTCACCCTGGCTTGACAGCGGGCCGGCGCAGTCACACAATCACCGGGTTCTGCGTCGGTCCGGTGTCGGGCCGATGTGGAGCATCGCCCTTTGCTGGCTGCAAGCGTCGTGCGAACCGTTCGTATTTTCTGTCCCTTTCGAGGTCTGCTGCAAATGCACTCGAGCGTCCGTTCCCTGACTGCCGTTGTTTTGTCGTTGGGCTTGGCGCTGCCGTCACACTTCGTCCTGGCCGCTGAAGGCGAGGTCGAGCGCACCTTGGCCATCGTCGAGTTGCGTTCGGGACCGGATCCGAACAGCCAGACCGGTGAATACCTCAAGGAAGTCGAGGCCTCGTTCAAGGACGAGAACAACGGCGACTACATCCTCGTGGCGTCGGACAAGACCGTCGAAAAGCTGCGGCGCGATCGCGATCAAGTGCCGGGCGGGCTGACGGACGAGCGGCGCGCCCAGTTGGCCGAAGCGCGCAAGAAGGGTATCGACTACCTGGACAACGCCGACGCTGCCAACGCCATCAAGTTCTTGCAGGTGGCAGAAGCCAAGTATCGTGCGGCATTGGCGGCGCCTGGCGCGGATGACACGGTCCGCAAGCAGTACCTCGACGTGCTCGCGCAATTGGCGACGGCCTACGTGGTAGCCAAGGATCGGGACGCCGCGGCCGAGGTGTTCCGCACCGTGATCACGACGTTCGGGCTCAAGGCGCCGATTACGGACGACAACTACCGACCGGACGTGGTCGAGCTCTTCAAGAACGTGGTCAAGGAAGTCCAGAAGTTGAACAAGGGCACGCTCGACGTCAGTTCCACTCCGGCTGGCGCGCGCATCATCCTCGGTGGCAACGATCGCGGTGCCACTCCGACGACAGTTCCCGACCTGATTCCCGGCACCTATGCGCTCCGGCTACAGCTGGGCACGACTACGTCGCTGCTCCACCGCGTCAAGATCAGCGGCGGCGGCACGGCCAAGATCAGCATCGACGTGCCGTTCGAAAGCCACCTCATCCTCGAAGACAGGCAAGTAGGCCTCAGCTATGCCGATCTCGACACCGCGCAGAAACGCATCCAGGCTGACGCGGTCGAACTCGGGCGCAACCTCGAAGTGAACATGATTGCGACCGTCGGGGTGATGGACGGCAAGCTGGTCTCGTTCCTGGTCGACGTCACGAACAACCGCATCGTCCGCAACGGCTCGGTCAAGATTCCCCAGGTCGGCATCTCCAAGCGCGCGGTCGGCAAGGTGATGGCGACGATCCTGGGCGAGAAGGCGGACAAGGGCGGCGACGGGCCTCCGATGTCGACTTCCGCGGGAACACCTTGGTATACTTCAATTCCGGGTTGGGCTGCCGGCGGCGCGGGCGTGGTGGCGTTGGGCGTGGGCGTGGCGTTCGCCGGGCCGACCAAGCTGAGCAACGGCAAAGAAGTCGCGACATTTGGCGACGTGACCGTAGGCAACCAGGCGGATGCCGACGCGATCCAGTCCAACAAGACGATAGCGTACGTCGGCTTGGGTCTGGGCGCCGCCCTGGTCGCGACCTCAGTTGTCCTGTTCTACCTGCACGGCAAGTCGGCCGCGCCGACGGAAGGCGCTCAGAACACGGCGGTTCCCTCGCTCGAAGCGATGGCGCGCGTCCTGCCTCCACCTGGTTTCGGCTACGCGCCCGTAGCCTTCGTCGGCACCTTCGTCGGCAAGTGATCGATCGGCGCGAAGTGCCTGCCCCCGCAAGCGATCTGACCGCGCGTGCCGACGAGACCCTGGACACGCTGCTGCGCGACCGGGTCCGCCTCCTGCAATCCCGCAAAGGTTATCGCACTTCGGTCGACGCCATGGCGCTCGCCTGGTTTGCCTGCGAGCGTCAGCCCGACGCGCGGCGCTGTGTCGATCTCGGCGCTGGCTCGGGGCTCGTCTCGATCCTGGTGGGCCTGCGCCGCCCCGACGTGCAACTCGTCCTGATCGAGCGCCAGCCGGAACTGGCGGCACGGGCGCAACGCAACCTGGTCCTGAACGGTCTGGAATCGCGGGCGAACCTGCTCCTGCACGATTTGGCCGATCCTTTGACTCCGGCGGATCTCGCGCGACTGCTGCGGGACTGCCCGCGGCCGCCCAGCGATCCGTGCACCGTAGATCTGGTCGTGTGCAATCCGCCGTACTTTCGCCTGGAAGGCCGCGATCCACCCCGAAACCCGGAGCGCCACGCGGCACACTGCGAGACAACGGCGCCTGTGGAGCGTTTTTGCGCGGTGGCGGCCGGCCTGCTGGGTGCCCAAGGCGTGGCGTGCTTCGTCTACCCTGCCGAAGGCAGCGCGCGCCTGACAGCGGGGCTGACCGACGCTGGCTTGGGCGACGTGGAGATCTACCCGCTGCTGCATCGCGAAAACGACCCGGCTCCTGTGCGCGTCCTGGTGCGTGCTCGACGCGGAATTATCTTTAGTCGCCATGGACCTACGCTGTATCTGCATCCGCACGGCGCCCGCGACGAGGTCTACGCCGACGCCATCGAAGCCTTCCTCGCCTCGCTCTAGGTGCACCGCGCTAGGTGCGCAAACTTGCGGGGCCCCTACCTGGGTGCTACTTTGGTTCCAGGAGGGTGCACGCGGCGGGTCAAGGCCCTGCCTCGATTGCATCGGCGGCTGAAATCAGGGACGCAGGCCGGTATCAGGAACACGCAGCCGGTATCAGGAACACGCAGCCGGTATCAGGAACACGCAGGGAGAGTCGGCAGAAGTTTCGAGACTCGACAAGGCACCGGGAAGCGTCGTTGGACACCGGATGAACATTATCGGGGTCTCGAGCGTCAGACTGGAAGGCGGGAGTGAACCTGCTTTCCGCCCTCTGGAGGGAACCATGTTGGACGCTTTCATCATCGACCAGATCCAGCGTCGCGAACGCAAGGACGACAGGCTGCAGCCGAGCCTCGAGCAGCCCGGCCGTTTTCCGATGCAGCCCCCGCCGCATCGCGAAGAGGCGGAGCCGGAGCAGCGCCGCAGTCAGTCCGAGGACGACGACGAGCAGTACAAGAACGGGATCATGTACATCGACATGTAGCCGCGAGGAGCGCCTGCCGTCGAGTCGTTTCCGCCTTGCTGCCCCGTTGTGTCCCGCGAATCGCCCGATCTGTCCGCGCCATCCACCCAGTGCCGAACCGCGCTGCTACTTCGCCAATTCCGCCCTGTTCATCACGATTCTCGCCACCAGACCATACGCCACCGCGTCTTCAGCGGTCAGCCAGTAGTCGCGCTGCGTGTCGGCCTCGATGCGTTCGTTCGGCTGGCCGGTCTCGGTGGCGAGCATCTCATTGATCTTGCGGCGAGTCTTCAGGATTTCGTTGGCGGTGATCTCGAGATCGCTCGCCGGTCCGTACACCGTCATCGGGATGAGCGGCTGGTGGATCAGCAGCTTGGTGTTCGGCAACGCCAGCCGGTTTTCCTTCTTGGCGCCGAGCAGGATGATCGTCGCGATCGACGCGGTCAGCCCCGTGCACAAGATCTGCAACGGCGAACGGATGAAGCGCATCACATCGTAGATCGCGAACCCGGAAGTCACGCTGCCACCTGGCGAATTCAGGAACACCGTGATGACCGCGTCGGGGTTGTCCGCCTCGAGGATCAACAGCTCCGAAATCACCCGCGCCGCCAGCTTGTCGTCGACCTGGCCGCTGATCTGGATCGTCCGGGCCTTGATCAGGCGCTCCTCCAGCGCCGCGCGGATCGATTCCTCGCCACGGTTCTTGTCGGGCTGCTCTTTCGGCTCAGGTTCCGCGTTCCAGATCATCAGGTTTCTCATCAGGTTGCCGCGCGCTCCAAGAAGTGGATGCTGCGCTCGTTGGGGTTCGGGCCAGGCTGGGAAGTCGGCGTTCGGATCGTGTCCCGGTGCGGCGCAGTCTATCACGCCAGGCTGGACGTCACCACCTCAGTCACCCGGTCCCGCTCGTATTCCGTCAAGCCCGGATAGATTGGCAGGGCCAGCACTTCGGTGCACGCACGCTCGGCCAGCGGCAGGCTCGCGATCGGGTTTGCCGCCGCCAGCGCGCCTTGCTGGTGCAGCGCGTTCGGGTAGTAGATCGCGTTGCCGATGCCCGCGTCGTCCAGGGCCTGGCGCAAACGATCGCGCTGTTCGGTGCGCACGACGTACTGATTCCAAGCGTGACCCGGCACCAGCTTCGGCAACTTCAGCTTGCCCGCGTTGGCCAAGGGCGCGAAGGCATGGCTATAGGCTTCGGCATGGGCGCGGCGCCGCTCGATCCAGCCGTCCAACTGCGGCAACAGCACGCCCAGGAACGCCGCGTGCAGCGCGTCGAGCCGGAAGTTGCCGCCCAGATTGAGGTGTTGATAACGCACCGCACAGCCGTGCTGACGGATCTCGCGCACCCGCTGGCCCAGCGCCTCGTCGTCCGTGAAGACCGCACCACCATCGCCCAAAGTCCCGAGATTCTTGGCGGGAAAGAAGCTGAGCGTCGCCGCTGTGCCCGCCCTGCCGACGTGCTTGCCATCGCCCGCGCGCGCACCGATCGCCTGGGCACAGTCCTCGATGACCAAGCCACCTTTGCGTTCACATAGTTCCAGAACATCCTGCAGTGGCTGCGGTTCACCGAACAGGTGCACGATCAGCACGCCGCGGGTCCGCTCGCCCCACGCCGCTTCGTACTCCGCCACGTCGGGGTGGAATTGGCCGGGCGCCAGATCGACGAACACCGGCCGCAGCCCGGCGCGCAGCACCGAGGTCGCCGTGGCGATGAACGTGAACGAAGTCGTGAGGATCTCATCGCCCGGCTGCAGCCGCCCCTGACTCAGCAGGGCCATGAAGGTCGCCAGCAGCGCATCGGTCCCGCTCGACACGCCGATCGCCTGCGACGCCCCGACGTAGTCCTTTAGTTGCTGTTCGAACTTCAGCACTTCCGGCCCGAGCACGAACGTCCCGTGGCTCAGGCAGCGCTCGAGCGCGGCATGCAAGGCCTCGCGGTGCGGCGCCAGGACGCGGGCCAGATCGAGAAGTGCAACTTTGGCGGGAGGATTCGCGGTCACGGGACGCCTCAAACGGTGGCGGGGCCGGCTTCGGGCGTCTCGTGGAGGTGCTCGCCGGTGTGGGTCCAATGCGCACCGCAGCGATCGCAACCGGCGACGGTGCCGGGCTCGGGGCGGGCTTCGAGTTGCAGACGTTCGCCGCAGCGGCAGACCCAACCGGTCAAGCGCGCCGGGTTGCCGACGACGAGGCCGTGCGCGGGGACGTCGCGGGTGACGACCGCGCCGGCGCCGACGAACGCGTGGTCGCCCAGGTGGTGGCCGCACACGATGGTTGCGTTGGCGCCTATGGTCGCGCCGCGGCCGACGCGGGTGCCGGCGAACTCGCCGCGGCGACTGACTTCTGCCCTCGGGCGCACGACGTTGGTGAAGACGCACGAGGGCCCGCAGAAGACGCCGTCGCCCAGTTCGACGCCGTCGTACACGGAGACGTTGTTCTGCAGGCGGACGCGATCGCCCAAGATGGCGCCGGCTTGCACGAAGCAGTTCTGACCGACCACGCAGTCGCGACCGAGGCGCGCGCCGTCCATGACGTGGCTGAAGTGCCAGACCTTGGTGCCGACGCCGATCTGGGCCGACTTGCCGACGACCGCAGATTCGTGAATCGTCACACCGGCATGCAAGGCGGCTGGCGGAGACGACAGCGCGGCAGTGGCGACGCCCTGGCCATTCCACATCGCCATCGGCTGACCGCCGGCCTGTAGCGAGCGGTCGGCCGCATCCAACACCGTCAGCACCCGCAGACCTTCGGCCCCGTCGGCCACGATCGGCTGGCGCGGGTCGGCGATGGCATCGAGGAACGCCTGCATTTCGCGGCGCAACGGTTCGTCGGCTGGCAGCGGCACGGCTTCCGGTTCCGCCTTCACGGGTTGCGGAATGCCGTCGGTCCACTGCACGCCGTGGCGGTAGAGCACCAGCTTCTGATCCAGCGGCAGCCGGTCGTCGAAGACCGCCATGGCATCCTGACCGACCACGACCAGGCGCTGCTCCTTGAAAGGGTGCAGCCACGAGACGTAGATGTGCGCCTGCACTCCGGAATCCCAGGTCAGATGCGTGACGGTCGAGTCGGCGATCTGCGGGTGCAGGAAGTAGCCGCCGGTCGCCGTCACCTTGGCCGGCATCGACCGCGTCAGCCGCAGCATCACCGCGATGTCGTGCGGGGCGAACGACCAGAGACTGTTCTCCTCGCGGCGAATCCTCCCCAGATTCAAGCGGTTCGAGTACATGTACAGCAACCGCCCGAGCGCACCTTGCTGCACCAGTTGGTCTAGCGCGATGACGGCCGGATGGTGGTGCAGCAGATGGCCGACCATCAGCACGCGACCTTTCGCACGGGCCAGCTCCAGGAGCGGCGGGCACTCCTCGACGTGCAGGGCCAGCGGTTTCTCGACGAAGACGTGCTGATCGCGGCCCAGGAACAGCGCGGCCAGGCGGGCATGCTGAGCGGCGGGCGCGGCGACGACCACGGCCATGTGCGCAGGTACCTGTTCGGGCGATTCCACCACCAGGGCCTGGGGATACAGCCTGAGCGCTGCTTGCCGACCGGACGGATCGACTTCGCACACGCAGGCCAACGCGCCCAGCGAGTGCAGGTTGCGCGCAAGGTTGCGGCCCCAGGGACCAAAACCGACCAACGCGACTTGGATCGATCGATCGGACCAACCCTGCGAATGTTCAGGCAAAGCGGGCGAGGTGTCAGGCAACGGTGGCTCCTTTGCGGCGGGCGTGGTGTAGCACGCGGGCGCGATCGGAACAATCTGGACTGTGCAAGCCTTGTTCCGTGTGCGATTCAGGTCCGGCGGGCGCCCGTACTGGACGCGCGACGGAAATCGAGGACAATGCCACCCATGCGCACTTTGCTGCTCACCTTTGCGATGACCCTGGTTTCGGCGAGTCCGGCCTTGGCGCGACCGTGCGGCCCGATCGAACAGTGCCCGAGCAACGGCGTCGAACATTTCATGAGTCTGGGGGCCTTGCGCGATCGCGGCGCGACCTGGGTGCGCAAGCACTGCGGCTGTGACATGCGCGGCGGCAGTTCCCCTTCCACCTCGCGTGCTTCGACCGTCGTCCTCAGCGATTCGGCGCCGGCGCCTGGACAGCCACCGGCGGCGCGCGATCCGAAAGGACGCCTCGGTCCGACCCCGGCGCCCGTGGGCGACTCGGCTCCAGCGCTGGCCGACGACGGTCCCTTCGCCAGCGATTTGGCCGCCGCAGCCGGGCGTTACAAGCTGCCCGCGCACCTGCTGCGAGCGGTCATGCAGGTCGAAAGCGGCGGCAATCCTATGGCACTGTCGAACAAGGGCGCTGTCGGCCTCATGCAACTCCTGCCGGCGACCGCGCGGGCTCTGGGCGTCGACGACATCCACGACACGGCGCAAAACATCCTGGGCGGAGCGAGGTTCCTGCGCATCCTGGCCAACCGCTTCGACGGCGATCTGGTCAAGGTGTTATCGGGCTACCATGCGGGGTCGATGCGAGTGGCCGGGCGAGGCGCGACGCCATTTGCCGCCACCGACGACTACGTGCGCAAAGTCCTGCGTCTGTACTACCAGTTGCGCGACGTGGCCCCACGCAAAGGGTGATCGCGGCAAATGCTGCTTTCCAGCCGGCTCAGCCTGTGTTGTGATGCTCGCAGATGCGGCCGCGCGCGCTGACCCTGGAAAGCCTACTGAATGCGGCGAGTTGACTGCAGCAGCCGAGTCCTGTCTCGCGCCGCCCGCGCGTTCGTCAGCTATTTCTCGTTGCTCGGCTGCTGGTGGCTGACGGCCTGCTCGCCCGCCACCGCCACCCCCGACGGCAAGTCCTGCACCGCCAACAGCGAGTGCGCTAGCGGCCTGTGTAGCGGAAGTGCGCTCTGGCACGAGGCTTTCGTCTGCCGTCAAGGCGGCGGCGATCGCGATGGCGACGGCCTGTCCGAAGCGGTCGAGCAACGCCTTGGCACCAATCCGGTCGCGGCGGACAGCGACGGCGATGGCTTGGGCGACGCGCAAGAGGTAGGCGACGACGTCGCAAAACCCAAGAACGCGGACGGCGACAACCGCATCGACGCCCTGGAGGACGATCGCGCCGATGGCGATGGCGATTGCCTGGCCGATCCGCTCGACGGCCACGACGGCAGCCTCGCCACTGGCGCCGAGCTGGCCGCGTTCGCCTGCCTGCATGGCGTGTGTACCCAAGCCAGCATCGGCACTTGCGATGCAGCCAATCGGGCGATCACCTGCCAGGTCGGCCCCGACACCGCTTACGAACCCGGCGGCGAACTCGGTTGCGACGGCCTGGACAACGACTGCGACGGCCTGACCGACGAGGGGTTGGACGGCAAGGCGGGCAAGGCGTGCGCGGCGGTCGGCGTGTGCAAGGGCGCCCAGGCATCGGTGTGCGCGAGTGGTAAATGGTTGTGCAATTTTGGCGACTTGAATGGCTACGAAGCGGTCGAGAAGGCGTGCGACGGTGTGGACAACGACTGCGACGGCTTGACCGATGATCCGGGTATTTGCGCCGACGAGATCGATTGCACCCTGGACAGTTGCGTCCCAGCTTCGGGATGCGAGCACACGCCCGAGGACAAGCTGTGCGGCGACGGCAACCCCTGCACCAACGACACGTGCGATCGGCTGGGCGGCTGCCGTTTCGTAGCGCGCATCGGGCCTTGCGATGACGGCGAGATCTGTACCCAGGGCGAACGCTGCCAGGGCTCGGCCTGCGTCGGAGGCACGCCGGTCCCTTGCAACGACGGCAACCAATGCACTCTGGATCATTGCGACATCGTCCAGGGTTGCATCGGATCACCACTGCCCGGCGGCTCAGCGTGCAAGCCCGACGAACCGTGCCAGCAGGCGGGCGAATGCGAGAAGGGCGCGTGCGTGATCACCAAGGCGGTTTCGTGCAATGACGGCTCGACTTGCACCCAGGACGCCTGCGATCCAGCGACCGGCGAGTGTTCGCACGTCGCGCTGCAAGGCCCCTGCAATGACGGCAATCCGTGTACCAGCCAGGATAAATGCGTGGACAAGGTCTGTCTGGGCACGCCCCTGGACACCTGCTGCAAGAACGACGGTGACTGCACGGACAGCTCGGACTGCACGGTCGACACTTGCCAGGGCGGGCAGTGCAGCAACGACCTCGTGGCGGGCAGCGGCAAGCCCTGCGACGATGGCAACGCCTGCACCAAGGGCGAGAATTGCGTGCTGGGCGTGTGCGCGGCGACGTTGTTGGACAAGTGCAGCGACGGCAACCCTTGCACCCTGGACGTCTGCGATCCGAGCAGCGGTTGCCTGCACACTTCGTTAGCCAACGGCGCCAGTTGTGACGACGGCGACGTGTGCAACGGCGTGGACGCCTGCGACGGCGGTGCGTGCGTCACCGGGCAGAAGCTGACGTGCGTCGACGCAAACCCTTGCACCATCGACGCTTGCGACAAGCAGAAGGGCTGCAAGTTCAGCGCGACGCTGGGCGACTGCAACGACGGCAACGCGTGCACCACCAAGGACACTTGCGGATCGGGCAGTTGCATCGGCCAACCGCTGGTCTGCACGGACAACAACCCTTGCACGGCGGACGGTTGCGATACGCAGAAGGGCTGTCTCTACACGCCCGTGCTGGCGCCTTGCAGCGACGGCAACGCCTGCACCAGTCCCGACGTGTGCCAAGGCGGCGTGTGTGGCGCCCCCGCGGTCGACTGCGATGACGCCAACGCTTGCACAGTGGACACTTGCGACACGAAGAAGGGCTGCGGGCACGACGCGAGCCTGACCGAGGGCAGCGCCTGCAGCGACGGCACCGCGTGCACCGTGGGCGACACCTGCAAGAACGGCGGCTGC
>CAYHHL010000075.1:12090-26350 GCA_964356325.1 uncultured Enterobacteriaceae bacterium | reverse complement strand
GTGTTGTCTGGAAGTCTTGGAAATCAAGCCGAGGATCAGTGCGCGGATGCGCCCCTCGCGTCACAGGCGTTGACAAGCCGGCCCCCCGTCGCGACCATCGGCGCCTCATGTCTGCCTCGCGCCACACCACTCGCACAGCCCGACTGACCGCCCTCTTGGCGGCGTTGGCTTGCATGTTGGCGCAACTCTCGGCTTTCGCTCACTTCGCGTTGGTTCGCCACGCCACTTGCCCGCAACATGGCGAGTTGATCCATGTCGACGGCGAGACCGCGACGGCCAGGCCATCCCCGCACCTGACGCCAGATGCAGGGCAGGATGCGGCCGCCCTGCATGCCGACGACGAGACGCACGGCCACGACCATTGCGCGGTGGCGGTCACCGGACGCGAGAAGGCCCTGCAACCCTTTGTCCATACGCAACCATTGCCGTCGACGTATCTGGTCGTCGCGTCACCGCGCGGGCCTCCCGTCGTCCTCGCGCACGTTGCCGTCGCGCTTCTGCACTTCGCGCCCAAGAACTCACCTCCCGCCGCCTGAACGCATCGCTCTTCGTCGATCCGTTCACTTGCCCGCGATCCGCCTGTTCGGACGTAGGCTTGCGTCGCGCTGGCCGCGGCTGGGGTTCCTGATCCATGTCCATCGTCATCGCGCTGCGCTTCCATGCCGCAGCGATCCTCGTCGCGTGCGGTTGCGCTGCGGCGTGGTCGGCCCATGCCGCCGAACCTACCGAAGCTGAACTGAAAGCGCTCGAACGCGGCCTTCAGCAGGACGCCGCGGCTTTGCCTGCAGCACCGACAGCTACGAGCCTGGCTGTGGGCCAGGCTGGTGAATCCACGCTCAACCTGTCGCTCATCCTGGACGCCGCCGCCGCGGGCTGGAGTTCGGCCGAACCGTTGGAGCAGGGCGGCCACGATCCGGGGAGATCCGGCTTCAATCTCCAGCAGTTGGAACTGCATTTCGACAGCAACATCGATCCCTACTTCCGCATCGACGCCAACCTGGTCTTCAATCCCGAGGGCGAGTTCGAACTCGAGGAGGCGTATGGCTCGACCCTTGCCCTGCCCGGTCATTTCAAGATGCGCGCCGGGCAATTCAATCTTCCCTTTGGCCGCTTGAATCCGACGCATCCGCATTCGTGGAGTTTCGTCGATCAGGCCATCGCGATCGGTCGATTTCTCGGGCCGGACGCTAGCCGCGGGGTGGGTGCGGAAGTGTCCTGGCTGGCGCCATTGCCCTGGTATGTCGAGCTGTTCCTGGCGTCGAACCGGTCCGCAGGCCCGACGTTTGCCGGGGATTCGCCGGTCCGCGATCCGACGGACGTACTTTACACCGCGGCCCTGAAGCAATTCTTCGCGTTCGGCGACGACTTGGGCTTGCTGTTCGGCCTTTCGACCCAGCAAGGCCCGGATACTACGGGTGGAAAGGCGCGCGCCGCGATCTACGGCGGCGACGTGAACCTGCGTTGGCGACCGATCGACGATCCCAACCGCCGCAGCGTGACCCTGCAAGCCGAATGGCTGTTGCGGACTCGGGATTCGGAGGGCGGGTCGGTTCTCGATGACGGAGCGTATGTCTATCTGGTCGCGCAGTTGGACCCGCGCTGGGAGGTCGGTATTCGCGAGGAATGGCTTTCGGGAGATCCCCTGGATGCCGAGGCGCCGTTCCGTCGTCGCCGCCACACGGCCCAGGCCACGTTCTATCCCACGCACTTCTCGCGGCTTCGGCTGCAGGGCCAGATCGACGACGCGGCCTGGCTGCCGGAACGCATCTATGGGGTGATGTTGGCCTTGGAACTCATCGCGGGCGCCCATGGCGCACACAGGTACTAGGGAGATTTCACATGAACTTCAAGCTATTTCCATGGATCGCAGGTCTGGCGCTGGTGGCCAACCCGGCCTGGGCGCAACTGCGAGTCGTCGCTACGCTGCCCAGCCTCGCCGCCATCGCCCAAGAAGTCGGCGGTTCGGCAGTGACCGTGCAGGCCCTGGCCTCGCCTCGGCAGGATCCGCACTACGTCGACGCCCGCCCCAACCTGATCGTGACGCTGAGCAAGGCAGATCTGCTGGTGAGCAATGGCTTGCAACTCGAGATTGGCTGGTTGCCGGCACTCCTGCAGCAGGCGCGCAATGCCAACGTGTTGCCCGGGGCCGCGGGCCATTTTGACGCTTCGACGGTGGTGCGGTTGCTCGGCGCGCCCCAGGGTCGGGTCGACCGCGCGCAAGGCGACATCCACCCGGGCGGCAATCCGCACTTCCTGTTCGATCCGCGCGCCGGGGCCCAGATCGCCGTGGCCTTGGCAGCGACCTTGGCTAGGTTGGATCCCGCGCACGCCGCTCTGTTCACGCAAAATGCCACGAAACTTTCCGCGCAGTTGCAACAGGTTGCGTCGACCCAGACGGCGCGTTTCGACGCGCTGCCGGCCGGCAAGCGGGGCCTGGCGATCTACCACGACTCGCTGCCGTACCTCGTCGACTGGCTGCACCTCAAGAAGATAGCGACCCTGGAGCCCAAGCCGGGGATTCCGCCCAATCCGCAGCATGTCGCGCAGGTGATGCAAGCGATGCGCAACGCGGGTGTACATGTGCTTGCCCAAGAGGAATTTTATCCGCGCAGCACGGCGCAGACGTTGGCCGGACTGACCCAGGGCAAGCTCGTCATCTTGCCGGGTGGCACGCGCTTCTCGGACGGTCAGACCTACCCGGCGCACCTCACGACCCTGGCGGACTCGCTGTACGACGCGATGAAGTAGGCATGTGATGTTCAGCAAACTCAAGTATTTGGAGGCGACATGACGCTCCTGCTCCAGGCCGAAGGGTTGCAGGTCGGCCACCGTGGCAAGGCCATCCTGCCGCCCATCGACGTCGCGCTGTATTCTGAACAGTTCTGGGCAGTCATCGGCCCGAACGGCAGCGGCAAGACCACGCTTTTGCGCACGCTGCTGGGACTGCTGCCCAGGCTGAGCGGCCAGATCGAGCGCGCCTCCGGCCGGGCGATAGGCTACGTGCCGCAGCGCAACGAGATCGACCCGAGCGTGCCGGCGCGCGTGCTCGATCTCGTGCGCACCGGCACAGAACGGGGCTGGAGCTTCCTGAATCCGTTGTGGCACCGGAACTCGCGGGTCCAAGTGGAAAACGCCTTGCGAGACACGGAGATCGAGGCATTGGCGCATCGGCAATGGACGCAACTCTCCGAGGGCCAGAAGCAGCGCGTGCTGATGGCGCAAGCCCTGGCAGGTGAACCGGATCTGCTGGTGTTGGACGAACCGACGAGCGCGATGGACCTCCACGCCGAGCGCGGGATCTTCGAACTTCTCGGGCAGTTGCGACAACGGCGCGGCCTGGGCGTGCTGGTCGTCAGTCACAACCTGGGGCTGCTGTCGCGCTCGGCGAGCCACGTGCTGTTCGTGGATCAGGACCAACGCACCGTCCACGCCGGACCGCTGCAAACCGTGGTGTCGACTCCTGAATTCATCCTGCGTTACGGCGCCAGCCTCGCGCAGCCTACCGGGGGTGTGCTGTGACCGAGCAATCCGTCGATTTCAGCCAGTTCTTCGCGGCTTGGGAGCTATTTCGCGATCCGGCGCTCACCGGTGCGCTGGCCGGGGCCCTGCTCGGCATGCTCGGCGTCTACGTGGTGCTGCGGCGCATGGTCTTCCTGTCCGCGGCGCTGTCGCAATCGGCGGGCCTGGGAGTCGCTGGCGCTTGGTATGCTCAGTTGTATTGGGGACTTCCCGTTTGGCTGGCCTCGCCGACGGTGGGCGCGATGGTGGCGACGCTGGTGGCGTCCGCGGCGATGCTGGCGGGTCGTTCGCACGTGGCGACGCGACGGGACGGCGTGCTCGGCCAGGTGTACCTGATCGGCGCGGCGGGAACGCTGGCCATCGGCACCCGCATCGTCCAGGAAGTCCAGGATATCGAAAGCATCCTGTTCGGCAGCGCAGTCGCCGTGCTGCCCGAGGACTTCGCACAGGTCGCCTGGCTGGCGGGCCTCGTTTGCGTGCTGCATCTTTGGGCGCATCGAGGCTTCGTGCTGGTAGTGGTCGATGCCGACGCCGCCCAAGTCAGGCGTTTGCCGGTGCGGACTTTGGAACTGCTGCTGGTCCTTTCGCTGGCCGTGGCCGTTTCGGTATGCACCAGGGTGCTGGGTGCCCTGCCCGTCTTTGCTTTCACGGTGTTGCCGGCGATGGCGGCGCTGCGTTTGTCGCCCAACGTCTCGATCGCACTGCTGCTGGCCACGGTCATCGGCGCGGCGAGCGGCTTTGGTGGCTACCTGCTGGCGTTTCGGCTGCGCTTGCCGGTGGGTGCCTCGCAAGCCTTGGTGGCGGCTGGCTTCAGCCTGGCTGCGACGGCGATCGCGCTGCTGTGGGCGCGACTGCCGACCAGGCACGAAAACCACAGCCACGGACCGGGGTGCGGCCATGAGGCGGTGCCCCACGGTGATCATGTAGACTTCCTGGTCGGCGATCACCTGCATCACCAGCACGCCGATCATTGCGATGATCACGGGACCGTCGACAAGACCTGAGCCTGCGCAGGCGCCGGCAATCTCACTGGACCTGACAGCGTGGCGGGACTACCCTGGCGCGCGGTCCAAGTGTACGTCCCCCTGCTTCGGAGGCCCCCATGTCCCTGTCATTGCGCCAGTTCATGGCCCACAGCGTCGCGCTGTGCCTCGTGCTCGCCAGTACGCCTGCGTGGGCTTGCGGCGGCTTCTTCTGCTCGACGCAACCCGTGGATCAGAGTGCCGAACGCATCCTGTACATCCAGCACGAAGGCAAGATCACCGTCCACGTCCAGATCAGCTACTCCGGCGACGACGATTCGTTTTCGTGGATCCTGCCGGTGCAGGCGGTGCCCAAGCTGGGCATCGGCTCGGACTCGGTGTTCCAGGTGCTGGAGCAGACGACCTCGCCGCTGTTCATGCTCGACTGGGTGCCCAAGGACGGTTGTTACGGCGGTAATCCTTGCGAGTTCGACGCCTCGACCGGCGGGCCCCCGAATGGCACCCAGGGCGGTGCCAAGGGCGTGACGATCCTCGATCAGCAAAACGTCGGCCCGTACGAGTCGACGACGCTGACCGGCGATTCAGCCGAGGCCGTACTGAAGTGGCTGAACGACAACAAGTATCTGCAGCCCAAGGAGTCCAAGCCGCTCATCGAGCAGTACCTCAAGCAGAAGTTCGTGTTCCTGGCCCTGCGCCTGCAAAAGGACAAGAGCGCGGGCGATCTGGCGCCGATCGTGCTGACGATGGACGAGCCGTCGCCGTGCCTGCCCCTGCGCCTGACCCAGTTGGCCGCCAAGCCGGACATGCCGATCGTGGCGTGGGTGCTGGGCAGCAAGCGCGCGATTCCCAAGAACTTCCTGCATGTGGAGGTCAACGAGGCGGTGGTGGACTGGCTGCAGCCGGGCACCAACTACAAGGCGGTGGTCAGCAAGGCCGTCGATCTGGCGTCGGGCCACGCTTTCGTCACGGAGTACGCGCAGAAGCTCGGGCCGCAGGCGGCGGGCGGCACGTATCCCCAGGTGACCACGGACTTCACCGGGCTGTTCGCGAATCCGACCTGGAAGCCGGCCGACCTGGCCAAGGCGACCACGCCGGGCGCGTTCCTGCAAGCCATGTTGCAGCAGGGCCTGCCGCGCACCACCCAGATGCAGGAGCTGATTCGCAAGCACATTCCCAAGCCTGCAGCGTACGCCAAGGTTTCGGACGCCGAGTTCTATGGCTGCGTGCAGAACGGCAGCTCGAACTCCTCGCCGTGCAAGGACTATCTGGCGGCGCTTGTGGACCTCAAGTTCGACCCGGTGCAGTTCGCCAAGGACGTGGCGGAATTGGTCGTGGCGCCGCTGGCCGAAGCCCAGGCGTACTTCCAGACTGGCCGTGCGCTGACCCGCCTGTACACCACGGTTTCGCCTGCGGAAATGAACAAGGACCCAGTGTTCGCGTTCAGCGGCGACCTGCCGGATGTGAGCCCGGTGCACCGCACCAAGGCCGAAGCGTTCTGCGACGCGGGCAAGTCGCAAGCCAAGACGGTCAAGCTGACGTTCGCGGATGGCCACGTGCTGACCGTCGATGCCCCTGAAAACGTGGGTGGATGCTTCGGATTCGGCGGTACGGTTGGCTTCGGCCAGGGCGGCGACGGCAAGATCGTGACCGCGGGCGGCCAGGCAGCCAAGTCGGTGCAAGTGCTGGACGAATCCGGGCCGCCCATCGAAGTGCAGCCGGGCGTGACCGCGGATCTGGTCGATGCGCAGTTGAACCTGGCGGTGGTGGGCAAGCCGAGTCTGACCGCGGCATTCCTCAAGCAATTGCCGGTGGTGAAGTGGGATCCGTACCTCGTGGGCGCGCTGCCGCCCCCTGTGGTCGTCACCCCAGCCGCGACGCCGGCGTCCTCGGGTTGCCAGGCCCATCCGGTGGCGAGCCGCGGCATCGGCCTGACGCTGCTGCTGAGCCTCCTTGGCCTGATCATGTGGCGCCGCCGCCGGGCCTGACCCTGTACGGCCACGGCCAGGGTGCTGCCGACGTCTCAAGCTGAGACATGCGAGGCGGTCCAGACCGTCAGAATGCTACGAATGCCGCCTGCCGCTCCGGTTGCCTGGATTCAGTTCATGTGCAAAACCACAGGCTTGTCGATAGCTGCGGTCTTGGCACGGAGCTTGCTTCTTGCTCAACCGGAGTGTGCAGAATCTCTATAGCTTCCTTGAACCCCTCCCACACCTTCCCCACACCCTGCTTCCGCTTCGGCTGAACGCGTCCCAAAGGAAGTGCCGTCCCGACCGCCTCGCACAACGTCCATCGTTAGAGAGTGGACCCTTGCAGTCTTCGGATTGCGGCCGGAATCGACGAGCTTCCCCTTCCCAACCGCTCACCTCCAATCCAGACGGCTGCGCCCCCGCGCGGCCGTCTTGATTTTTACCTCCGTTCAGATGAGATGCGCGCCATGAACTACGAAGACGACGGTCCGAGGCTCGAGCGCGACGACCACCAGCGCAAGCGCAGGCCGCCTCCAGTCGCGACGCCGGCCCACCTGGAAGCGACGGCGCAAGCCTACGTGGAGAAATTCTGGGGTCCGGCGGCGAACTTGCGGCGGGTGCTGCAACGCCATGTCGCGAAGTCCGTGCAGTTCCATGGCACCGATCCGGTCGAGAGCGCGGCGACGGTGCAAGCCATCGTACAGCGGTTTTGCGAGTCGGGGCTGGTCGATGACGGCCGGTTTGCGGAAGCGGCGGCACGGACCCTGCACGGGCGCGGCAAGTCGCGGCGCTTGATTGCGATGAGCTTGCGCGCCAAGGGGTTGGGCGACGTGGACGTGACCGCGGCCCTGGCGACCTTGGACGCCGATCCGGAACTGGACGACAAGACCGCGGCGTGGGCGCTGGCCAGACGGCGCCGGTTGGGGCCGTACCGCAAAGTCGATCGCGTCGCTTTGCGTCAGAAGGATCTGCAAGCGATCCTGCGCGTTGGCTTCTCGTTCGACATCGCCCGCGCCGTGATCGACGGGGAGTTGCCGTGACCGCCGCTCGCGTGACCGACCTGCGCCATCGCCTGCGCGGCTATATCCCCGCAGATACGACGGAAACCGGGCACCTTGCCCAGATGTTGGCCTTGCTCGAGTCCAGGGCTGATCCGTTCCAGCGCCACGGCTTCGAACCGGGCCACTTCACGGCGTCGGCGTTCGTGCTGTCTCCCGATGGTGCATCGATCCTGCTGATCTTGCACGGCAAGCTGCACAGGTGGCTGCAACCGGGCGGCCATGTGGATGCGGACGACCTCGACATCGAAGCAGCTGCGCGGCGGGAAGTGAGCGAAGAAGTTGGGGTCAGCGACGTCGAGGTCATGCTGGCGCACGGCCTGCCGTTCGATCTCGACGTCCACGCGATACCGGAAACGCAGAAGGAACCAGGGCATGCACACTTCGACGTGCGCTTCGCGTTCCGGGCCCGAATCCTGGACATGCAAGCGGGCTCCGATGCCCAAGCGGCGCGCTGGGTGCGACTGGAGGACGTAGCCGGTCTGGAAACCGACGCGTCGGTGCTGCGGGCGGTCGGCAAGCTCCTGAGCGCGCGGCCCTAGGCTCGAAAGTGCGCGCCGTGGTTGAGATCACGCCGGCCGCGCTTGCAAACCTGGGTCATCTGCCTTAAACCGCGCGCCGCGCCGCCTCGTCCGCCGCGCCACCCCGTTCTGGCCCAGTGCCTTCTCCCCGTCGACCTGTACCCTGCTCGCCTGAGGCCGCCTCAGTTCGCCCGGCTAGGATTGAACCATGCTGACCGTCTCCAACGTTTCCAAAGTCTACTCCGGCAAGAAGTTGTTCATCGAAGTCACGACTTCGTTCGCGCCCGGCAACCGCTACGGCCTGACCGGCCCCAACGGCGCGGGCAAGTCCACTTTCATGAAGATCGTCGCGGGCTTCATCGAGGCGGACACCGGCACGATCTCCAAGCCTCGTCGCACGGCATTCCTGAAGCAGGACCACACGGCCTACAATCAGTACGGCGTGATGGACACCGTCATGATGGGCAACACCGCGCTTTGGGACGCGATGGCCGAGCGCAACCGCATCTACGAATCGGGCGACGAAAGCGACGAGGCGGGCATCCGGTTGGGCGAGCTGGAAGGCGTCATCGCGGAGGAGAACGGCTACACCGCCGAGAGCGAAGCCGAGGAACTGCTGCAAGGCCTTGGCATTCCCCAGGAACTGCATACCTCGCAAGTGGGTGAACTGTCCGGCGGCAACAAGGTGCGCGTGTTGCTGGCCCAGGCGCTGTTCGGCAATCCGGACTGCCTGCTGCTCGACGAGCCGACCAACCACTTGGATCTCGACACGATCGAATGGCTGGAAGAGTTCCTGCTGAAATACCCGGGCATCCTGATCGTCATCTCGCACGATCGCCGGTTCCTGAACGATATCTGCACGCACATCGCCGACATCGACTACGAGGCGATCATCACCTACCCGGGCAATTACGACGACATGGTGCGGACCAAGGCGGCAGTGCGCGATCGGCAGGCCCAGCAGGCGGGTCAGCGCGAGAAGAAGATCAAGGATTTGCAGGAGTTCATCGCCAAGTTCTCAGCCGGTACACGCGCCACCCAGGTGCAATCGCGCAAGAAACTGGTCGAAAAGCTGCAGCCCTCGGACATCAAGCGATCCAACATCGCGCGGCCGTTCATCCGTTTCGAGGTGGGCCGGGAGAGCGGTAAGCACGTGGTGGATGTCCAGGAACTTGGGCAGGATTTCGGCGACGGCCCACTGTGGACGCCGTTCCGCGCGCACTTCAACCGCGGCGATCGCGTGGGAGTCATAGGCAAGGACGGCGCGGGCAAGACGACGCTCCTGCGGATGCTGGCGGGCGACATCAAGCCGACGAACGGCACGATCGACTGGGGCCACGAGACGCATGTCGGCTACCTGCCTCAGGAACACGAGCACACCATCGAGGCGGGCAAGACCATCGATCGCTGGCTGCACGACTGGAAGCCGGGCGCGGACTTGGAGGACATTCGCGGACTTCTGGGGCGGATGCTGTTCCGCGGCGACGACGGTCTGAAGGCGACGGCGACGCTGTCGGGCGGCGAACGGGTGCGCATGCTCATGTGCAAGCTGATGCTTTTGAAGCCGAATGTCTTGATCCTCGACGAACCGACCAATCACCTGGACTTGGAATCTTGCAGCGCGCTGGCCGAAGGATTGGCGGAGTGCAAGGGCACGCTGTTCATCGCCACCCACGACCGCAACTTGCTGAGCGAGGCGTGCACGCGGATCCTGCGCATCGAGGACAACGAAGTGCTTGATTATCAGGGGACTTACGACGCGTTTGCCGAGCGCTACGGCCACTGACGTCCGCTGCCAGTGCGAGCGACCGAGGCTTGCATGGCCGCGCAAGACCAAGAGAACATGGCGAGCGACGCGGACCTGCACGTCGTCTTGAGCAAGTCCGAGCGCAGGCGCCGACGCAAGGCTGAAGAGGCGCGCGGCCAGCTCCGCGAGCACGAGACGCCCCAGCAGCGCCAGACGCGGCATACCGCCCTGGTCAAGCAACTCGCCAAAGAGGCAGGTTTTTCCCGCGTCGGCATCGCCACTGCGACGGCGCTCGGGCAAGACGAGGCGGCGCTGCGCGATTGGCTGGCCGCGGGTCGGCACGGCACGATGACCTGGCTGGCCGACGAGGTCGAGCGGCGGGCGGATCCGCGCCTGCTGACCCCGGGCGCGCGATCGGTGGTGATGCTGGCGGTCGACTACGACTCCGAGCAGCCGCGGACTGGCGAGGTCGACCTGCGCGGGCAAGATCGCGCGTGGATCTCGCGCTATGCGTGGGGGACGGACTACCACTTGGTGCTGGAGCGCCGGCTGAAGCGGCTGACCGAAGCCGTGACGCGCGCGCTGGCGGCTGAGCTGGGCCAAGACTTTCGCGGAGATGGCGTGCGGGCGGGGCCGTTTCGCGCGGTGCGGGACTTTCGCTGGTATGTCGATCACGGCCCGGTGCTCGAGCGCGCGTGGGCAGTGCGGGCGGGGCTGGGCTGGCGGGGTAAGCACAGCCTGGTGATACATCCGGAACATGGCTCGTTTTTCTTCCTGGCGTGCGTGGTGACGACGCTGGACCTGCAGCCCGACGTGGCGATCGTCGACCACTGTGGCACCTGTACGGCTTGCCTGGACGCGTGTCCGACCCAGGCCATCGTGGCGCCCTACGTGGTCGACGCCCGGCTGTGCATTGCCCACACTACCATCGAAATACCTGGAATAATTCCGCAAGCCGAGCGGGGGCTGGTCGGTGATCAGGTGTTCGGCTGTGACATCTGCCAGGACGTCTGCCCTTGGAACCGGTTTTCGCGACCCAGTGGCGAGCCGGAGTTCGAACCGAGGCCGGGCAACCTGGCGCCGCGATTGGCGGAAATCGAGGCGATGGACAGCGCGACATTCCAGCGGCAATTCGCCCAGAGTGCGGCCAAACGTCGTGGTCTCGCGGGGTTGCAGGATAACGCGCGGGCGGTGCGGGAAGGTCGCGGGAAGTGAGTGCCGAAGTGGCGCGGTAGCCGATCAGGAACGACCGAGCGCGCGACTTGCCAAGCCCGCGAACAGCCAGACGAATGTGAGCGCGACCGCGGCCAGGACCAGCCCTGGCGCCAACCAGGCACAGGCCAAACCCAGCGCCGAGATGAGCGGAGCCAGCACGGGCAGACCGAGGGCGTTGGCGGCGAGGACGAGCAGAACCGAAGTAGCTGCAACCACGAGGATACCGCGCCACGTGCCCTGGAGATCGGCGCGCGAGGGCGTCAAGTGCACGGCCACTGACACGGTCGCGAACCAGCCGGCGAGCATGGCGAATCGCTCCCAACCGCCGACGTGCCAGGATGCCAGTGTGACGGTGCGGGCGACGTGGGCCCAGTCCAGCAGGCCCTGCCCCCAGGTCGAAAGTGAAATCGCCGCGAGTGTCGGCGGTTGCTGGTGGACGGACCAGGCACCGAGACGGGCGAGACCTTGCAGCGCGAGGGTGCCCCCGACCAGCGGCGCGAGACCGACCAGCAGTGCGACCAGCCAGGCGAAGGGCCCGCGCCCGGGCTCCCAGACGACGCGGCCGAGACTGCCGGTGGATGGATCTGGCGAGAAGAACTGGACTTCCCGCACGCGCCGGCCGGTCAGGAGGCAGACCAGGAGGTGCGAGGATTCGTGCAGCGGCACGCCGACCCAGCCGGTCATCCACGGCACGGCGCGCCAACCGACGAGGCGGGCGAGGGTCGAGGTCGCGCGCGCCGCGAGGGCCTGGACGAACCAGAGCAGGAGCAGCGTGGCCAGGAGTGGCGCTGGAGGCGTATCGAGCATGGTGGCCTGGACGTGGCGGCGGTGCCGAGGGCGGCGGCGAGACCTTGACAGCCTAGGCTGGATGCGGCAAGTTGTCGCGCGTTGCCGCTGGATGGCGGTCGTTTGCGCGCTTAACTCAGCGGTAGAGTATCACCTTCACACGGTGGGAGTCGTAGGTTCAAATCCTACAGCGCGCACTTGGAAAGGCCCCGGAAACGGGGCCTTTTTCGTTTTTGCTCCGGTCAGATCAGATCTCGCGGACGCCGGACTCCCGCCGTCGGACCGTGCCGCCAGATCGAGCCACTTGTCCATTTGAGTACAGCAGGTTGCATTGTCAAACCAGGAGGATGCGTTGCAATACCCTGACCTCCATCGGCACCTGGACGGCTCGCTGCGCCCGACGACGTTTCAGGAGCTGGCCGCAGAACTCGGGCTGGCGACCGACGTGCCGCACTTCCAGCCAGGCATGGGCCTGCAGGCGGCCCTGGCCTGCTTTCGCACGACATTGGCTGTGCTGCAGTCGCCGGCGGCCGTGCGCAGGGTGGCCTCGGAAATCGCCGACGACGCCGCGGCCGAGGGCGTCACTACGCTAGAAGTGCGGTTCGCCCCGCAACTACACGGTCATGCGCTGGAGGTGGTGGTCGATGCGGCGCTGGACGGGCTCGGCGGGCGCGCGGGCCTGATCTTGTGCGGGCTGTACGGCGAGCCGCCGGCATTGCTGGAGCGGCTGGTCGAAGTCGCGCGCGACCGTCCCGGGGTCGTCGGCCTGGACCTGGCGGGCGGACCGCTACCAGCCCACCGCTGGGGCATGCGCGACTACGCGTCGGCGTTCACCGCGGCCCTGCTAGCGGGTCTGGGCCGGACAGTGCACGCGGGCGAGGGCCGGCCGGCCGCGGAAATCGACGACGCAATCGTGTACTTGCACGCCCAGCGCATCGGCCACGGCACGACGCTGCTGGAAGATCCGGCGGTGGTCGAACGGGTGCTGGCCCGCGGCGTGACGATCGAGGCGTGCCCGACTTCCAACGTCCACGTCGGGCTGTTCGGCAGCGTCGCGGAACACCCGATCGCCCGTTGGCTGGCCGCCGGTGTACAAGTGGCCGTGTGTACGGACAATACGCTCCTGTCGCGGGTCGATGCACCAGGGGAACACGCCCGGGTGCGGGCGGCGGGCGTGGATGACGCGGGGCTGGAGCGTGCGATTGCTTGCGGTCACGCAGGTGCGTTCCGACGGTAGAATGAGGGACGCTTGCCGTTGTGTATTGGACAGGCGCGCGACAATCTGCTACGAAACGTCGGCACATATCAACAAAAGCCGACGATCCGTACCATGAATTCCCTCAGCCACAACCAGACATCCAAGACCGTGCTCGACCTCGTGGCCGCGCAAGGCATCCTGCGACCCGCAGATCTTCAAGGCACGGGCATCGCCCGCTCCGCGCTGCAACGGCTGGAACGCCAAGGTCGGCTCGTCAGGATGGGACGTGGCCTATACGCCCTGGCCGGCGCAGACCTTGGCGAAGGGGCGTCCATTGCCGCGGTCGGCCGCCGCGTACCAAACGGCGTTGTCTGCCTGCTGTCAGCACTGCGCTTTCACGGCATGACCACTGAGAATCCCTCTGAAATCTGGCTGGCCATCGACCGCAAGGACAGGCGCCCGGTCATCGCCGGGCTTTCGCTGCGGGTCGTTCGATTCAGTTCGGCCCTCTTGAGCGTGGGTGTCGAAACGCACGTCATCGACGGCGTCGAAGTCCGCATCACCAACCAGGCGCGTACCGTTGCTGATTGCTTCAAGTACCGCAGCAAGGTCGGCCTGGACGTCGCGCTGGCGGCACTGCGGAGCTACGTTCAGGACCGCAAAGGCAGCGCCGACGACCTCTGGCAGGCCGCCGTCATGTGCCGTGTTGCCAATGTCATGCGGCCCTACCTGGAGACGGTATCGTGACGACCAGGCCGCCCGTAAACCTCGCCGCGTCCATCCATGCTCGCCTGTTGGCCAATGCCAGCCGCAACGGCGTGGACTTCCAGTCCGAACTGCTGCGGTACGGCAACGAACGGCTGCTTGCGCGCATCGCCGCCTCGGAACATGCCGGCAGCTTTGTGCTGAAAGGCGCAACGCTCTTTGCCTTGTGGGCGGAAACGCCGCACCGACCAACCCGCGACGTCGACCTGCACGGGTCCGGTCCCCATGCGCCGGAAGACCTGGCGCTGGTCTTCAAGTCGATCTGCGGCTTGCAAGCCGCCGCCCAGGACGGCCTCGTGTTCCATGGCGACACGGTCGCAGCCACCGTCATCCGCGAAGATCAGGAATACGAAGGTGTTCGCATCACGATGCTGGCGACGCTCGGCAGGGCCAGGATTGCGCTCCAGGTCGACATCGGCTTCGGCGACGCCATGTACCCGCCGCCCACGGAAATCTTGGTGCCGTCGATGCTCGGCTTGCCGGTCGGCAAGTGGCGGGCCT
>CAYHHL010000075.1:8947-11990 GCA_964356325.1 uncultured Enterobacteriaceae bacterium | reverse complement strand
AGTGGCGGGCCTTTTTGAACAGAACCAAGCTGGTCGCGCCGGACCTGGATGTCGTCGTCGTCGCGCTGGCCGACTTCCTCATGCCGGTCGTTGGTGCCCTGCGCGACCCCGGCGCCCATCCAGTCTCGTGGCCAGCAGGCGGGCCTTGGGGTCCAGGTACAGGGCATGGGGCAGTCCGTGAATAGGCCAGGCCGAGACGATGCCGTTCGTGTCCAGCACGACGCCCATGGCCTATTCCAAGAATTCACCTGCTTTGTCAGCGATGTAGGCACCACTGGTAGGACTAGCCGTTCTAGTCCTACCAGCAGTCCTACCAGACGCCATCGCAGGCCGTCTTTGCCGTCGCCAGGCGTCGATCAACTAGCTGTAATCAATGCAAGTACATGTTTTGCTAGACTGCCGCTATAGCTTCAAACGGTGTGAGTCGTAGGTTCAAATCCTAAAGCGCGCACTTGGAAAGGCCCCGGAAACGGGGCCTTTTTCGTTTTTTGCTGCACGTGAAGTCTTCGATTTGGTGCAACCGGGGGGCATGGCAGCGACCGGGAAGCTACCGGGGTAGCCACCGGGGTAGCTAGAGCGAAATGCGCCACGGAAGTCGTTGTACCACGACCTTCACGCATCACGCCGGCCGTGGCAGCCCGAGCAAGTACACCTTGCCGCCGGGCTGACCACGGCTTCGCAGGGTAGCCATTTCCCATTCGTAGTCGGGAGCTTGCAGGGAAGCCGTGAGTTCCCGCAGGTCGGCCACCGTGTAGGTACGGGCGTTCGAGACCGCTCCGTCCCAGGCGATGAGTACAGGCAGGATCGGGATGACGTAGGTAAAGAACAACTGCCGCCACGTAAGCGGCCGCACGGTCGGCGTCAGCACCAGCGTCGTCAAGAACGCGACCGGAATCGCCAACCACCACAGCCAGATGGGCGGCCCGTTGTCGCTGATCTCGTAAATGCAGATGGGCTGCCGCTTGGTCCAGGCATCTTCGAGGATGCCGCGGGCAAGGGCAGGCGGCATATGGTGAAAGCTGCAGATCATCGTGCGCACGCCAGCCAGCTCGGGCGGCACGGCGGTCGCGTCGACGCTTGCCTGTTCATACCGGACCCAGGGCGTGCCCGCCTGATTGATAGCCTGCGCGGCCATCTGGTTGGGGTAGAGATCGGTCAGGGTGACCTGCAAGTCGGCCATTCCGGGCTCCCTGCGCACGAGGTCTGCAACGGCCGGCATCGGGCCGCCACCTCCGGATCCCAGGTCGACGATGCGCAGGGTCGCCGCCCGCTGCAGGGCCCGAACGAGCAGCGGCGCGAGGGCCGCGTGGGTTCCGAGGAGTCGGTGCATGCACACGATGTACAGGGTCATGCACTGCCGCAGCCAGTCCGGAAACCAGGCGAAGTCCTCGAACTCGAACAGTTGGATGCGCTTCATGCTAGGTCCACGCCAGACACGCCGCCCGGCAGCCCTCTCACGGCTTGGACGAAGGAGCGCAACTCGACACGCCCGCGCCGGTGATGGTGTAGCCGATGTTGGCCATCACCACCTTGACGGCACCGGTCTTGGCGTCGAGCTGCCAGATGTTGGTCGAGGCATCGCTCACGGACTTGAAGAACAGGTAGTACGCCCCGCCCCATTGCGCGAAAGCCCAGGCTTGCGTTCCGGAAAAGCTCGACGGCGGCAGGTTGTAGGTCTTGCCGGTCATGCCGCTCGACTTGTCGATTTCACGCACCGACGGCGGCGACGTGTTCGGGAAGAAGCCGAACAGCTGGCCCAAG
Organism: uncultured Enterobacteriaceae bacterium; assembly: GCA_964356325.1. Classification (GTDB taxonomy): domain Bacteria; phylum Myxococcota_A; class UBA9042; order UBA9042; family UBA9042; genus CAYHHL01. The sequence continues at coordinate 10,229 of CAYHHL010000075.1, read as the reverse complement.
CCGTTACCCGTCAAGTCCGCGCCGCTCTTGACGTTGATCGTGCCCACGGTCGTGACCTTCATGCTCGGGAAGGCTACGCTGGCCAGCTTGTTGTAGTTCGATTCGAAGGTGCTGTAGCCCAACCCGGCGATATAAAGCGTCTCGTCCGCGCTGTTGGCGGCGTCGGCGGAGAAGCCCATCCCGAAGAGTTCCAAGCCGTTCTGGCCGGGCTGGAAGGTGGTGGACTTGCACTTGGCGTCCAGAGTGCTGACCTCGAAAAGCGAGCCGGCGCCCATGAAGTTGGGGCGGTACAACACCCACGCGGTGGCATTGCGATCGACGGCCATGGAGAATGGAGTACCCGCCGACGCGCAGTTCAACGCCCCGACCTTCTTGAGCTTCATCGTGTCGGGATCGAAGCTCAGCAAGAAGTTCTGCTCCGACACCACGTAGATGATCTTGGCGCGGGCGATGCAGTCCTGGCCAATCGGACCGCTGTCGGGCTTGGTCGTGGGGCCGCTGTCGACCACGTCGTCGAAGTAGTTGCTCCAGTCTTGATCTTCGCCGTCGGGCTCGCTTACGACGTCGGGCTCGCTGGAGGAGTCGGGCTCGCCGTTGCCGGAGTCGTCGATGTCCAGGTTGCCGGCGTCCGCAAGGTCGGTGCTGCCCGAGTCAGCTCCCTGGCCGTCCGGATTGCCCGCCGCCGAGTCCTGGTCGCCGCCACAATCGCACGCTTTCCAGCCCTTGCCGTCGTCGCGGCACGATTGCACGCCTTCGACCTTGGGGGCGCACAAGCACACCTGGGTGACGCCGGGCACGCATGCGCCGCCCTGGCCGGAGTCCGAGTTGAAGCCTGTGCCGTCCACGGGCACGAGGTAGGCGCCGCCCCCACCGCCGCCCGAAGGAGAACTGCAGGACAGGCAGCCCAAGAAAAGGGCGAACAGGGCGAACAGGGCAACGCGCATCGGGGCCTCCAGCACGACAGGGCTGAACGACGCTCAAGGTACGCGGTCCGCGCTCGACGCACAACTGCTGGATGCGCTGGACAATGCGAGGATTTCGTCGTGGCGTGTCAACGGGCGGCGCTGGGCGGCGGATTGGCTGGCGAAGCGGGCGGGCCCACGAAGGGACCGATGGGAAAACCGAGGTCGAAGTTGACCGACCGCAAGGAGCCCGAGTTGAAGGCGTCGAACTGGCTTTGGATGAAGACCGGCCAGAAGTAGAAGACCGGCACGAGCACAGGCTCTGGCGGCGTGGGTTCGGCGGCGAGTTCGTCGGACGGTGGTTCTTCTGGTTCGGCGGC
>CAYHHL010000075.1:4969-8847 GCA_964356325.1 uncultured Enterobacteriaceae bacterium | reverse complement strand
GCCGGAGCCGGGGCCGGGGCCGGGATCCGGGTCGGTTGAGGTGCACCCGCCACGGCCGCACCGCCCGGAAGGCTGCGCTCCGGCTCGCGCGGGCCGCGGATCATCACGTGCAGCACGTCGTTCTCGTCGGTCTGGGCGTGAATCACGGTCTGCTGGCTGGGCGGTTCGCCTGTCCTTCGTGGAGGTTGCGGGATTGACACGCGGTTGGACTGCCCTAGGGTGTCGCTCGCCTGCAAGGCGTCTCTGCGCTGGGTGGGTGTCTGTTCCTTAGTTATTCTAGGAGTCTGTGGTTGGGCTGGCCCCGCTGGCGGTGGACCCAAGGCCGTCGGCGGCACTTGGAACTCCACGTCGACCGGCCGGTTGCAGGCGACTGCGCTCCCGAGGATCCACGCCAGCCAGCAGAAATGCCGCATCGAGCCACCTCGCCAAACACTTCGGTTCGAATACGCCGATCGTGCGACAGGGGCCCGGCAACGCAACTGGATTGTCGCGTTCGCGCGTGGTTTCAGGCGATCAGGCGGAATTGCCTACGGGGCGAACAGCACGGTCACAAGCACGACTTCGGCACGGTCTTGCCGCTCGCGTTGGTCAGCAGCTTGACCGTCATGCGGTCGATCGCCACGCTGGACTTGCCGGAATTCAAGAACATCAGGTAGACGGGACCGCCCGCGGCCGGCACGCACTTGTCCGCCAAGACGACGTGTTGCCAGTCCTGCGTGTCGGAATCGACCGTCACCAGTGCCCCGCCGGTGATCTTGCCGTCCACCTGACTCAGTTGCACAGGCGCGCCAGTCTTCACCGCCAGGTTCAACTTGCCCTTGCCAGGCCCTTGGTTCTGGACGTGCCAGCCCAGTTCGACCGCACCGCCCGCCGGCACGTCGACGTAGAACTGCACGTAGCCCGGCACGCCCTGGGCAAACGGCTCCGGACTGCCATAAACGCTGTAGGGCACCAACTCTTCGCTCTTCTCGGCCTCGAAGTCCACGAACTTCTTGACACGCTGGCAATTCAACACGCCGTGCTTGTCGAGGATGGCCTTGACCGCCGCGCCGGTCTTCTTGCTGACGCCGTTGGCCTCGGCCAGGATCAGCTGGCCGGCGCCGTTGAGGCTGGTCGTCGCGGTAAAGCTCTGCAGCGCCTTCAGGATGAGCCCGTCGGCCTGCGTCGGTCCCAACAGCGTGCGCAGGTCCCACAGCGCGCTGCCGATGATCTTGCCGTCGGCGTGGATCTCGGTGGTCAGGTCGTCCGGGCACTTCTTGGCGATGGACAGGTCGCGCACCCGTGAGATTTCACTCAGATGGCTCAACGCATACGCCCCGATGTGCGGATCGCCACGCAGCGAACACGAGAAGTAGTCCGCGAACCCTTCGTTCATCGCGCCCGGCAGGTTGTCCATGCCGAAGGTATCCATCGTCGCGCCGCCGAGCCGCGTGGTGCCGATCATGGCGTGCGTGTACTCGTGGTAGATGACCGAGGCGTCGTAGCTGAAGTCGACCTTGTCGAACTGGCCGAACACGATGGCGCCACTGTCGCGCGCGGGCAGACCGAACTGCGCGAAGCCCTCGGCCGGCATGAACAGCGCATTCTGGAAGCCATTCCACCCGGGCTCCTGGCCGGTGAACTTCGCCACGCTTTCGTCGATGTTCAAGGTCAGGTTGACGATCGCGGCCAACGGGAAGTCCAGATCCTCCAGACCGAAGCCGTCGTGGAAGAAGTCATGGATCTTGCTGACGTGGTAGTACATCTGCAGTTCCGCGAAGGGGTCGTTGCCGTCCGCGAAATCGCCCGGAGGCAGCACGGACAAGTAGTTGCCGTCCGCGTCTGGCACCACCGTCTGCACCTCGTGGCACAGCGAGCCGAATGTGAAGCCGCCTTGCTTCAGCGGCAGTCCACCCTCTTCTTGCAGACAGTTGGACACGTCGACCCACGGCCCGGTCAGCTTGCCTTGGGGCGAAGTGGGCGGCACCAGTTCCAGTTCGGTGGTCTTGCCCTCGTCGGTGGTCGGATCGTGGGCAAAAACCTTGGCGCGCGGCGGGCCTTTGGGACCCGTGGCGACTTCGGCGGCGACATCCTCGGCGGCAGCAGCCGTGTCGACGCCGGCGTCGGCCGTCACGATCGGCGCCACCTGGTTGGCGGAAGTGCCGCCCTCGACAGTGGAACAGGCGGACGCGCAGACGGTCAGTACGGTAGCGAGGCGCAGGCGCATGGGGTACTCCAGATCAGGGACGGACGGCTGCGGGCAGGGACAGACGGCGGCGGCGTGGCAGCCAGGGAGATGCGACGGAAACGTCAGTGAAGAACAAGACTTTGCGAGTGCACGACCGCGCCGCTGACCGCGTCGACGAACAGCAACCGGCGATCGACCCGAGGCGTGACCGTGACATCCACGGCCCAAACGTGCGCCGACCGGTGCGCCTGCACGAAAATGCCTTGCATGGCAGCGACCTGCACGACGGGCAGCGGATCCTCGCGGCCCAACTGCAGCGCCGAGCGGATGGCGGTCACACGCGCCTGCGCTTCGGGCACGCGACCAATCGTCAGCGGATGCACGGGCATGGCGTCGCTGGTCAGCGCGAGGATGCGACCCTGGGCATCCAGCGTCACCGCGACATAGCGGTTGAGCACGGGCAGCGGGCCCGTCGCGGTCTGCGCCTGCTGCGAATAACGCACGACGACGCGATCACGGCTGCGGCTGACGGTCATGTGGCGCAGATCACTGGCAGCGATCCCCAGCAAGTTGGGGTTCTGCTGCAGGAAGGTGTCCGCGGCGCGTTCTGGCGTGGTGACGCCGGGAATCTCGATGCGCAGGCCGGTGACCACTTCGGGACCCGCCTGCCCCGGCCGCCAGGAGGCCTGCAAGTCCGGATTGCGAATGCGCAACTGCTCCACAGCTCGCAGGGCCAGCGCGTGCGGACTCTTGCTGTCCGAGGTCTCACGGCCAGCGACGGTCTCGCGACTCGCCGGCTGTTCGGCCAGCGTCACGACGGGCACCAGGGTCAGAAGGGCGGCGAAACAGGCACGGCGCATGGCGAACTCCGCTGCGGCAGGAGGGGCACGGGCCGAAAGCATGGCACCTCCGCTTGCCGAATGCACGACGCAACGGCCATCCTCGCGCATCGACACGGCGTTGCCTGTGCCTGGACCGAACCGAGCTCGCGCAGAGGTCCCGTTGGTCAACACTTCGCTCGCCGGCTACCTGCGCACCTTGCCGCAAAGCCAGAAGGCCTTCTGGATCCTGGTGTTCGCCACCGGCGCGGCCTCTGGTGTCGGCGCCTCCCTGCTCATCGAGTTGCTCGATCTCGTCCAGCATGTCGCCTGGCCCGACGCGCCGACGTTCCTGGCCGCCGTCCAACGTGCCTCGCCCGAACGCCGGGTCATCGTGCTGTTCTGTGCCGGTTGCCTGGTCGCGCTGCTGTCGCTGCTGATCCGGCGCCCGTTGGGGGGCCACGGCACCGCGGGCATCATCGAGGCCATCTGGTTCAAGGAAGGCTATTACTCATTTCGTCGTGCGATGTTGCGCGGAATCATGGCCATCATCGTCGTCGCGCTCGGGGCCCCGCTCGGTCGCGAGGGCGCGCTCATCTCCACGGGTGCGGGCTTTGGCTCCTGGCTGGCCCGGCGCACGCATTTGACCGCGGATCAGCGAAGAATGCTCACTGCTTGCGGCGCAGCTGCGGGCATCGCCGCGGCCTACAACGTGCCCTTGGGCGGCGCGGTATTTGGCCTGGAGGTCCTGTTGGGCACTTTCGCGCTCGAGATGCTCGGGCCGATCGTAGTCAGTTGCGTCACGGCCACGGTGATCTCGCGGATCCTGGTGCAGAACCATCCGGCCTATGTCATCCCCGACTATCACCTCGGCGCGCCGCGTGAACTGCTGT
>CAYHHL010000075.1:0-4869 GCA_964356325.1 uncultured Enterobacteriaceae bacterium | reverse complement strand
ATCCTGCCGCTGGTGAAGATGGTCATGACGGCGGCGAGTTCGGCCGCGGGCGTGCCGGGCGGATTGTTCACGCCCTCCCTGTTCTACGGTGCGCTGCTGGGCGGGGCGATGGGCGCCGGCCTGGAAGCGATCTGGCCAGGCACAGCGCCGGTGGGGGCGTACGCGTTGATCGGCATGGCGGCGGTGCTGGCGGCCACGACTCACGCGACGGTGACGGCGGTGCTGATCATCTTCGAAATGACGCGCGATTACGGAGTGATCCTGCCGCTGATGTTGGCGTGCGTCATCGCCACCGCGGTCAGTCGTGCCCTGGCTGGCGATTCGCTGTACACGGGCGTGTTGCGCAGGCGCAATGTCGCTCCTCCAGAGGCGCCTCGCCCGGCCTGGCATGGCTGACCGCCTCTGGACAACGTCTGTCCGCAGCGCGACCATGCCGGCCCCCCGCGGCCATTTTTCCCAAGCGCGGTCCACGCAAGCGAGAGGCATCTTTCATGGCGCTCGAGATCAAGGTCCCTGCCGTCGGCGAGTCGATCAGCGAAGTCGTGATCGGCGACTGGTTGAAGCCCGAGGGCGCCCAAGTGCAACTCGACGAGACCGTCGTGGCGCTCGAGACCGACAAGGTCAACGTCGACGTGCCGGCGCCTGGCACTGGCGTGGTCAGCCGCATCCTCAAGCAAAAGGGCGAGACGGCGCGCGTCGGGGAAGTCATCGGCTACGTGGATGAAACGGCGGCGGCCCAGCCTGCTGAGCCCTCGAAGAAGACTGTTCAGCCCACCGTGAACTCGACTGAAGCCCCGGCGCAGGCCGCCAAGTCCGAGCCACGCGTGATGCCGGCCGCGGCGCGTGTCCTGGGCGAAGCCGGGCAGGACGCCAGTCAGGTCAAGGGCACGGGTCCGGGCGGTCGCGTGCTCAAGGAAGACGCGGTCAAGCACTTGTCCGCGGGGCAGAAGATTCCCTTGGTCTATGCCGAAGCGCCCGTGCCGACTCCAGTTCGCGCCGCCAAAGCCGCTGCGTCGACGCCCGAACCCGCGGCGTCCTCTCCCGCGCAGAACGAGGCGCCGACCCCGGCGATTCCGCTCACGCCGGCCGCTCCAAGCCCGCACCGCCGTGAAGAAATCGTGCCGATGACGCCGTTGCGCAAACGCGTGGCCCAGCGCCTGGTCGAGGCCCAGCAGACCGCCGCGATCCTGACGACCTTCAACGAAGTCGACATGTCCGCTGTGATGGAACTGCGCAAGCGCCATCAGGAAGAGTTCACCACCAAGCACGGCGTCAAGCTCGGGTTCATGTCGTTCTTCATCAAGGCCAGCGTCGAGGCGCTCAAGGCCTGGCCGACCGTGAACGCCCAGTTGCGCGGCACCGACATCGTCTATCAGCATTTCTACGACATCGGCGTGGCGGTCGGCGGCGGCAAGGGTCTCGTCGTGCCGGTCCTGCGCGACGCCGATCAGCTTTCCTTCGCCGAAATCGAGAAGAAGCTCGCGGATTTGGGCAACCGCGCCAAGAACGGCACGCTCAAGCTCGAGGAACTCCTGGGTGGCACCTTCAGCATCTCGAACGGCGGCGTCTACGGGTCGATGCTGTCCACGCCCATCCTGAATCCACCGCAATCCGGCATCCTGGGCATGCACAACATCATCGAGCGGCCCATCGGCGTGGCGGGACAGATCGTGCTGCGGCCGATGATGTACCTCGCTCTGTCCTACGATCACAGGCTGGTCGACGGACGCGAGGCGGTCAGCTTCCTGGTCAGCCTCAAGAAGTCGCTGGAAGCACCGGAGCGCCTGCTTCTGTCGCTGTAGCCCGCTAAACCCAAAGGATTCCATGGCCTCCGTGCAGTTCGACATCGTCTTCATCGGCGGCGGTCCCGCGGGCTATACCGGCGCCATCCGCGCGGCCCAACTGGGGCTCAGCGTCGCTTGCGTGGAATCCGAAAAAGCCTTGGGCGGCACGTGCCTGCGCGTCGGCTGCATCCCGTCCAAAGCGCTGCTCGAATCGAGCGAGTTGTACCTGGAGGCGCAAGGCGGCCTGGCCAAGCACGGCATCGTCATCAGCGCGGCGGGCCTGGACCTCGCTACTATGATGAAACGCAAGGATAAGATCGTCACGCAACTGACCCACGGCGTGGGCGGCCTGCTCAAGAAGAACAAGGTCACGCGCTTTTTCGGCCACGGTCGCCTGGCGGGTCGGGATGCAGGCGATAGTCCCGAAACCATGGATAATCAAGGTGTCCAGAGTCGCGTGCGCGTGGTCGTCGAGGGCCAGGACAACGCCGAACTGCTCGCGACCCACGTGGTGCTGGCGACCGGCAGCGTGGTGACGCCGCTCAAAGGCGTGGAATTGGACGGCGATCGCATCGGCACCAGCACAGAAGCGCTGGCCTATCCCGAAGTTCCGCAGCACCTCGTGGTCATCGGCGGCGGCGTCATCGGCCTGGAGCTCGGCTCGGTCTGGAAGCGGCTGGGCGCCAAGGTCACGGTGCTCGAGTATTTGGATCGCATCCTGGCCGGCACGGATCCCGAGATCGCGACGATGGCTTTGAAACTGTTCAAGAAGCAAGGCATGGAATTCCAGCTTGGCGTACGGGTCACGGCCGCGAAACGGCACGGCGAGGGCTGCATCGTGGAGATCGACGGCCAGCCGCCGCTGCAGTGCGATCGCGTGCTGCTGGCGGTCGGGCGCATGCCGAACACGCAACGGCTTGGCCTGGAAACGCTGGGTATTACGCTGGATCAGCGCGGTCGCATCCACGTCGGCGAGCACTTCGCGACCTCGGCGCCCGGCGTGTACGCGGTGGGTGACGTGATCGCGGGGCCGATGCTGGCGCACAAGGCCGAGGAGGAAGCCGTCGCTTGCGTCGAGTACCTGGTCACGGGCTACGGACACGTTGATTACGCAACGATTCCGGGGATTGTCTACACCCACCCGGAGATTGCGACGATCGGCAAGTCCGAGGAAGAGCTGCAGGCTGAGGGGCGCGCCTACCGCAAGGGATCATTCCCGTTTGCCGCGAACGCCCGGGCGATGGCGCTGGCCCAGACCGAAGGCATGGTCAAGATCCTGGCCGACGCCGAGACCGACCGCGTGCTCGGCTGCGCCATCATCGGCCCACGAGCCAGTGAATTGATTTCAGAAGTCGCCGTCGCCATGACATTTTGCGCCACCAGCGAGGACATCGCCCGCACCTGCCACGCCCACCCGACCCTGGCCGAAGTGGTCAAGGAAGCAGCGTTGGCGGTGGACGGACGTGCGGTCAATATCTGATCGGGCCGTGGCTCAGCGGTTGCACGAGGCCTTGTCGCCGGCCTTGCACGCCTTGACGTAATAGCCCTTCGCACGCTCCGGATCCAGCTTGACGCCTTCGCCTTTCTCGTACACTTGCGCGAGCTTGAGGCAGCTCAGGGCGGTGCGGGCGGTGCATGCCTTGTCGTGGTACAGCAGGCCTTCGATGGCAGGCGTCGCATAGCCCTGTTCGTAGTACGACGCCGCCTGTACGCAACCCGGTGCGTAGCCGAGGTCGCAGCTCTGTTGGTATAACTCCAGGGAATGCTTGCGGTCCTGCGCGACTCCGCGGCCTTGCTCGTAGACGACGCCGGCGTAGCTGCAGCCAATCGCGTGGCCCTTGTCGCAAGCCTTGACGTAGTACCCGACCGCGCGTTCGGCATCAGGGCGCACGCCCAGGCCTTTGTCGCACGCGATGCCCATCAGCAGGCAACCGGAACCGGCGCCCAGTGTGCAAGCCTTGTCGTACAGCTTGACGGCCGCGGTGTCGGACTTGTCGGCACCGCGGCCCTGCTCGGTCATGGTACCCAAGCTGGAACACGCCGGACCGTAGTTGTTTTCGCACGCCCGGCGGAACAATTCGACCGCGCGTTTGTCGTCCCGCGCGATGGCATTGCCCTCGGAGAACAGTGTGCCGAGGTTGGCGCAGGCGCGCATTTCGCCTTCGTTGCAGCCGAGTTGGTACAGGCGCGCGGCCATGACCTGGTCCTTCTGCACGCCATCGCCCGCCTCGAGCAAGATGCCGGCGTGCGTGCAGCTGGGAATGTAGCCACCGAGGCAGGCGCCGCGCAGCAGCACGACGGCACGCGCGCGGTCGACCTTGACGCCGGAACCGTGGCGGTAGAGGTTGCCGAGCCGTCCACAGCTGATGACGTCGCCGACGCTGCACGCGCGATCGTAGAACTCGGCGGCGCGCACGAGATCAGTGGCCACGCCCTGCCCGTACTCGTAACTGATGCCCAACCGCCCGCAAACCTTGGGCATGCCGCCGTCGCACGCCGCCTGCAGCTCGCTCGTCGTCGCTTCGGGACCGGGTTCACGCACCTGGACGGCGGCGCCTCCGCATCCAGACGCCAGCCAAATCAGGCTGGCCGCAGACAGCCATCGTTTCGTTGGACGCATCAATACCTCTTGACTTCAGTGGGTGCCGGTGGCGGGGCAACTGGCAGTACTTCCAAATGCTTGGCGGTTGGGACCAACGGCGGGCTCGCCTCGTGCGCGCGCAGGGCCAGCAGCACGCCGAGACCTCCGCCGACCAGCAGCAGCGAAATCACCGCCACCACCAGCCACGACCGCGACCGCGACCGCTTCGGCACAGCCGCTGCACCAACGCCGCGCTCGGTCGACTGTTCCGCGGGCTTGGCATCGCGCTGTGTCTCCAGAGGAATGACGGACATCGCCCGCGTCGCCTTGTCGGCCTCGGCGGCGTTGGACAGCGCGGCGGACTCGGGCCGGCGGCGCTGCAGGCCGGGTCGCGATTTGCTGTCGGGCTGCGATACGGCAGGAGGGCGAGACGGTACTGATGGACGCTTGGAATCGCCAGAGATTCCAATGGTTTTGCGTACGACCACGGGGTTCGGGGACGGG
>CAYHHL010000074.1:0-26361 GCA_964356325.1 uncultured Enterobacteriaceae bacterium | reverse complement strand
AGTCCGCGTAGGCGGACTTCGCAGATCAAGGCGCGGCTTCAGCCGCCGGCAATTTTCCCTGGCGCTCGTTTCCCTGCCGCTCGCGCGAGGCAACGCAAGTCGCAGTACCTCAGAGTACGCGCTTCCGCTATCCTGCCCGACTCCGCCGCTGGAGGCTCTCTTGGGCAAGTTGTTGACGATAGAGACCGGGTTCACCTGCAACAGTCGCTGCCACTACTGCACGCAGCTCGACTACCGGGTGATTCCTCAAGCCGATCGCCTGGATCTGAGCACGCAGCAGATCCGCGAGCGCATCTTGTGGGCCAGCCAGAACGGCTACGACCAAATCGGCTTCTCGGGCGGCGAGCCGACCATCCGGCCGGACTTCCTGGAACTGATCGAATTCGCCAAGTCCCATGATTTCGAGCGGATCGGCGTCACGACCAATGGCCGCATGTTCGCCTACCGGGACTTCACCGAGAAGGCGATGCTGGCGGGCCTGGACGGCTTCACCTTCAGCATTCATGGCGCAACACCTGAAGTACACGACGGAATTACCCACGCCAAGGGATCGCTCGAGCAAGCGCTGCAGGGCTTGCGCAACGTCGCGTGGGTCGAGAAGAAGCACGGCCTGCGCGCCCACCTGATGAACAACCAGATCCTGCTGGCGGAAAACACCCGCTATCTCAAGGATGTGGTTGCTCTGCTCGGGCCGCTCGGCATCAAGCTGTTCATGATCCAGCCGTTCATCGCGCAACGGTCCAATGTCGACGATCTGGGGCGGTTCTTCATCTCTTACGAGGAGATCGAGGCGGCGGTCGAGGCGGCGGTGCCCGAACTGGCGAAGTGGGAGGCGCGGGTCAAGCCTTACAACGTGCCGAATTGCCTGCTGTGGAAGTTCGGCAAGGACCGCGTCGAGTCGCAGTTCTACGGCATCCAGGTCTTTCGCGAGTTCGAGGAAGAGACCGCCGGTGAATTCAAGGCGTTCAAGGCCAAACAGTGGTACCGCGTGCCGCAGTGCAAGGGCTGTACCGAGGCGTGTCCCGGCTTTCGCATCGAGCAGTATCCGCAAGACCGCATGCGCGAGGAGCTGGTGCAGGCGGCGGCGCGCTTTACCGAGTCTGAGCCACGGCTTGCGGGCGAAGGGCCGATCGTGTTCTCGGGGACCGAACTGTTCGACGCCGAGACCTTGCGCGCCAGCGTGACCGAACTGGCGGCGACCCACGGCGCGGTGGCCTGGATGACCGCGGCCTGCGAGAAAGTGTCTCGGCCGCAACTGGCTGCCTTGGCTTGCGATCTGCACGAGGCCGGGCATCTGGCGCAACTGGTGCTGATTACCCAACCCCTGGATCAGCGCTTCCTCGCCCAGAGGGTGCTGGAGAAGGGTAACCTCGAGGAAATGCGGCAGTTCCTCTATCACCTTGCAGAGTTGCGCGACATCGGCCGGAAGGTGCCGCCGTTGCGGGTGCTGCTCAACATCGGCGATCTCGCGCGCCTGCTGGATGATCCGGTCGTGCAGGCGCAATGGCCGCTGCTGGGCAAGGCACTGCACCGGGCCGCGGGCGAGGCGCAAGTTGATGCCTTGATTGCGATTTCGAACTTCCCGCGCGGGGAGACGCCGCCCGACATGACCCGCCAGGCCGAGCAGAACCGGGCGATGGCAGCGAAGATGAAGCAGGCCTGTGAAGACGCCGGGTTGCAGCCGCTGCTGATGACCCTGGAAGACCGCCGCGGCCTCGATCCCGCGCGCGCTTTGCAGATGGCCACCGTCGAAGCGCAACTGGCGGAAACGCTGCGGCAAGAGTCCTGGGCCCGTCGGCTGTTCCGCCACGCCCTGGCGCAACCGGAGCTCGATTTCGTGTCGTGGTCGCCGCCCTGGCTGTTCGAACGCTGGGACCTGACGACGACCGCGCTGCCCGAGGGAGTCGCGCCGCGCCGCCCGCAACCGCACATTGCCACGGGTTTGCGGCAGTTGTCGGTGGCCAAGGTCTCGGGGCGCACGCCTGGCTAGCTGAACTCAGCGCGGCCGGCGTTGCGTGGGCGCCGTGGCCGGCTTTGGCGCGGTCGGCTTGGCCTTGGGCGGTGGCGGCACGGGCGGCTTCTCGACGGCGATGGGCGGTCCCTTGTCCGGCATCCAGATCGCCGCCCAGCCGTACCAGGCCGTCGGCTCCGGGACGCAAGTCGTGTTCAAGATCCGGCGGTTGTCCAGGATGACGACGTCGTAGGTCACCGTGCCGTCCCACAGCCGGATCCGCCCACCGGGTGGCAGCAGGCGCGGAGGCGCCCCGGGCTTGCGCGCGGCAGGATCCACGCCGATGCTGAATTGTTGATGCGCCACAGCGAGATAGCACTCACTGCGCAGGCGTTCGGAATCCTCCCACGCCAGCAGATCGGTCGGCGCCAGCGTCGTCAGGGACTTGGGCAGCCGGTCCAGCGGCACCGCGGCCATCGCATTCACCACGGCCAGCGGCACCACGCCCTCGGCCCGCTTGGCCGTAATCACCAGGCCCAATGGCAACAGGATGTGGAACGCGCCGACCCTGTGCCACGAGGAAACACGCACGTGTTCACCGGGTTTCACAGGAATCTGCCGTTTGCCGCCGAGACGATAATGCAGCGCGATGCTGTCCCCCGCGGGCGTGCGCAGATCCAGCGTGTAGTCCGAGCCGGCGCGCCGTCCGGGCATCTGCTCGACCACCACGGCTTCGAAATCTTCAGTCAGACTCGTCGCTTCCTTGGGCAGCTTGCGCGCGGGCTCGAACGAGACGATCGGATCCGGCTCGGCCTCGCTCCAGAAGTCCGTCGCCGCGCGCGGTTGGGTCGCTCCGCACGCCGTCAGCAGCACCGCGGCAAGCAGGCAGGTCAGCAGCGATGGGCGGGACACGATCGACATCGCCGCGGATCGTAGCAGCGAAGGTCACAACGCGCACCAGGGCCGGTGTGCGCGCCACTTGCCGGCGGGCGGTCGCAATCTCTTGCAGCCGGTCTGGCCCAGGCTTACACTCTTCGCCCCGCGTTCCCCCGCGCGGGTCAGGAGGTTTCCATGGCATTTTTCGGCAACAAGAAGCCGCTCAAGACGATTACCCCCCTCGAGACGTCCCGCCAGGTCGACGCCCTGATCCAGACCAGTCTCGGCCCCCTGCGCGCCCGCCTGTTCGTGGACAAGGCCCCGCAGACGGTGACGAACTTCATCCAACTGGCCGAGGGCACCACGCCCTGGACCAACCCGCTGACCGGCAAGCAGGAGGAGCGTCCGTTCTACGACGGCCTGCAATTCCACCGCGTGATCGACGGCTTCATGGTCCAGACCGGCTGCCCCAAGGGCGATGGCACCGGCGGTCCCGGCTACCAGTTCGGCGACGAGTTCAATGACGAATTGCGCCACGGCCGCCCGGGCGTGCTTTCGATGGCCAACGCCGGACCGAACACCAACGGCAGCCAGTTCTTCATCACCTGCGACGCGACTCCGCACTTGGACAACAAGCACTCGGTGTTCGGCGAGATCATCGAGGGCATGGAGATTTTGCAGAAAATCGCGACGACGCCGACGGATCGCAATGATCGCCCGCGCAAGCCGGTGATGATCGAGTCCATCCGCATCGAGCGGAAGTGAGCATGCGCGGGGTGAGCCTGGCTGCGATCGTGTTGGCCAGTTCGCTCGCCAGCCTGACCGCGTGCACGGAACCGACGGATTGTGCCGTCGAGCCGCAGCGTTGCATCACGCCGCCAGTCTCGGCAGCTGGGGCCAAGCCGGCCGCAGCCGAAGTCGGCAAGCCCGTTCAGGTGCTGCCTGAGCGCAGGCAACGTCCGGTCGCTGCCCAACCGGCGCCCGGGGGCCCGGTGCGGCGACTGCCGGAAGTGGCGCCGCAAGCCGCCCCGTCTGAAGGGGAAACGGCGGACGCGGCATTGGCGCGCGGTGTAATCGTAGGGTTGCGCTCTGCCGCGGCGGCCCACGACATGGCGGCGCTGCAGAAGCACATGACCAAGCGGCTGACCGCGGATCTGCTGCCGAAGCTGGACAAGTATGCCGAGCGCTTGTGGAAGCACCTGGATCGCTACGTGAAGGCGGTCGACGGAGGCAAGTTCACGGTGCTGAGCGAGCCTGCCGACACGGCGACCCGGCGCCAGGTGACGATTACGCTTCCGGATGGCGGCGAGTTGAAGCCCATTCTCGAGCGCGAAGACAACGTTTGGAAAGTCGACAGGTTCTGATTGGAGGATCCCATGTCCGTGCGGTTCGAGTCCCTGGCTGTGCGCCTGCGCACTTCCGTCGTCGTGGTCCTGGTCGCCCTGGCCGTGACCGGTTGCAAGAAGAAGGAAGAGCCCAAGGTCGAGGCAAAGACCGCAGCGGAGGCGAGCCCGGCGGCCAAGACCGAGGCGAGCGCGATGGCTGCGGCGGCGAGTCCGACCGTGGCCGAACCGGGTGCCGTGACACCGGAAAAGGCTGCGGTGGTCGAAAGCGATCCGACCAAGAACGGCTGGGATCTGCCGCCGCGGGGCACGTCAGCCAAGGACGGCGATCGCGTCTACGTGCTGACCCAGGGCAAGGACCGCAGCTATGCCAACGCGGCGGCGGTCTACCACTTGTTCGCGTATGATATCGGCGAGATCAAGGGCGACCTCGCAACGGTGAAGGAACTGGGCGGTGGCAGCTTCAAGGTCACCGGCCTGTTCGTGATTCCGGCCGGCGTGGACAAGCCCGAGGACTTGAAGACGGGCGACATGGTCCTGGCGGAGTGGGCCTCGTCGCTCAAGCACGCGATGGTGACCAAGATCGAGGGCGACAAGATCACCGTGCATTACACGGACCTGCCGGACAGCTGGACCGACGACAAGCTGACCGCGGTGCTGACCACGCGGCAGGTGACCAAGCAGAAGGACGGCTTTCACCCGGGCAATTTCGCGGTCGCCAAGGACGACGAGGGCCGACCGATCGAAGTGCTGCTGCTGCAGGACAGCGGCGACAAGTGGCTGGCACGCAAGTTCGCGGGCCGTGTCGCCGCGTTCGAGAAGAAGGACCTGACGCCGATGCCGATCAAGCCCGTGCTCAAGGCCGGGATGACCGTGCAGGTGCCGTGGGTCGGTATGATGTACAAGGGCAAGGTCAAGAAAGTCAGTGCAACCAAGGTGGAAGTCGTGGTCGAGGGTATCGCGACCAAGGATCCGGTCGTGACTTCGCTGGGCCAGGTTCTGCCAGCTCCGTAGGTCATTTAAAAACGTAGAACTTCTCGCGATCCCGCAGCATCCCCAACTCGCTGCGGATCGTCTGGATGCGCACGTCGCTGCGGGTGCGAAACGCCCCCAGGTGCGACTGCAGCGCCTCGCCGCGCACCTGTTGCTCCAACAGCTGATTCTGCAAGCGGGACAGCTCGGTGCGGCGATCGTCTACGGTTCCGCGCACGGTCCACGCCCGCATGATCCCAACCGCGCTGATGATCGCAAACGACGTGAACAGCACGCCCCGTACGCCCGACCACAGGGCTCGGATGCCTGGTCGCCACCGCTGCTTGCCCTTCGCCGCCATGACTCGCCCCCGCTCGGAAACCTGAGCTGAACGAGGCGAACCATGACGCGGACGGCGATCGCGTCAACTTTTTGCTGATTTGTTGCGATCGCGATCGTCGACGAGGATCAGGTGATCTGGCGAACCGCCTTGAATCTATGCGATCTGTTCCGCGACTGGGACGGCGGCCGGCGCGGGCAGGGCGTGTACCGAGGCCTGCGGATCGCGGGCGATGCGGATCTCGAAGGTCGCGCCGCCACCCGGGGTGTCGCGGTAAGTCACGCCGCCGCCGTGTGCTTCGGCGAACTGCTTGACCATCGCCAGGCCCAGGCCGGTACCGTCCTTCTTGCCCTGGGTCGCGAACGGTTCGAACATCCGGTGGCGAAAGGCCATCGGCACGCCGGTGCCATTGTCCGCAAAGGTCAGCACCAACTCGTCGCCGTCGGCATCCAGGTCCATCGTGAAGGTGCCGTCTGACCGATGTGCAAGCACGTCCCGGGAGTTGCGGGCGATGTTTTGCACCACGCGCAACAGCTTGCCGGCATCGAACCGCGCCGGTCCCTTGTAGTGGCAGCGCACCGTCACCGTCGTCGACGCGCCGCTGAACATCTGCCGGACCAGTTCTTCGGCTTCCCGCGCGAATTCCGCGACCTGGATCTTGCGCATCAGCACGGTCTGCTCACCGCGGGCAAAAGCCAGCACTTCCCGGGTCATCTGCATCATCCGCTCGAGCTGGTGCAAGACGTCGTCGGCCAGGTGATCGCGTTCGTCCGCGTCTTCCTCGTGCTTGAGCATCTGAACGTAGCCCGAAGCCACGGTCATGGGCGTGCGGAAGTCGTGCATGACGCCCGCGAGCGCTCGCCCCACCGCGGACAGGCGATCTTCGCGCTCGGCCAGTTCGCGCGCCTGCCGTTGCGACACCGCGCGGGCCACCTGGCCGCTGATCAGGGTCAACAGCTTGGCATCAGCCTCGGTCAGGCATTGCGTGCGCCCCGGCGGATCGTAGACGGCCAGCGCGCCTATGACTTGATCGCCTTCCTGTAGCGGTAGGCACAGTCCGGTTTGCGGCACGAACGGCAGTTGCTCGGCGTGCGCAAGGATAGTCAGCGCCCGCCCGTCCAGCGCACAAACATCCGCAGCGACACCGTCTTGCAAGACAGTGCCGGACAGCCCGCTCACGTCGTCCAGCACCAATAGCTGCACCTCGCCCAAGCGGCGCGTCTGCAGGCGATGCAGGACCAGCCCGCCTGTGCTCGTCGGCAGCGCGATCTGCACGACCGCGACCGGCACCGCGGCCCCGATGCGTTGCAGCATCAGGTTCACGAGGTCGTCCAGACTGCCGGCATGCGCGGCCTGCTTCTCCAGATCGAACAGTAGATCGATTTCGCTAATCTTCTCCGCCAGTTGCTTCTGGGTGTCGCGCAACGTGACGTTCTGGTAGACCTGGATGCGGTTCAACTGCGAGTTGACGATCGAGATCGCGGCCATCGCCATGATCGTGCGCAACAAGCTCTCGTCCTCGACCGTAAACCAACCGTGGCGCTTGTTCAGCACTTGCACGACCGCGATCAACTCGCCGTCGCTGTCGAACACGGGTTGGCACAGCATCGAGCGGGTGCGGTAGTCGAACGCGTCGTCCCAATGCGGGTCGAACCGGCTGTCTTGATGGGCATCCTTGACGTTGACGCCACGGCCGGTCGCCGCCACCCAACCCGCGAGGCCTTGGCCCTTGTGGATGCGAATCTCGCGCCGCAGCGTGTGATGGCCGCCGTTGGCCTCGACGCCTTGGGCCACGGTGGACCACAGTTCGGTCCCGTCGTCCGAAAGCAGGAACAGCGTAGACCGATCGGCGTCCAGGGCGCGCGTCAGGCGGTCCATGATGAGGTTCAGCAGCTCTTCGAGCGACAGGCTGGTCGAAAGCGCCCGCGCGATGTCGGCAACCGTAGCCAGACGCAAATCGTTGGCAATCGAGCGCAGTTGCAGGTCGCTGCTCTCCATCTGCTCGCTGGATTCTGCGCGGGTGCGCGTCACGGGGGGCCTCCACCAAGCCTCGTTGTAGCACATGCTGAGGGCGGCACGGAACGAAGACAGTGCGGTTGGCCGCAGCACCCGCCGCGCAGGTCGGCAGGCTGGCAGCAGCGCCTCCCGGGGGCGGCATTTGCACGGCGGGCCGGGGCGTGGCAAAAGTCATGGTGGGCCAGGAGCAAGTATGGACGACCAAGCATGAAGCACGAGGGACCCAAGGGCGCGCAACCCAAGAGCTCTTCGCGCGGCAGTTCCGGTCAGACCGGCAGCGGCCACGCGGAAGGGGCGGGCCGTGTCGCCAACACTCGCGAATTCGCCGGTCGGCGTTACGGTACCGGTGCGGCGATGCAAGCCCCGGATAAACCAGGACTTCCACCGCAAGCGCCCATGGCCAAGAGCGCGCTGCACGAGGCCTCGGCCAAGCTGCACGGCGAGCACGGAGCCCAGATTGCCGCGGGCGCCGCTAGGGTCGGAATTGCCGAACACGCCGCCGCCGCTGTGCTTCTGGCTGAAACGCAGTTCGCCGCGACCTCAACCGACGATCGCATGCCGATTCGCTTCGAGCCCTACGCCTTTTTTCAACAGACCGGGCGCTGGCTCGTGGCGACGCACAAGGACCAGGCGGCGGAGTACCGCGCGTTCCAGGAAGCGAAGGGCATCGACGCGACCGCGGCCCACACTTCGGTGCGCATGGGTGTGGCGCAACTATCGGGAACGGAAGCGCAATCGGCAGGCTTCGAAACCGCCGAACAGATGATGTCGACCTTGCAGGCGGATCCGGCGGCCCAGGTCGAAAGCTTTTTTCAGGTCGTGGCGACGAACGACGAGTTGCGCGGCGCCCTGGCCAGCGAAGACTGGCGTAGTGTGGCAACGTTGCGAGCGGGCCCGGGCTACGGCGCATTGGGCTACGACGACGCCCTGGCGGCGAGCGCGGCGGCCTGGCGGTCGGTCACGGCTACGGTCAAGCCTGGAGTGGGCGGTGGCGGCGACGACGATCCGGACACGCCGAAGAAGCCGCGCAAGCCTCGGAAGTAGCAGCCGGATCGTGACGCCTCTGGTCAACGGTACAGCTTTGGGCTACACGTACAGGTCCCCCAGACCCTTGCGCCGTTCGTCACGGAAGGCACGGAGATAGATGCAACGCCGCGGGATTCATGGATTCGCGGTCGTCCCCCTGTGGCTGGCTCTGGTCGGCTGCAGCGCTGACGTCGCCGTCGGCATGACGGATCGCGCCGATGCCGCGTTCGTGCTCGATGCCGCGATGTTGGCCGACGCAACCTGCCCGGACGGAACGCTAGCGGTCGACTGCGCCGGCGATTGTTCGGCCGTCTGCGTGGCCGCCGAGCCCCCGTGCGGCGGACTGTGCGACGATGGCAATCCTTGCACTACCGATGGTTGCGGCCCGGCAGGAGTTTGTACCAGCACGGCCCACGCCAACCCGTGCGACGACGGCGATGGTTGCACGATAGGCGACGTGTGCGCGAAAGGCGCTTGCCTGCCCGGCGCGGCGACGGCCTGCGATGACGACAACCCTTGCACCACGGATGCTTGCGCCAAAGGCAGTTGCAGCCACGCGGCGGGCGGTGGCGCCTGCGAGGACGGCAACGCGTGCACGATTGGCGACCATTGCGCGCAGGCGAATTGCCAACCGGGCGGCGCCAAGCCGTGCGGGGACAACGACCCGTGCACGATAGATGCGTGCAACCCCTTGAACGGGTGTAGCTATGCGCCTTCCACTGCAGCTTGCGACGACGGCGACGCCTGTAGCGATGGCGACAGTTGTGCAGGCGGCAAGTGCTCGCCTGGCAAGGGCAATCCCTGCGACGACAAAAACGTTTGCACCCAGGACACTTGCGCCTCGCCTGGACCGAAGTGCAGCTACCAGTCGAGCACCGGACTTTGCGATGATGGCAATGCCTGCACGGAATCGGACACTTGCACCTGGCTCGGCGGCTCGGCCCCGGCGTGCATCGGCCTGCTGAAGGCTTGCGACGACGGCAACCCTTGTTCCGTGGACAGTTGCGTGCCGGGCAGCGGGTGCAAGACCATCGCCAAACCCGAGAAGACCCCCTGTTCCGACGGCGATGCCTGTACGACTGGTGATGCCTGTAATCACGACGGGTTGTGTGTGGGCCTCGCCACTGTTTGCGACGACGGCAACCCGTGCACCGTGGACGCCTGCGCCAAACTGACGGGATTGTGCGCCCACGAGGCTGGCAACGGCGGACCTTGCGAGGACGGCAACTCGTGCACGTTGGGCGACGCCTGTGTTCAGGGCGGCTGCGTCAGCGGGAACGCCAAGCTGTGCGGCGATGGTAATCCCTGCACCAAGGATCAATGCCTAGTCAATACGGGTACGTGCGTGTTCACGGTGTGGACCGGGGCTTGCGACGACGGCAACTCGTGCACGAGCGGCGACCAATGCGCGGGCGGCGTTTGCGTGGCTGGCACCTTGCCCGGGTGCGACGATGCCAACGGCTGTACCGCGGACGCTTGCCTTGCCGCCAAGGGCGGTTGCGCGCACGTGCCGATGAACGACGGCGTCGCCTGCCAGGACGGTGAGGCGTGCACGCAGGGCGACCTGTGCAGCGCGGGGGCCTGCGAACCGGGGCCGTGGGCTCAGTGCGACGACGGTAACGCCTGCAGCCAGAATGGTTGCGACGCCAAGACAGGCGGTTGCGTCTTCACACCGCTGGACGCCACGCCATGCAGCGACGGCGACGGGTGCACGGCCGGCGACGCCTGCATGAAAGGCAAGTGCGTGGCCGGGGCGGTCGCCTGCGAGTGCCAGAAGGACAGCGAGTGCGCCAAGTTGGAGGACGGCGACGCGTGCAACGGCAAGCTGTTTTGCGATTTGGCCGACCACAAGTGCAAGCTCGACGCCAAGACCGTGGTGTCGTGCGATCCGACCCAAGACAACGCTTGCGTGACGTGGACTTGCGACAAGGTCGCGGGTGAGTGCAAGCCCGCCAACGTCAACGAGGGCGGGGCGTGCAATGCCGATGGCTCCGTGTGTTCCGAGACCGACCACTGCCAAGCCGGAGTCTGTATGGCGGGCACGACTTCGGGCTGCGACGATGGCAATGCGTGCACCAATGACGCCTGCGATCCGGTACTTGGCTGCCAGCACGCGGCGAACGCGCTTTCGTGCAGCGACGGCGACCCTTGCACGCTCAGCGACCTGTGCAGCAAGGGCAAGTGCGCGTCAGGTCAGAAGAAAGTCTGCGACGACGGCAACACCTGCACCGGTGACGTGTGCCAGGGCGGCACCTGCGTGTCCTCGCCCCTGTCCGGCACGGCCTGCACCGACGGCAACCCCTGCACCGTGAACGACACTTGCACGCTGGGCAGTTGCCTGCCCGGTGGGCCCAAGGCTTGTCTCGGAACCGGCGCATGCACCGTCGGCGTGTGCGATGGCGCGACCGGCCAATGCTCGGTCAAGACCGCGGGCGACGGCACGTCGTGCAGCGACGGCGTGGCCTGTACCTTGGGCGACCATTGCGAGAGCGGAAGTTGCGTAGGCGGAGCGCCCACTTGCCTGTCGGAAAGCCCGTGCCTGGTGGGCAAGTGCAACGTGACGAGCGGCAAGTGCGACTTCCTGCCGAGCAACGACGGCGGCGGCTGCAAGGACGCCAACCCATGCACCGTTCAGGACAAGTGCAAGGACGGCGCGTGCTTGGGCGGCCCAGCGCAGGCTTGTCCAGATGGCCAGCCATGCACGTTTGCCGCTTGCGATCAGGTGACTGGCGGTTGCGTGCCCAAGCCCGACGGCTTGCCCTGCAGCGACGGCAGCGCGTGCACCTTGAAGGACCATTGCGTCAATGGCGCGTGCCTGTTCGAGGCCTACGTGCAATGCGACGACAAGAACCAGTGTACCAACGATATTTGCGATCAACCGACAGGTAATTGCTCGTTCCAGTCGACCGCGGGTGAATGTGACGACGGCAACAAGTGTACGACCGCCGAATCGTGCGGCACGGGCAAGTGCGTGGCGACCGGCAAGCTCGATTGCGACGACAAGAACGATTGCACCAAGGATAGTTGCGACCCGGGCAGCGGGTGCTCGCATGTCCTGGTCACCAGCGGGCCGTGCGACGACGACAATGCCTGCACCACCGCGGACAAGTGTACGGCCAAGGGGGAATGCGAAGGAACGGGGCTGACTTGCGCGCACGACGACCCTTGCGTCGTGGCGTCTTGCGCTCCGAAGACTGGCTGCAAGTTCACGCCATCGTCGGGCCCCTGCAACGACAAGAACGGCTGTACCAAGGACGACAAGTGCGTGAGCGGCAAGTGCATTCCCGGACCGCCGGTGTCGTGCTCGGACGGCAACCCGTGCGTGGACGACAGTTGCGATCCGAAGGACGGCTCGTGCATCCACATCCCCAACAGTACGGGGAAATGCTCCGACAACGACTCGTGCACGGCAGGCGACCACTGCGACAACGGCGCTTGCTTGGGCGGCGTCGGCCAGACCGCGTGCGACGACGGCAACCCTTGCACGGTCGACCAGTGCCTGCCCAGCGGTTGCGTGTACGCGCCCAGCACCGCGGCGGCTTGCACCGACGGAAACGCCTGCACGGACAAGGACGTGTGCATCGAAGGCGTGTGCATCAGCGGCGTGCCGTTGAACTGTGGGGACGGCAACGCCTGTACGGACGACGCCTGCGCGCCCGGTCCAGGTTGCGTGTACAAGAACAATCCCGGCAAGTGTGACGATGGCAACGCTTGTGATGGCGCGGATTTGTGCGGCGGCGGCGTGTGCAAGGGCAGCGTGGCGTTCAATTGCGACGACGGCCAGACCTGCACCACGGACTCGTGCGACCCCCAGACCGGTTGCCTGTACGTGCCGGTCGGGCCGGGCAAGGCGTGCAATGACGGCAATCCGTGCACGATCAGCGACACTTGCAAGAACGGCATCTGTGCGGGCTCGGCGGTCATCAACTGCAACGATGGCAACTACTGCACGCTGGATTCCTGCTCATTGACCGCTGGTTGCGCGCACAAATTGCAGGTGGGCGCCAGTTGCGACGACGGCGACTCGTGCACCAGTGGCGATGCTTGCGATGGCGCGGGCGCTTGCCAACCGGGCAAGACCGGTGCTTGTGACGACGGCAACCCTTGTACCATCGATAGTTGCGACAAGAAGACTGGCTGCAAGCAGATGGTCGGATCGACCGGGCAGGGCATTGCCATCGTCGTGCCGGGCGATACGCAAGTGGTGGCGGCGGAAGCGGGAAGTGGGGCCAAGGCGGCGGTCGCGACCTGGGACCAATACCCCGGTTGGACCCACACGATTGCCGGTGCGACCTGGCTGTGGTCCACGCAACTGGTGCAGAAGCCGGAGCAGCAGACTCAGGTCGCGTTCTCGCGTACGTTCGCGATTCCGGCAGGTTTGGGGGCGCTGGTCGGCCATTTGCTGGTCGCGACCGACGGCGCGTTCGTGTGCACGCTGAATGGGAAACTGGTGGGCGTCAGCACTGTCGAGCAGAACTGGAAACAACCGTTCGATCAGCCGCTTTCAGGCAAGCTCAAGAACGGTCAGAACGTGTTGGTCTGCACCGTGGTCAATCCCGGCAAGATCGGCAGTTCGGCGCAGACCAATCCCGCGGGGATTTTGTTCAAGATCGACTCGATGTTGTTCGACAGCGCGGGCGCCCTTTCCTGCAACGATGGCAACGCCTGCACGGTCAGCGACTGGTGCAAGGGCGCGGTCTGCCAAGCGGGCGGCATCGTGTCCTGCGACGACAGCAACGCCTGCACGTTCGACGCCTGCGATGCCAAGCTGGGCTGCGCGCACATTCCCAGCGGCCAGTTGGCCTGCAGCGACGGCAACTCGTGTACCACGGGCGATACTTGCGCGGGCAGCACCTGCAAGGCCGGACCGCCCGCGAACTGCGACGACATCAACGCGTGCACGGCCGACAGTTGCGTGCCGGCAAGCGGTTGCGTGCACACTGCGTTGGCTGGAAAAGCCTGCGAGGACGGGAATGTGTGCACGATCCAGGACAGCTGCGCGGGGTCGGTGTGCAAGCCGGGCGTGGCCAACCCTTGCGGTGACGGCAACACTTGCACCATCGACAAGTGCGAGCCGGTAAGCGGCTGCTTCTATGCGCAAAGCTCGGGCGGCTCGGCCTGCAACGACGGCAACGCCTGCACGACTGGCGATTCCTGTTCGGGAGCAACCTGCCTGGGCGCCAAGGCCACGGTGTGCGTCGACGGCAACGCCTGCACGGCGGACGGCTGCAACCCGCAGACAGGTTGCGTGTATCCAGCGGTGAGCGGCCCCTGCGAAGATGGCAGCGCGTGCACGCTCCAGGACAGCTGCAGCGGCGGCAAGTGCGTAGGCGGCGTGGCCAAGGGTTGCAGCGACACCGACCCGTGCACGTTGGACTTGTGCGACGCCAAGACCGGGGCGTGCAGCTTCGCGCCGTCGAGCGCCGGACCGTGCCAGGACGGCAACCTGTGCACGCTGCAGGACTCGTGCTTGGCCGGCAAGTGCCAGCCGGGGGCGACGCGCAACTGCGACGATGCGAACCCTTGCACGGTCGATGGTTGCAACCCGGGATCGGGAGATTGCACGCACGCCGCGGCGCAGGCTGGTTATGCTTGTAATGATAGCAATTCGTGCACCGAGAACGATGTTTGCGGGACGAAGGGCTGTGCGGGGGTGGCGAAGGCTTGTGCTGTGGGGAAGGTGTGTTTGGCTGGGGTTTGTCAGTAGGCCCGAACCCGGACCCGAACCCGTTTTCGAGGGGCGAGGAGCGGATAGCTCCGATTCCTCGAAAACGGGCAGGGCGTGTAGCGACCGCAGGGAGCGGACGTCCCTGCCCTGACCCGAACCCGTTGCCGTGGCCGGAGCCGGAGCCGTGGCCGAACCCGAACCCCGCCTAACTAATCATCATCATCACTACTCAGCACCGCCAGGAATGCCTCCTGCGGCACTTCCACCATGCCCACGTTCTTCATGCGTCGCTTGCCCGCCTTCTGCTTTTCCAACAGCTTGCGCTTGCGTGAGATGTCGCCGCCGTAGCACTTGGCCGTCACGTCCTTGCGCATCGCCTTGACGGTCTCGCGGGAGATGATGCGCGCGCCCAGTGCCGCCTGGATCGCCACGTCGAACTGCTGGCGGGGAATCACCTTGCGCAGCCGAGCCGCCAGCAACTTGCCTTTTTCGTACGCCTTGTCGCGGTGCACGATGACCGAAAGCGCGTCGACGATTTCCTGGTGCAGCAGGATGTCCAGCTTGACCAGATCGGCCGCGCGGAACTCCAGGACTTCATAGTCCAGGCTGGCGTAGCCCTTGGTCGCCGTCTTCAACTTGTCGAAGAAGTCGTAGATGATCTCGGCCAGCGGAATTTCGTACTCCAGCACCACGCGGTTCTGCGACATGTAGCGCAAGTCCTTCTGCGCCCCTCGCCTTTCGTTGCACAACCGTGAGATCGGGCCGATGTACTCCGCCGGCGTGTGGATCGTCGCGCGGATCATCGGCTCGGTGATTTCCTTGATGTCGCCGGTGGACGGCAAGTCGCCAGGATTGCTCAGTTCCATCACCGTGCCGTCCATCTTGATGACGCGGTAGATGACGCTCGGCGCGGTGGTGATCAACTCGACCTGGAATTCGCGCTCCAGCCGTTCCTGGAACACCTCCATGTGCAGCAAGCCTAGGAAGCCACAGCGAAAACCGAAGCCCAGCGCGCTCGAGGTCTCGGGCTCCCAGGAAAATGCCGAGTCGTTCAACGCCAGCTTCTCGATCGCGTCGCGCAACTTCTCGTACTCGTTGCTTTCGATCGGGAAGATGCCGGAGTAGACCATCTGCTGGATCTGCTTGAAACCCTTGAGTGGTTCGAGCGCGCGGCGCTTGGAATGCGTCACGGTCTCGCCGACCTGGACGTCGCGCACTTCCTTGATGCCGCAGATCAGCACGCCCACTTCGCCCATCGCCAGCGATTCGACGACGATCTCCTTGGGCGTACGCACCCGGATCTCCAAGACTTCCTGCTCCACCGCCGACTGCATGAAGTAGACCTTGTCGCCCTTCTTGATCGAACCGTCGAACAGTCGGACCTGCACCATCACGCCGCGGTAGGGATCGTACTGCGAGTCGAACACCATCGCGCGCAACGGCCCGTCGGGATTGCCACTCGGCGGTGGGATGTACTTGACCACGGCCTCCAGGATCTCCTCGATGCCGAAGCCGGTCTTGCCCGACGCCAGCACGACGTTGGAGGTGTCCAAACCGATGCCTTCCTCGATTTCCTGAGCGACTTCCTCGGGTCGCGCTGCCGGCAGGTCGATCTTGTTGATCACCGGCACCAGCGTCAGGTTGGCGTCCAGGGCCAGGTAGACGTTGGCCAGCGTTTGCGCTTCGACCCCCTGGGCCGCATCGACGACGAGCAGCGCGCCTTCGCAAGCCGCCAGCGATCGCGAGACCTCATAGCCGAAGTCGACGTGGCCCGGCGTGTCGATCAGGTGCAAGACGTAGGTCTCGCCATCCTTGGCGGTGTAATGCAGCCGAACTGCTTGGGATTTGATCGTGATGCCGCGCTCGCGCTCGATGTCCATCGAATCGAGGAACTGCGCCTGCATGTTGCGCGACTCGACCGCCCCGGTCATTTCCAGGATGCGATCGGCAATGGTCGACTTGCCGTGGTCGATGTGCGCGATGATCGAAAAGTTGCGGATATGCTGAGGATCCATGTGTCGTTCACCGTGTCTGCCGCGCTCTGCAACGACCGACCGGGCTACGGCGGCGTCAGGCAGCGAGGGGCAGACATCTTGCACGCGGACGGCGATTAGGCCAAGGGACTTCGCGGCCGGTTCGCAAGGTGCACGGCAAGGCGATGGTCACGGTCGCACGGTTCAGGCGCTTGCTTCAATGCCGTTGCCAAGCGCCGGGCGTTCCGCGATCATCGGCAGGTCCAGCCACGCATGGAGTCACTCGATGAACCGACGTCGTATACATTTCGCCTGGTTGGTCGCGGCCATCATGCTGTCTGCCTGTGGTAGCGAGACCGTGGCCAAGCAGCCGGTCAAGCTCGTCGGTCCAACCAGTCAAGAGGATGCGCAGATCGCCGACGTCGCCGACAGCGCGGTTCCCGGGCCTTGCACGTCCTCCAAGGACTGTCCGGCCGATCAGGTGTGCGACGGCGTGGTCGGGAAATGCGTGGACTGCAACCACGACGCCGACTGCGCCGCCAACCAGCGCTGCTCCTCACACGTCTGCCTCGACGTCACGCCCTGCAAGTCGGACAAAGCCTGCAGCGCTCTCGGCGGCGTGTGCGATGCCGAAGCTGGGCTGTGCGTCGAATGCCTCGGAGATGCAGACTGTGCCGCGGACTTGAAGTGCAAGCAGCACCACTGCACGCCGCCGCCCGCCACCTGTGCCACCTCCAAGGATTGCGCTGCCACCGAGCAGGTTTGCGACAAGTCACTCGGTATTTGCGTCGACTGCACGTCGGCGGGCGATTGCACGCCAGGCAACGTTTGCGTGGACGGCTCGTGCATGCCGCCGATTTGCGTGCCGGGCAGTCACGCGTGCATCGGTCTGGATCGCGTCGGCAGTTGTGACGCGGCGGGTAGCAGTCGCAGCAACGAGCCGTGCCCATTGGGAGAAAAGTGCGAGGACGGCGCCTGCAAACCTGTCGTGTGCGTGCCCGGCACCCAGTCCTGCGACGGCGACACGAAGACGACCTGTAGTCCGCGCGGCCTCAGTTGGCAAAAGACCCCATGCGCGTCGGGCGAGTCCTGCGTCGCGGGCAGTTGCAAGCTGCAGAAGTGCAAGGCCGGTGAAAAGACCTGCCAGAACGGCGTGTTGACGGTGTGCCAGACAGACGGCACCGGCTGGGACGAGCAGGCGTGCCCGGCCAAGTCGAGCTGCGCTACCGTCGGCGCGACCGTGCAATGCTCGCCGTGGACCTGCACTCCCGGCAGCGTGGCGTGCGCGGGTGCCGTAGTCAGCGGTTGCAGCGCGAACGGCCTGGTCAAGACCGAGCTGGACAACTGTGACAAGCCCGGACCGGACGGCAAACCGCGCCTCTGCGTGGACGGCAAGTGCCTGCCCGGCCAGTGTAAACCCGGCAGCCAGATGTGCGAAGGCGGCCAGTTGCTGACGTGCAAGGCGGACGCGTTGGGCTGGAGCCAGGCCGCGTGCCCCGCCGGACAAGTGTGCGAAGGCAAGAGTTGCAGCGTGATCGTGTGCGCGCCCGGTGAACAGGACTGCGAAGCCGGCGGCATCCAGACGTGCAATCCGAATGGCACCGATTGGGCGACCACCAAGGAATGCAAGTCGACCGAGGTCTGCGTGGTGAGCCAGGGCAAGGCCTCGTGCAAGACCAAGATTTGCACGCCGGGTACCGCGACGTGCAGCGCCGACGGCCTGGTATTGCTGACCTGCGCGAACGACGGACTTTCAGTGAGTTCCAAGGCATGCCAGGTCGGCACGGCATGCGACGGCGGCGCGTGCCTCGTGGCGGTCTGTACGCCAGGCAAGGCCAAGTGCGACGGCAACGTGGTCCGGGCGTGCACCAGCAAGGGCCAGCTCGGCGATATCGTGGCGGATTGCGCTGACGACAAGGTGTGCATCGACGCGGCTTGCGCGGCCAAGAAATGCGCGGTCGGGCAGAAGGTGTGCAGTGCCGTCGACAAAATCGTCGAGTGCGTGGCGAACGTGGGCTGGCAGGAAAAGCCGTGTCCTGCCGCGACCTCGTGCAGCGCGGGCGCCTGCAAGCCGCACATCTGCGCGCCGGGCAAGAAGTTGTGCGAGGGCAAACAATCGCTGCAGTGCGATAGCGTAGGGCTGACCAAGGCCCTGGTCGAGGATTGCGCTACGAGCGCCAAGGTCTGCCAGGATGGCCTGTGCGTCGTGGCGGGCTGCGGCGACGGCAAACTCAATCAGATCGAAGAGCAATGCGACGACGGCAATGCCAAGGACGGCGACGGCTGTTCGGCTGGCTGCCAGAAGGAGGCCACTTGCTCGCCGGCCTGCGCCGGTGGCTATGCTTGCCTGGGATCGGGCGTCTGCGGGCTGCCTTGTACACTTGCGGGCCCGTGCGGCCAGGGCGCGGGCGGCTCACCTTTCGCGACGTTGGATGGCGGCAGCAACGGC
Source organism: uncultured Enterobacteriaceae bacterium (assembly GCA_964356325.1). GTDB lineage: Bacteria > Myxococcota_A > UBA9042 > UBA9042 > UBA9042 > CAYHHL01. The sequence continues at coordinate 7,747 of CAYHHL010000074.1, read as the reverse complement.
CTCAAGCTCGGGGCCGACGGCAAGCTGACCGGAGGCGGCGGCGTCAACCTGGAGAAGATGGGCAACCTGTGGGCGTCGAATTCGCCGGAAAGCACGGTCAGCAAGGTCGCCTGGAAAACCGTCAAGGAAGTCGGCAGGTACAAGGTCTGCACGGACCCTTCGCGCACGGCGGTCGACTGGAACGGCGACGCGTGGATCGGCTGCCGGGCGGGCGGTAACGTCGCCAAGATCGCTGGCGATGTCAGCCATTGCGTGGACAAGAATGGCAACGGCACCATCGAGACGTCCCAGGATCTGAACGGCGACGGCTCGATCCAGCCCAACGAGATGGTGACCAACGACGAGTGTGTCCTGTTCATCACGCCGGTGTTGGGCGAAACGACGCGCGCGGCCGGCATCGACAAGGACAACAACGCGTGGATCGGCTTCTACTCCAGCAAGACCCTCAAATATCTCAAGGGCACAGACGGCTCCGTCCTGGCAACCGTGGCGTTGCCGTGCCCGCCATACGGTTTGGCCATCGCTCCGAACGGCGTCGTCTGGGTCCAGGGCCCGGGCTGCGGCCTCGTCTCGTACGACCCCGCCACCAAGGCCATCAACAAGTACAACCCGCCATTCAGCTATGGCGCCTACGGCATCAACGTCGACGCCAAGGGCCGCATCTGGCTCGGCGGTAGTTTCGGCGGCTCCGGTGCGATCAGCTATGACCCCAAGTCCCTGCAATGGGTGAAATGCGCTGGCGTTCCTGGCTCGGCGGGCATCGCGACAGCGAAGGACGGCATGGTGTACGTGGCGCTCGATTGTGGCGGCGGCGTGGGCAAGATCGACGGCGACAAGTGCTGGGCTACAGGCGGAATTGCCGGCAGTTACCTCGGCGCGATGAGCACCGGTGGCTGTCCGCACGGCGTCGCGGTCGACTTCGACGGCTTCGTGTGGGGCGTCAACTGGCAGCAGGGCAACTCCGTGGGTCGGGCCGATCCCAACAACATGAAGGCGGCCCCGCTTACCCGCACGATCGGCAACGCTCCTTATACCTACAGCGACATGACCGGTTACGCGTTGCAGTACCTCTCGCCTTCCAGCGGCATGTGGACCGGCACGTTCTTCGCCTCGGACGTGCTCAACCCGTTCAGCGGCCAACTCGCCGCCTTCTGGAAGAACGTGGCGGTCGAGATGACGGTCGCTGCCGGCGCCACGGTGACACTGCGGATTCGTGCGGCGGACAACGCGGCGGCACTCAGTTCAGTGGATTGGAAGACCGTCGGCGGATCGCTCGCCGCTTCAGGATCCTGGGACCTGACCGGGCTCGCCAAGAGCGCCATCCTGCAGGTCGAACTGACGGTGACTTACGGCCCGAATGGCGGAGCGACGTCGATCGGCGCGGTGAAGGCGACCTGGGCCAACAAGCCGTAACGCCGGTCGGCGCCTCAGCGCGCCCAGACGTCGATGACCTGGGTGCCGCAGTTGTCCGAGACCGACGTGTTGTTCGAGGGTTCAGCCCACGTCGCGATCAGGTTGCTGCCCTTCTTGACGTTGAAGCCAACCTTGCAGATCAAATCACCCTTGGGGCTCGAGGGTTTGGCACAGGCCACGGGCAAGTCGGTCCACACCGTCTGCTGCAGGATGTAGCCGGCCGGGCCGATGAACTCGAAACTGTACACGTCGCCATGGCTTGGATTGCACGCCTGCCACGGCTGGGCCGGATTGGCGCTGGAGCAACTGCAGGCCACGAAGCCGCTGAGGTGTACCGCGCGCAACTCAGCGAAAGTGCCATCGGCCAGGCAGGGAAAGGCCGCCTGCTTGTCGCCGTAACGCTCGGCATTCTTGAGGATGCGCGTCCAACCGCCGCCGCATCGTCATCTCCTTGCCGGGTAGCCTCTGATTCGAATCTCGCTTTGACATCTACTCTGGTTCGGCCACACCCGCCAGCAGCGCCCGCACCGCGTCGATGAACTCGTCCTCGCTCGCCCGCGCCTTGGTCAACAGGCGCGTCCGGCCCAAGGTCAGCCTGGCGCGCGCCTCGGGCTCCAGTTCCATGCCCGTGTACACCAGCAGCGGCGTCGCCTGGGCCGCCTCGCGTCGCAGGATGTCGACCACTTCGAAGCCGTCCGGTCGCGGCATGGACACATCCAACACCACGAGATCCGGGCATTGTTCGCGCGCGAGCTGAATCGCCGCGGCTCCGTCCGACGCCTCCACGCACTCCGCACCCATCGCCCGCAGCCGGGTCGCCAGCACCGTCCGCAGCGACGCATCGTCGTCGACCAGCAAGACCCGCGGCGGCGCCGATCCTGGTTCGCCGGCCAGACCGCGGCCCAGCAGACCTCGCCGCGTGGAAGTCGCTCGCCGCAACGTCGAACGCAACTGTGCGGTATCGAAGGGGGTTTGTAGCCAGTCGATCAGCACGGGATACACACCGCGCCGGCCGACCTCGTCGTGCTGACTCGCCTCGCCCGTGATCGCGATGACCGCCACGTCCTTCATCGCCGGCGAGAGACGCATCATCTCGAGCACGTCGAGCCCCGTGCCGTCCGGCAGGTTCACGTCCAGCAACACCGCCGCGGGGACCAGATTCACCAGCATCTCCTGAGCTTGCTTCAGGTTGCATGCATGCGAGGCGGTCAGCCCTTCGCCTTCCACCAGTCGGATGAGCAGGCCGGCCACCGCCAGATCGTCTTCGACCACCAACACCTGGCGTGGCGTTCCGACCTGTGGTTCGGTCGCCTCTTGCAGCGGCAGCTCGAACCAGAACGTACTGCCCACGCCAGGTTCGGACTCGACGCCGATCGTTCCGCCGTGCCGCTCCACGATGGCCTTGGAGATCGCCAGTCCCAGGCCGGTGCCGCCGTTGAGCCGACCGTCCGACGCGTCCAGTTGCTGGAACTTCCCGAAGAGGCGGCCCATTTGCGCTTGCGGAATCCCTGGGCCCTGGTCGCTGACCTCGAAGCGCGCCCGCTGTCCGGCCGCCATCGCCGCCCGCACCGTCACCACGCTGCCCGCAGGCGAGAACTTCACCGCATTGCCCAGCAGGTTGGTCAGCACCTGCACGATGCGGTCTTCGTCACCCCGAATGTTCTCGCGCAGATTCAAGGCGCTCTGCAACCGCACGCCCGCTTCAGCTGCCACCGCCCGCATGCTGTCCAGCGTTTGTGCCACGAGGTGCTCGGGCCCGACATCCTGCAGGCGCAACACCAGCTTGCCGGCCTCCATCTTCTCCAGGTCCAGGATGTCGTTGATCAACCGCACCAGCCGATCCGCATTCTGCCTGGCTATCTGCACCATCTCGATGGCCATGCTCGGCAGCGCACCGGCGATGCCACCCTCGATCAGGCCCAGCGCGCCGCGAATCGAAGTCAGGGGCGTGCGAAGCTCGTGTGAAACCGTGGAGATGAACTCGGACTTCAGCCGTTCGATCTCCTTGCGCTGGGTGATGTCGCGCACCATCGCGGCGTACAGCCGGCGGCCTTGGCGGTGGTTGGTCGGATCCGAGAATTCGAAGGCGGTCACAGATAGTTCCACCGGGACATTGCCGCCGTCCAGCCGCAGTCCGCGCGATTCCGTCACCCGCCCGAGCACAGGTCCGCCTTCGGCCAGATTGGCCAATTCGGGCACGAGCAGCGACGCCGGTTGGCCCACCAAGTCCTTGGCATGACAGCCGAACATTCGCTCCGCCGCCGGATTCATCGATTCCAGCCGACCTTCGCCGCCCAGCGTCAGGATGCCGTCCGCCGCCGCCTCGAACAGCGCGCGAAACCGTTGCTCGCTCTCCAGCAGCGCCTGTTCAGCGCGCTTGCGTTCGGTCACGTTGTCGAACGTCACGCCGACCTGATTGGGCGGAATGGGAAAGGCGTCGATCGAAAAGGAGGCCTGTCCGACTCGCCCGTCTCCATAGGGGAAGTCACCGAGGTGAATAGGAGTTCCCGTGCGGATGACGTCGGCGAACTGGCGGGGCAGGCCGGTTTCGCGCAAGCCCGGAAATGCCTCGTCGATGGTGCGGCCCATGACAGCCTCCATCGGCACGCCGGTGAACGATTCCGCCGCGGGGTTGGTCGCGATCATCCGCAGCGTGCGATCGTCGCCGGGCGTCTCCAGCCGGTAGGCGTACAGACCGATGCGCATGTGCCGCACGATCTCGGCGTACAGGGCGTTCTGCTGTTGATACCGGGTGTTCTGCAGTTCGACCATCTTGCGCCGCGTCACGTCCGTATTGATGATCAGCGCCGCGCTCGGTTGGCCCTCCGGCGTGCGCTGCAGGGCCCAGCGACTCTGGACGACGATTTGCCGACCGTCGCGCGCCGTGTGCGTCAGTTCGCCTTGCCAACGACCGTCGCGAATCAGATCGCCGCGCGTCGTCTCGAAGTCCACGGGGAAGCGAGTCTTCAGGAGGTCCTTGGCGCAAGCCCCCACCGCCTCCTCGCGGGTGAAGCCGTACATCGCCGTCGCGCCGTCGTTCCAATAGGTAATCGAGTTGTCGTTGGCGACGACGCATACCGCATCATGGGCCAGGTCCAGCAGCGCCGTCATGCGCGCAAGTTCGGCCGTGCGCTGGTGTAATGCCATCAGAGCAGAGACTTGTCGTCCCAGCGCCGCCAGGGCGTCGAACTGCACCTCGGTCAGTTCACCCGGGGTGCGATCCAGCACGAACAGCGTCCCGAGCGGCGGTCCGTCAGGCAGACCTACCGGCACTGACGCGAAGAAACGCACTTGCATCGGCCCGCTCACCAACTGCAACGAGGTGAAACGGGGGTCCAGGCGCGCGTCCGGCACCATGAAGCGACCCTCGAGCGCATACGGGCAAAACGATTGCTCCAGCGATACGAAGCGCAGGTCGAGGCCGTGCCGCGCGGGCAGCCACACGCCCTCGGCTGTCACCAGACTGACGCCCGCCATCTGGGTGCCGCACACGTAGGCCGCCAGTCGCGCGAGATCCACGAGCCCTGATTCCGCCGGCCCATCCAGCAGGCCGAGTTGGTTCCAACGCGGGTGGTACTGGCTGTCGGTCGGATCCAGCGGCTGTGGCTGCGGTTGTGACTGCTTTCGTCCGACGATCATTCGGGACCGCGCTCGAGCAACGTCCGAATCGTCTGCGGTAAAGCCAATGGATCGAATGGCTTTCCGATGACCCCGGCGGCGCCGAGCGACAAGTACCGCTCGACCTCGTGGTGCTGCACCTTGGCCGTCATGAAGATGACAGGGGTGTCCGCGGTCTCAGGCTGGGCGCGCAGGCGGTCCAGGGTGGTCGGACCGTCCATGCCGGGCATCATCACGTCAAGGAGGATGACATCAGGGCGTTCCCGCACCGCGAGCGCGATGGCCTCTGTCCCGCTCGCAGCCAGCACCACACGCCAACCTCCGACTGTTTCGAGCGCGATCTGGCCGATCCGGCGGATATCCACCTCGTCGTCGACCATGAGGACGGTTTCGATGCGCACGGCGAGGCCCCCAGAATTGCGCAGTTAGTCGGATCCGCGCGAAACGTCAACCGCATTGCCACTTGGGGGCGGCGACGCGGGCATCACCGTGGGCAATTCGGAACTCATGCCCAAGTCAGCCATACGCCGGTAGAAGGTCGCGCGACTGACGCCCATGAGCTTGGCCGCCTGCGAACGATTGCCCCCAGCCTGCTCGATGGCTTGCTCGATGCGCGACCGTTCGTCCGTCGGCGCGCCATTCGCGAAGGACTGCACGCGCGACTGCCCGGCGCGCACTTCCGGGGCCAGATCCTCGGCCTGCAACACCTCGCGCCGACAGTGGATCACCCCGAATTCGATGCACGACTTGAGTTCACGCACGTTGCCCGGCCAGTCGTGCGCCAGCAGTTCCCGAATCGCCTCGGGACTGATGTCGTCCACCCGCTTGCCAGTCTGGGCCCGGTTCTGGGCGAGAAAATGGCGCGCCAGGATGGGGATGTCCGGGCGGCGATCCCGCAACGGCGGCAGGTGGATGCGCGCCACCCGGATGCGATACAGCAGGTCCATGCGGAAGTTGCCGCGCGCCACTTCGTCAGCCAGGTTGCGGTTGGTCGCCGTCAGCACCCGCACGTCGATCCGCCTCGGCATCGTCTCGCCAACACGCGTAATCTCGCGCTCTTGCAGCACGCGGAGCAGGGCCGTCTGCACGTTCATCGGCACGTCGCCGATTTCGTCCAGGAAGATCGTGCCGCCGTCGGCCGCCTCGAACAGGCCCTTGTGGTCCTGCACCGCGCCCGTGAACGCCCCGCGCCGGTGGCCGAACAACTGACTGGTCAGCAGCGACTCTGAAAGTCCTGCGCAATTCACGGGGACGAAGGGCCGGTGCTTGCGGTGGCTGCCGTCGTGGATGCCGCGCGCGACCAGTTCCTTGCCCGTGCCCGTCTCGCCTTCGATCAGCACGGTCGCGTCGACGGCCCAAAGATCGCGGATTTGTTGCTTGACCAGGCCCAGGCCCTCACTGCGGCCGACGAAATCGAGGAACTGCGTACGGCCTTCCAATTCCCGCCGCAGGTCGTGCACCTCGCTGACGTCATAGAAGAACAGGATCTTGCGGCGGTCGTCGCGCGGATCGTCGTGCACCTCCACGTCGACCCAACGGCGCGTGGCCGTGGGCGTTTCGAATTGCAGCGTCACCTTCTCGCGGCGTTCGAACGGCCGGGTCAGCATGGTCCGCAGCGGCACCATCGACGCTTCCGGCGCAGGGCAAAGCGCTTCCCAGTCGCGACCTTCCGCGTCATCCTGGTCCTTGCCGAACAGCCGTTCGCCCGCGCTGTTCAGGTACGTGACCCGGCCGCGATCGTCGGTCATCACCACGCCCAAGCGCAGCCGGTCCAGGATCGAGGCCAGGTCGTCGCGCGCCGCCGCCAGTTCCACGAACGTCTGGGCGAGCTTGTGCTCTGCCGCGACCTTGTCGAGCGAATAGCGGATCGCGCGGGTCAGCACCTCGGGGTTCAGGTCCTGCTTGGATACGTAGTCCGTCGCGCCGGAACGCAGCAGTTCGACCGCGACGTCGGTACCGCTCGACGCTGTGAAGATGATGATCGGACGCTGGAATCCCTGGGATCGCAGCGCCCGCAGGACTTCCAGCCCGGAGCGGCGCCCCAGCTTGAGGTCGAGGAACACGACGTCGGGTGGATCCTGCAGCAGGTCCTGGATCGCCCGATCCGCATCGCTGCCATGGCGCAACTGCACGCTGAAATCACGCACGTGCGACAGGTGAATCTGCAGGAGTTCCACGTCCATCGGATCGTCGTCGATGGCGTAGGCGGTCAGGGGGCGGCCGCTCATGGGACCTGGTCGGGCCAACTGGCGGTGGCTGGCGCGGTGCATTCCGACTCTTGCGCGGTGGCGGGAGCATCGACATAGGGCAAAAGCGCTTCGTGAACGCGGGTCCAGGCCGCCTCGAGATCGGCCAGAACTGGGCGGATTTCGTCCAGCTGCCGGCGCTCGGCGCAGCGTTCGATAGTTCCGGCCAGGTGTTGGACCTGGCGGGCGCCGACGTTGCCTGCGCTGGACTGCAAGGCGTGGGCGGCCAGTTCGCAAGCCTCGCAGTCGCCCTGGGGAAAGGCGGTGCGCAAGATCGCGAGGCGCTGCGGGGTGCTGCGCAGGAAGAAGCCGACGATCTGACCGACGAGTTCCTGCCCGCCGAGCTGGCGGAGACGGACGAGGACAGCGGGATCGAGAACCAATGGCGTCATGGCAGGCTTCCGGACGTTGCTCCGGAGAGTCTGCCCCAGCGCTGTCAGACTGCAAGGACTTCTGGCGGCTTGTCGCGG
>CAYHHL010000073.1:14331-26377 GCA_964356325.1 uncultured Enterobacteriaceae bacterium | reverse complement strand
CCGAAGCGACCGCCGCCGTGCTGACTCACCTCGGCACGCCCACGGATTTCCGCACCATCGCCCGCGAACTGCCCGTTCATGCCGATGGCGTCGACCTGTTCGACCTGCGCCTCTGGCTGACCGAGCACGGCTGGAGCGCGCGGGTCCTGGCGCCCGAACTACCCAAGCTGCAGGGGCTCCTGGCCGCGGGCTGGCCGCTGGTGGTGGTGCGCAGCGAGCCGCGCCATGCGCTGGCGCTGCTGCCGGCGGGGCAGGGTCACGTCACCGTGGTCGACGCCAGCACGAAGCTTCTGCAACCGCCGGCCCAGGCGCTGGCCGGTCTGCACGTGGCGATGCTGGTGGCCAAAGGTCCGCTGCCGCCAGGAGATGCGCGCCTGGACGCCGAGTTCGTGGCCACCGGCTGGCTGCGGCGGGCGCGCGAGCACCGGGCGGCCAACGAAGCTCAGTTGGTCTTGGTCATCCGCGCGGTGGTGGCGGCGCCGTGCTTCCCGCCGGCCCGGCAGATGCTGGCCGAGGTGACGCAGCGCCTGGCGCCGACGCCGAAGCTGCGTGAGCTGTTGGCTGGGGTGCCGGGCTGTGCGCGGTAGGCTCCCTGCGCCACACCTTCGCGCACCTCTTGACACCCGCCGGTCGCGCCGCCACCTTGCCGGTCCCCGCTCTGGAGCTACCTGATGAAGCTGCACTACCACCCCGTGTCTCCCTACTCGCGCAAGGCCCTGGTCGCCGTCCTGCACCGCGGCGATCCGGTCGAGCTGAACCTGATCGACATCCGCCAAGGTGGGCTGCGCACGCCGGCGTTCCTGGCGCTCAATCCGTTCGGCAAGATGCCGGTGCTCGAGACGCCCGACGGTCCGGTGTTCGAATCCACGAGCATCATCGAGTACTTGGAGGAACGCGGGCCGAAGTCGCTGCTGCCGGCGGGAAGCGAACGGCTGGCGCGCCACTTCGATCGCCTGGGCGACATGTACCTGCTGGATCCGCAGACCGAGCTGTTCTTCCGCCCGGACACGCCCGCCGCGCAGAAGGCGCCCGAGACGGTGGCCAAAGCCTGGAATCTGCTGGAGACGGCGCTAGGCGATGGTCGGGCGTTCCTGTGCGGCGCGACGTTCAGCCTGGGCGACCTGGGCGCGGCGATCGGCACGGACTACCTGGTGCGGCTGGGTCTGCAGCCTCCGCAGCGCGTCGCGGCGTGGCACGAGCGGTGCTTCGCGGTGCCGGCGATGGCGCAGGGCCACCAGGAAGCGGAACCGATGCTGCAAGCCATGTTGGCGCGGCGGGTTGTGGCCAGCTGACTCACCAGCGGCGGCGATCCTCGTTGCCCGCCACGTAGCGCGGCACGCCGGCCTCGGCCGCCGAGGTGATGTCGTGCGCGTCGGCGGCCTCGAACACCTTGCGGGCGCGTTCGAGGTGTACGGCGTCCTCGGCGTGGACCGAAATCAGGATGTTGCCGTGCCTGATCTTGCCCTCGAAACGCTTGGCCTCGAATTCCGGCAAGCCCAGGCCGATCAGCGCGCCAGTCAGGCCGCCCACCGCGGCTCCGGCGGCGACGCCACCCAACGCGGCGAGCAACGGGCCCGCGGCGATGAACGGGCCGATGCCGGGAAGCGCCAGCGTGCCGATGCCCGCCAACCAGCCGAGCGTTCCGCCGATGAGTCCGCCAGTTGCCGCTCCGGTCGCGGCGCCTTCGGGAGCCTTGGTGTTGTGCTCGTAGGCGAAGTCGTGCGAGCCCTGGCGATCCGGGAACAGGGCCGAGATGTCGTCGCTGGCAAACCCGACGACCTTGAGTTGTTCGACGATGTTCTGGGCCTGGAACTCGGTGTTCGCGATGCAAAAAATGGCCATCTTGCGCATTTGCACACTCCATGCCCAGCCGCGCCCTCGGCGTGAGAGCGAGCGTCCGTCGACCGCGGCTTTGGGGACACCTCCAGTCTCGGAATTGCCCAGGGCGGCGTCAAAAGACCGCCGGGCAAGTCGCGTACAACTGACCATGATTACGCTGGATTCACGCAGCTAAGGCGTGGCGGAGCAACTGCCCGGATAGGTCACGGAACTGACCTTGCAGTACTGCGTGCTCGAACAGCTCTTGTAGGTCGACCAGGCGCCCCACACCAGGTTCTTGGCGCTCGACGAGCAGAACCCACTGGAGTCACAGCCCGAAAAGCCCTCGCGCTCCAAGACGTCCGAGCCCTTCGCCGTGCCGCTGCACTTGTACTCGGTGCTGCTGGCGAACGTGCCGCACTGGGTGCCGGCCGCCGCGTAGTCCCCGCTCGGCGTGCAGCACTTGCTGGTGGGCGAGCACTCGCCGGCGTCCTGGCACGACGCGTAGGTGCCGCTCGACGACACGTCGCAAATCTGGTTCGCCGCACAGGTCTTGTAGGCCGCCCACGGCCCCCAGAAGGTGTCCGCGCTGCTGAACGAGCAGTAGGTCGAAGTGCCCGAGCAGCCGTCGTAGCCCTTGCGCTGTTCGATGCTCGCGCCCTTGCCGCTGCCGGAGCACTTGTACCCGGTCTCGCTGGCGAACGTGGAGCACTGACTGCCCTTGGCCGCATAGGTGCCCTCGTCGGTGCAGCAAGTTGCGCCCGGCTTGCACTGCACCGCGCTCTCGCAACTCGCGTAACCGAACTCGATCTTGCACACCTCGGTCGCGGCGCACGTCTTGCTCGGGGTCCAGTCGCCCCAGGCGATGTCGGCCTCGCTGTACGAACAACTGGTGGAACTGCCGGTGCAGCCAGGATAACCCTTGCGCCCGAGGATGCTCGCGCCCTTGCCGGTGCCGCTGCACTTCTGCTCGCTGTCGGTGCTCGAGTTGCTGCACTTGGTGGCCTGGGGCGAAAAGTCGCCAGCCGCGGTGCAGCACGTGTTGCCCGGCGTGCAGGCGCCTTCGCAATAGCCGGGCTGGCTGCCCCAGTCGAGCTTGCAGATCTGGTTGCCGGGGCACTGCTTGAACGTCTGCCAGTCGCCCCAGGCCAGGCTCGAACTGCCGGTGCTGCAGTAGCCGTAGGTCGTGCAGCCGGCGACGCCCTTGCGTGCCAGGACCTTGCCGCCCTTGCCGGCCTCGCACTTGTATTCGGTGTCGATAGTCGAAGTGCCGCAAGCCGTTGCACTTTTCTCGTACTGGCCCTCGGCGGTGCAGCAGGTCGAGCCGGGCTTGCACTCGGGCGCCGGCTTGCACACGCCGGGCTTGGTCTTGTCCGCCACGCTACAGACCTCGGACCAGCCGCACGGTTTGAAGGTCGCCCATGGATTCCACTGCTTGGCCGTGGCCGAGCAACTGCCGCCGCTGCAAGTCGCCCAGGCCTTGCGCACCTGGATGGACCCGCCGGAACTAGTGCTGCTGCATTGGTATTCGGTCGCCACCGCAGTGTCGCCGCAGATTGCGCCGCTGCTCGCCGGGCCGTGCTGGCATTTGGTGGCGACGCAGGTGTCCTTGGTGCAGTCGTTGCCGTCGTCGCACGCGGCATTCTCCAAGCATTCTGCAATACTGCCGCCCGCGCAGGTCGGCATTTCGCCCGAGTTCGTCAGTTCGCAGGCGCCGTCGCACGAGGACACCGTCTTCCAGCCGTCCCACGTCGCCAACGACAAGTCGATGCTGCAGCCGTCCGCGGTCACGCCGTCACAACCGGCGATGGCCTGGCGTTGCTGCACGTCGTTGCCCTGGCACTGGTATTCGACTTCCAAGGGCGTGCTGCCGCAAGCGAACTTGGCGGCCTGCAGTTGATGGCTGGCCAGGTCGCAGCAAACGCCGGCGGTGCAGCAGCCCGCTATCGGTTCGTTGCTGCAGCTGCCGTCGGTGCACTTGCCGGTCCAGCACGGGTCGCCGTTGCCGCACTGGCTGTCCGCTGCGCAACAGCCAGGAACCGGAGCGTGCAAGCAGCCGCCGCTGACGCAGTCGTCGGTCGTACAAGGCTGGCCGTCGTCGCAACCCTGTGCATTGACGCAGCCTGGGCTCGCGCCGTCCGCCGTGTCGCCAGCGTCGGTGTTGCCGGTGTCCTGGCCGGGCTCGCCGTCGCTTTCGATCGTATCGGCAGCCGCGTCGCCGCCGCCCACGTCCGGGTCGGCAAGGGCGTCGCTGTCCGGCAAGTCCTCGCCCACATTGACATCGCCCACACTGACGTCGCCCGCCTTGCCGTCGCTGACCTTGCCGTCGGCCAGGATGCCGCCGCTGTCCTGGAACAAGCCGCTCGAGTCGGGGCCGGTGGGGACGACAGGCGCCGGAGCCGGCGGGCTGCATGCCGCCAAGGCCACGATCGCCATCAGGATGCCAAACTTGCTGAAGCTGCCCATCGATCCCCGCCAGATCCGCTGTCGGACGGCGCAGTGTCGCGAGCCCCGGCCCTCAGTGCAAGCGCTGTTCGCCACCGCGTGTGCCTGGGCGCCCCAGGTGAACTGGCAGCGCCCGTCGACCGACACCGGCAGGGCGCGCCGCCATGGCAAAGCCAGGATCGCGAGTCGTTGTATAGCGTTCGCGCACAGAAACGCAGCATGGCAAGGCGATTGGAGGATGATGCCTGAAGGAGTTCCAGGCCTGCCCACGGCACCGCCCTGGGCGAGGAGGACCCATGAGGAACATGGTTTTGTGCTTCATCATCGCGAGCTTGGGCACAATCGGCTGCCGAGGCAAGTCGCAAGACGAATGGTTGCGAGAGCATGCGAACGCGCCGACGATGGGTGAGGTCGCGCGCGGTCCTGCGAAGAAGATTCAACCGCCGGCCGGACCGACCGAACCGAGCACTCCCCAGGTGACGCCAGCAGGTTCAGCCCAGCCGCGTGTACCAGCGATGCCCATGGCCCCGGCGGTCATGTCGCAAGGTGACGAGGACATGGCCAAGAGCATTCGCGCGTCGATGGCCCGCGACCCGGCTCTGCGCGACAAGATGGCGCTCATCGACATCACGGTCAGGGACGGCAAGGTGACGCTGACGGGGCTGGTGCCCGATGCCGCGTCGAAGTCGGCGGCGGAGGCCGTGACCTATGAAGCGGTGGGTACGGATAACGTGATGAATCAACTGACGATCATGTTCCCGTTCTCAGCGCCCTAGTGCCAGCGAGCGTGTCGCCGCCAAGGCCAGGTTCTTGGCGGCGGTACAGCTCGGCACGCCCTTGCGGCTCAGAACGGGCAGTACCACTTCTTGTACGCCGGCAGCACGCAACTCTTGGTGCCGATCGTCGACAGGCCGCAACAACTGCCCGGGCACTCGCTGTCCTTGGTGCAGGTGTGCGTGCAGCCGGTGAACTTGCCGGTGAAATCCTTGGGATCGTTGGGATTCGGATAGGCCGTGCACTCGCCGATGCCGCCGACGTCGCACGCGTACGGCTCGGTGTCGGTCTGCCACGACTCCGTGGTGCCGCAGCATTGCGCTTCGTAGACCTTGGTCAGACAGTGCTTGACCTTGTAGGTCATCCAGCAGCACGAACCGGGGCAATCGTCGCCGGTCTGGCACTTCTTGGCGCAAAACGGAATCAGCGTGTCCGGGTAGGTGACGCACGCCTCGCCCGCGCCGCATTGCTTGCCGCCGCAGCAGTTGGGCACCAGCGTGTGTACGCAGCCTTGCACGCCGCAGGTGTCCAGCGTGCAGGCGATGCCGTCGTCGCAGGCGCTGGCCTGGGTCGCGTGCTGGCAGCCGCCGGTCTTCGGGTCGCAAGTGTCCAGTGTGCAAGCGACTTTGTCATCGCAGCCCAAGCCCTGGCCGGCCACGCACGACCCGCCCGTGCACTTGTCGCCCACCGTGCAGGGGTTGCCATCGTTACACGCCGCGCCGTTGTCGACGTGCTTGCAGCCTTGTGCCAAGTCGCAACTCTCGGCCGTGCAAGGGTTGCCGTCGTCGCAACTGAGCTGCAGGCCCAGGCACGTGCCGGTCTTGCAACTGTCGCCCACCGTGCAGGCGTTGCCATCGCTGCACGCCGCGTTGCTCGGCGTGTGCGTGCATCCCTTGCCCTGCGCACAACCATCGACGGTGCAAGGGTTGCCATCGTCACAGCTCTGCGCCGCGGGGGCCTTGCAGACGCTGGCCGTGCACAATTCGCCCTTGGTGCAGGTCAGGCCGTCGTCGCAAGCGGCGCCGTCGAGCGAAGGGTGTTGGCAGCCGCTGCCCGGGTCGCAGAAGTCGTCGGTGCAGTCGTTGGCATCCTGGCAGCCGAGCGGTTTACCCTTGCACTTCCCACTATTGCACGAATCGCCCGTGGTGCACTTGTTGCCGTCGGTGCAAGACGTGCCGTCGCCGACCGCGTCGAAGTTGCACAACCCGTTCGAGGGGTTGCAGCTGTCGATCGTGCAGGTGTTGGCATCCGTACAGAGTTTGACCGCGCCCGCCACGCAGATCGGCCCGACGCAAAGGTCGCCCAGCGTGCACGCGTTGCCGTCCTCGCAGGCGTTGCCGTTCTGCTGCAGGAACACGCACTCGCCGGTCACCGGACTGCAACTGTCTGCCGTACAAGGGTTCTGATCGTTGCACAGCTTCGCGGGCCCGGCGACGCACACGCCTTGGCTGCATTGGTCAAACGTGCATGCGCTGTTATCCGCCTGGCAGGACGTCGCGAACGGGATGGGCGGATGCTGGCACTGCTGGGTGGCCTTGACACAAGTATCTGCCGTGCAAGGGTTGTTGTCGTCGCAGCCGCCCGGGCACGCCGGCTTGCACAGACCGCCAGCGCCGCACACCTGATCGTTGGGGCAGTCGCCGTCGCCTTGGCAGCCGATCGGGCCGATGTCGGGCGCGATCGTATCGGGCTGGATCACGCCGTCGGCAACGATGACTGTGCCGTCGGGTCCGATGACGGTGCCGTCGGGGCCGATGACGGTGCCGTCGGGTTCGATGACGGTGCCGTCGGGTTCGATGACCGTGCCGTCGGGTCCGATGACGGTGCCGTCGGGACCGATGACGGTGCCGTCGGGATCGACGACGGTGCCGTCGGCCAACTCGCCGCCGTCCAGGTTGCCGGCGTCCGCGGTGCCCTTGCCGATGACGCCCTTGCTGACGCGGCCCTGCACGGCTTGGTCAGTGCAGCCAAGAACGAGCCACATCGCGAAGAACGAAAGGCAAAGTGAGCGCATCATGGCAAGGCTCCGTGCGAGCGGCCAGGAAATAGCGCCTGGTCAGACTCCGAACCGACCCACCCTAACGGCGCCGTGCGGTCAGTGCAAGGGGTGATCGATTGTAAGCCTGCGCTTGTAGCCTCGCTCACGGCTGCGCCAATTCCTGCGCGACCCGCTTCCAACCCGACGGTTGCAGCAGGTAGCTGTAGTGCGTGAACCCTGGCATCTCGATGTTCACTGCACCCTGAACGCAACCGGTCGAGGACGGCAGCAGCAGCATGTCCGCCGCGCTCCAGAAGCACGCCAGCCGCGGCGCCGTCGGCGGACCGGGCCAAGGCAACTGCCGATGCAGACGCGCCACCATCTCGGAATCAGGGCGTAAATCCAACGCCAGCTTGGTGTGGGCAAAGCGCGCCGCGTGCGTGCCCCCGTGCGGCGTGCCCAGCGTGACCAGGTGGGCCACGCGCGCCGACGTTTCGGTGTCCTCCAGCGCCAGCCTGGCCACGATGCCACCCAGGCTGTGCGCCACCATGTCGATCCGGGTGCCTTCGGGCAGTGCGTTGACCCGCAAGATGTCGCCGATCGCCTCGCGCAAGGCCGAAACCATGTCGTCGATCGTGGCATGGCCCGTGAAACCCACGGCATACGTGCGGGTCCGGTCGATCAGGCGAAACCACGAGCGCATGGGCAAGAAGTTGCCGCGGTGACCGCCCATGCCGTGCACGAACAGCACCGGCCGGTGACCGTCGTCGGGCAGGGCCAGGAACGGCGGCCGGCTGGGGCCCAGCATGGTCAGGCCGAGCACCGGCAACTGCGCGAGATGCCTCAGCACGTCCGGATCCACCGACTGCCACGCCGCCTGCGCGCCACGCCCGACCGTGATGGCCGCGCGACCGATCGCCCGCCCCGCCCCGCTCAGGCTGCGCTGCAGACGCGCGGGTGGCCGGGGATCCTCTGGCATGGCGACTCCCACTGTGCTACTGCCACTGTGCGTTACAACACTCTGTCACATCAGCGGAAACTGCTTTTCCTCGAACGAGTACGGCCCCGGGGTCAGCTCGATGACCGTGTGCAGCGGAATCGCCTTGCGCAGGCAGGCTTCGGGCGATTCGTCCATGAAGTACGCGTACAACGCCCGCAGCACTGCCTGGTGCGCGACGATCAGCACAGGCGTGCGCTGCCGCTCGGCCTCGATGATGACCGGTTCCAGGCGCAGGATCACATCCTGGTAGCTCTCCCCGCGCGGATACCGGTAGCGCAACTTGTCGTTTTGCCGGGCCTTGTACTCCTCGGGCATCCTCTCGGCGATCTCCTGGTAGGTCATGCCGTCGCACACCCCCGCGTCGATCTCGTTGAGCGCCGCCCATTGCACCGGCTGGATCGGCAAGTGCTTGAGCGTCTGCAGCGTGCGCTTCAAGGTGCTGCACCACACGATCGGCGGCCGCAGCGAGTGTTCCCGCACGAATTCCGCGAGCTTGCGGGCGTACTGCTCGCCAGCCGGGCTCAGGTTCGAGTCGCCGCCGATGCGCCCCTCCTTGTTGTAGTCGCTCTCGCCATGGCGGGTCAGCCAGATCGGCCGGCGCACGAGATGCAAGTTCAGCAAAAAGAACACGATCCGTCCGGGCAGAAAGCCGTCGATCCGGTGCACGACGATCACGCGGCCGACGTCGATCACCTTGATGTAGCTGTAGCCCTCGTCCTCGATCGGCTCGTACACCCGCGCGTAGTGCTCGATGCGGGCTCGGAAATCGCGCGCCGCCTCGTCCGGGTCCATGTTCGCGTAATCCGGCGAGGTCAGCTTGGTCTCGCGGACGTTGGCCTCGATGATGGTCGGGTCCTCGCAAATCGACTCGACGAACACCACCTGCAAGTTGTTCTGGGCGCAAAACTCCATGACTTGCGCGCGTCTGGCCCGCGTCGTGTTCGTCGCGTCGTAGATGGCGACCTCGCCGCCGGTGTTCATCCAGTCGCGCAAGTCGTTCAACGCCACGCGGGCGACGTCGTTGCGGGCCTTGGTGCCTTCGATGTTGGCGGGATCGAAAAAGTCCTGGCGGTGGTGGCTGCCCAGGCGCTGCCGCCGGTAGTCGCCGATGTTGAAAACCCGCGTGTGGTAGCCGAGCCACGTCAGGTACCGCGCGATCTTACGGCCGATGTAGGTCTTGCCGCGGGCGGGCAAACCGACCATGACCAGGACGAGACGGAGGCTATCGGGCGAGAACGGACCCATGCGGCTCCTGGGCAAACGGAAGGAACGCGCTCGGCGGCGAACGCGGCTGGCTACGAGCTTGTGCTTGGATCGGTCGTCGATGTCCAGTTCCCATCGGCCGATTTAGGGGACCAGTAGAAATGCGCACTTCCCCAAAGGCGCTATGCCAGTTCGAACGACCTGACCTCGCCGGCCAACCGCAGCGTCAGCGTCCCGTCCGCCGTAGCGCCGACCACGCCCAGGTTCACTTCCCAACCCTCGCCCGCCTTGCGCACGCTGGCGTTGGCCTTCAAGCGCAGGCGGTGCTGCCAGACCAGCGCGCCGTTGTCCACTTCCCATTCCCGCACCAGGGCTTCCACGCGCTCGGCCGTCCAGCCTTGCTCCTGCTCGTCGGCCTGCAGCATCCCGGCCGCCGCGTCCCATTCGCGCTCGCACAGCAACCGCACCAGCTCCAGCGCGGTAGCGCGCAACTCGGCGTCCTGCACCTTCGCGTCCAAGCCCGGGACCTTGGGCCGGTCCGGCATCTCCGGCAGCACCTGCGCGTGCACCGCATCGCCGCCGCGCAGCCGTTCCCATTCCTCCAGCAGGCTCGAGTCCACCCGCGCCAGCGTCGCACGCAAATACCCGATGATCGCCAGCAATTCCTCAGTCTTCAAGTCGTCCGGCACGTTCTGCACCAGCGTCTTGTAGGCTTGGGTGATGTGCCGGAGCAGCACGCCTTCGATCGGCTCCAACTCGCCGTCGCGGACGTACTCATCGAAAGTACACCACTTCTCCGCCATCTCGCGCGCGATGCTCTTGGGCCGGATCGCTTCGAGCGCCACCCACGGATGCCGCACCGCGAAGTCATTGAAAGACGTATAGATCCACTCGGCCAGCGGCTTGGGCCAGGTCACGTCCTGCAACAGCTCCATACGCTCCTCGTACGGTACGCCTTGGGCCTTGAGATCGTTGATGATGCGCGTCTTCTCGTGGCTGACCTGGCGCATCAGGATCGGCATCGGGTTTTCCAGGATGCTCTCGACCAGCGACACCGCGTCATAGGCGAACGCTTCGGGCGGCATGGCCTGCTCGACGTGCGCGGCGGCCAATTGGTCGAGCGCCTCCACCAGCCACAGCGACAACGTGTGGTGCAGCGAAAAGTCGCGCTGCAGGTGGGCCGCCGCGATCGCTTCGCTGCCTCGAGCCGTCTCGCGTCGGCGCACCTGTACCACGCCGGCCGCTCGCAACGCTCGGAAATGCTGGGCCAACTCGCGCCGGTGTTGGAACTGAACCGTCGGGCGTTCGTGCGACTGGCCGATCAACGTCGCCAGCTTGCGCAGGCCGTCCGCCTGCTTGATGAGCGTCATGATCATGCCGGCTTCGATGCGGAACACCGACTGCAGGGCCTCGGGCCGACCGCTCACCAACCGGTCCAGGGTCTCCTTGTTCCACGGCACGTAGCCCTTTTCGGGCGGTTTGGCGCGCACGAACGACTTGGTCTTGCCGTTCTTGTCTAGTTTCGCCTCGTTGCGCCGGTTCGAGATGACGTGGGCGGGCGCTTGTGCCACCACCCAACCCTCGACGTCGAAGCCCTTGCGTCCCGCCCGCCCGGCGATCTGCTGGAACTCGCGCACCGAGTAGATGCGCGTCTGTTCGCCATCGAACTTGCAGAGTTTGGTGAACACCACGGTGCGCAGCGGCACGTTGATGCCCACGCCCAGCGTGTCGGTGCCCGAGATCAGCTTGAGCACGCCCTTCTGCGCCAGTTGTTCGACCAGCAGCCGGTACTTCGGCAGCAGGCCGGCGTGGTGCAGACCGATGCCGTGTTTCAGCAGGCGCTGCAAGGTCTTGCCGAACGGACTGTCGAAACGCTGGTGCTGCAGCAGTTCGCTCAAGACGCGCTTCTCGTCCTTGGTGCACACGTCCAGGCTGGTCAGATCCTGCGCAGTTTCAGCGGCATCCCGCTGGCTCCCGTGCACCAGGTAGAGCGGCGCCCGCCCGGTCTTGACCAGTTCCTCGACGGTCTCCTGCAGCGGCGTCTCGCGCCATTCGAACGTCAGCGGCACCGGCCGGTGGGTCGAACTGACGGTCTTGACCAGCTTGCCCGTGCGCTTGGTCAGGTCCGCCTCGATCGCCGACGTGTCACCCAAGGTCGCGGACATCAAGAGAAAGCGCGTCTGCGGCATCGTCAGCAGCGGAATCTGCCAGGCCATGCCGCGATCGCGATCGGCGTAGTAGTGGAACTCGTCCATGACCACTTGCTGGACATCAGCCTTGTCGCCCTCTTGCAGCGCAATCTGGGCCAGCACTTCGGCGGTGCAGCAAATGACCGAGGCGTCGCGGTTCACCGTGCCGTCGCCGGTCATCAAACCGACACGATCCGCGCCCAACTCTTTGCAAAGCGCGAAGAACTTCTCGCTGACCAGGGCCTTGATCGGCGAGGTGTAGAACGACCGATCGCCCACGGCCAGCCCCAGGAAGTGCATCGCCAGGGCGACCAGCGACTTGCCCGACCCGGTCGGCGTCGCCAGGATGACGTGGTGACCCGCGGCGAGTTCGAGCAGCGCCTCTTCCTGATGATCGTACAGCGAAAGTTTGGATTCGGCGGCCCAGTCGAGCAGGCACGAAAGCGCTGCGTCGGCATCGGGCGGCACATCGGGCAGGCGGTCGCCGAGGGTCAGGATGGTGTCAGGCATGTGGCCAGGGTAGCCCAAACGCGGCAGCGCGCCCAGCTAGCCGTTGTCGAATGGATTCAGCACGCGGGCACCCGATCGCGCGACGTCGGCAACGTTGCGCGTCACAACGGTCAGGTCGTGCGCCAGCGC
>CAYHHL010000073.1:0-14231 GCA_964356325.1 uncultured Enterobacteriaceae bacterium | reverse complement strand
GGATGGGCCCGCGGCCCCTTGCGCAGTTCGGACAAGATGTTGGTGTCGAGCAGACAATTCAAAACTGCACGTCGCGCGGCATGTCCCGGGGCCTGGCAAACAGCGCGTCGTCGCCGTCGTCGGGCATCGTCGCCAGGAAGGCCTTGAAATCCGTGGTCGCCACCCCGAGCAAGGCCTGCTCGAGGATCTCGCGATGCTCAGCCTCCACGGACCGGTGATGCTGGACGGCCCGCGCGCGCAAGGCCTGCACCACGCGATCATCGACCTTTCGCACGAGCAACTGGGCCATGTAGGCACCTCCTGATAGCAATGATAGCACCAGTTGGCGGCCCGGGTAGCCCAATCGCAGGACCGCAGGCTAGGTGCCCGCGAACTGCACGCCCTCGAACACCAGCGTAGGCGTGCGCATCGACGAGTACGGGTACGGATCGTTGCCGACCGCCGCGAGATGCTGCCACAGTTCCAGGTGGTTGCCGGCGATGTTCAGTTCCGCCAGCGGCTCGGCGATCTGGCCGCCGCGGATCCGGTAGCCAGCCACGCCCAGGGAGAAATCGCCCGTCGTCGCATTGCTGTTGCCGCCCAGGAAGCTGGTGACCAGGATGCCTTCGCCAATGTCCTGCAGCAATTCTGACTGGTTGCGCGCGCCGAGCTGCCACGTCAGGTTGGACATCCGCGCGGTGGTCGGCGCGCGCCCGAGCTTGCGGCCGTAGTAGGTGTCGACGTAGTAGTTGCGCAGCACGCCGGCTTCGAACACCGGCATGCGCCTGGCCACGAGGCCCTCGCCGTCGAACAGCCGCGAGCCGAAACCGTGCGGAATCAGCGGGTCATCGCTCACGTCCAGGTGCTGGCTGCCGATCTGCGCGCCTTCCTTGCCTTCGAGGAACGAGCGCTTCTGCTGCAGCGCCGCGCCTGAAAGAGGCCCGAGCACGTAGGCCGCCAACCGTCCGGAACTGCGGTGATCCACCACCATCGCCGCGACCGTCGAGGCCGGCTTCTGGCTGCCCAGCCGGGCCAGCGTGCGCAGCGTCGCCTCCCGGCCCAAGCTCTCGGGATCAGGCAGCTTGCCGCGAAACCGTGACCCGGCGAAGGCCGAGTCTTCCGGCCGCCGACCGTCGGGATCCAGCACGCTGACTTCGGCGCCCAACCAGAAGGAAGTGCCGCGCTTGTGCGCCGAGAAGCCGTTGGAATGGACGCGCCAGGATTCGGAGAAGTCGTCGGACACGCTGGTGGTCACCGACAGGATCTTGTCCGCCCCGGGCACCGACCGCGCACTCTCTTCCAGCTTGCCGGCGAGCTGACGCCGTTCGATGGCGGAAAGACCTTCGTAGTCGAGATCTTCCAGCCCGAGGTCGACGTCGGGTTCGGTGCCCTGGCGCGCCCACTGCGGGTACTGCTCCGGATCGGGCAGTTTGCGGAACGGATCCGGCGAGATGGCCCGGGTCAGCGCCACCGCGTCACGCAGGAACCGATCGAGCGCTTCGGGACGCAGATCGCTCGTCGAAACCGAGGCATAGCGACCATCGACATAGAGATCCACGCCCAAGCCGCGCGTCGTCGCCTCCACCAGCTTCTCCAACTGACCGTCGCGCCATTGCACCTGCACGTCGCGCACCCGATACGCGCCGGCCGCCGCCTGCTGCGCCCCGTACTTCTGCGCCAATTCCACTGCCTTGCCCGCGAGTTCCAGCATGTTCAGCTCCTTCCGCCGACGGTCATCGAGCCGACGCGCACCGTGGGCATCCCCTGGCTCACCGGCACGCTCTGGCCGTCCTTGCCGCAGGTCCAGCCGCCCTCGTCGATCAGCAGATCGTCGCCGACCATGTCGACCGCTTCCAACACCTTGGGACCATTGCCGATCAGGTTGACGTCCCGGATCGGCCGGGTCAGCTTGCCGTCCTCGATGAGCCAGCCGTTCTTGACGTAGAACGTGAAGTCGCCGGCGCCGATCTGCACCTGGCCGTTGGAGAAGTTGGTGCAGTAGATGCCGTGCTGGACCGAGCTGACGATCTCGTCGTGCGTGTGCGGGCCGTTCAGCATGTAGGTCGAGCGCATGCGCGGCAGCGGCACGTGGCGGAAGCTCTCGCGGCGGCCATTGCCGGTCGGGGCAACCCCGTAGTGTTTCGCGGAGATGCTGTCGTGCAGGTAGGTCTGCAGCACGCCGTCGTGAATCAGCATCGTGCAGCCGGCCGGATTGCCCTCGTCGTCGACGTTGATGGCGCCGCGGGCGTGGGCGTTGGTCGCATCGTCCACCACCGAAACCAATGGCTTGGCGATGGTCTTGCCGATCTTGTCGGCGTAGATGCTCACGTTCTTGCGGTTGAAGTCTGCTTCCAGACCGTGGCCGATCGCTTCGTGCAGCAAGATGCCCGAGGACCCGGCGGCGAGCACGACCTGCATTTGCCCAGCCGGCGGCGTCACGGCGTCGAACAGCACGGTCGTGCGCCCGACGGCTTCACGCACCACGCGATCCAGGCGTTCCTCGCTGTACCAGTTGAAGTCCTGCCTTCCCGCGAGGTTGTAGCCGTTGGACTCGCGCTTGCCGTTCTGTTCGGCCATGCACGAGAGGTACAGCAACGTCATCGGCTGGTGATCGAACGCCATGCGCCCGAGACTGTCGGCGATCAGGATCGCGCCTTGCTCGTCGGCGAAGTGTACGGAAACCTTCTGGATGCGCGGATCGGTCGCATGTGCCCGGGCGTTCAGGGCCTGCAGAACCGGCAGTTTGTCGCCTGGATGCACCGAATCCCACGAACGCACCAGGGGATAGCGATGGGGCGGGTGGGCGTCGACCGAAAAGCCTTGCGGGGCCTGGCGTGCCGGACCGTCGGCGACCGCGGCTGCCGTCAACGCCGCGCGCCGCATGGCCTCGGCCGAGAGGTCCTCGGTGTAGCCGTAGCCGGTCTGATCGCCCTGGACGACGCGCACGCCGACGCCGAGTTCGACCCCGGCCCAGGCGCGGTTGACTTCGCCGTCTTCCAAACCCAGTGAATTCATGATGCGATGCTGGAAGAACAGGTCGGCGTAGTCGCCCCCGCGCGACAGGGCCGAGGCCAGCGTGGCGCGGATCAGGGCCTCGGTGATGCCGAACTGGGCGAAATACGCCACGCCTTCGCGATCGGCGCTGCGCGGATGGCTGAGGCCACCGGAATCGCCGAGAATAACGCCGGAACTGGGGGACGCGGCCATGGCGACCTCTCGCCGGAACAACCGGCCTGCTGCGGGAATGGGGCTATGGGGCTGGTGTACGCCACTGTGGCGCCGGCTGCAATCCCGGTGCGGAAGTGGGCATTCCTGCTACTTGTCCCAATCCCAGAACAAGTCCGCGTTGGTCAATTCGGCCTCGACCGGCTGGGTCGGCGCTACGTCGCCCCCGTGCGCCAGATCCAGGCATTCCTCCAGACCTTCGGTGGTTTGCAGCCACCACGCCTCGGTGCCGAAGTCAGGCCAAGTTTCCGGGAAGATCGGATCGTGCCAGCGCTTGGCCAGCCAGCCGGCGTAGTGGACCAGCCGCACGCCGCGCAACGGTTCGATGAGGCGCAGGGTCGAGCGATCGAACGCGCGGAAGTGCTCGTAAGCATCGAGGAACAGCTCGCGGCGGCGCAGCGTGTCGGCGTCGCGCGCGGGCAACAGCATCCACACGTCCTGCACCGGCGGCCCGAATACGCTGTCGTCGAAGTCCAGGGCGTACAGGATGCCGTCGCGCTCGATCAGGTTGCCCAGGTGGAAGTCACCGTGGATGCGCTGGAGCGGCACGTCCTGGAGCCATTCATCCGTCAGATCCGCGAGTTCCCGGCCGGCCTGGAAGAAGCGTCGGCGCACGCGGGCGGGCAGGGTGCCATTGGCTTCGAGCCACGCGATGTCGTCGCGCGCGAACGTGTCGCCACTCAAGCGAATGCGCTGGTGGGCGGGACTGCGGGCGCCGACGTTGTGGATGCGCGCGCACAAGGCGCCGAGGCGACTGGCCCGGGCGTCGTCGATTTCTTCGGGCGCGCGCCCGCCGAAGCGCGGGAACAGGCAAAACCAGATGACGTCGGCGCCGCCAGGCACTGCCACGGATTTCAAGGTGTCGCCGTCCGGAAACGGCCGCACCGGCACGACCGGCACTTCAGCTGCGGACAATTCGCTCAGGAACGCGTGTTCCTCGAGGATCTGCGCGCGGCTCCAGCGGCCGGGCCGGTAGAACTTGGCCACCAGGCGGGTGCGCGCCTCGTCGGCGAGTTCGATTTCGTAGACGCGATTCTCGTACGAATTCAAGGCCCAACACACCGACGTGCAGCGCAGGCCGGTGGCTTCGATGGCCGAGAGCACGGCGTCCGGGATCAGGCCCAGGAACAGGTCGGTGGCGTTGGCGCTGCTGGCCATGCTACTGGCCGACGGTCTTGTCCAGGCCGTCCAACACCGCACCGACACACTGCTTCTGCCCCAGGTTGGTCGCCGCAGCCCGTGCGTCCAGCAAGGCCTGGGCGCGCGCCTGACCGGTCGGCAGGCCCAGGTCCAGCACGTCGACCAGCACGGGCGGCGTCTCGCCCTTCGCACACAGCAGCGCCACGGTATGACCGAGGCAGCGCTGACCGTACGGCTGCCCGGAAAAGAAGCGCAGAACTCCAGGAGTCGCCAGCAGTTGCGCGTGCGGTCCGATCACCGTGCAATCGCCGGTCGGCGTGCGTGCCACCTCACCGCCCAGCCAGCGCGCCTCGAACAAGTCCGCGGTGTTGCGGTCAGTGAAGGTCCACGACGGCGGGCCCTCGGCACGCTTGAACAACGCGGACTGAAACGTTTTTTCGCACACGGATTTGCGTCGGCTGACCGGATCGCCGCTCACGCCGGCATCGACCGCCGCGCTGCCCCACTTGGCGTCGATCGCCTTGGCGCAGGCTTCGGTGTCGAACACCATGGCGTGCTGGCCGCTGGCCGTGATCTTCACGCGCACCAGGCGGTCGACCATGTCCAACGCCTCGGCCTGACCCCATCCCAGGTACGTGAACTCCTTCTGCAAACGCGCTCCGACCAGCGCCTCGTACACGGTCGCAGGACTGATGCGCACCGCGGCCTCGGGCGCACGCGCTTGCTGTTCGAAGCCGGCCATCGTCTGGATGTCGCGGTAGGTCGAGAGATAGGGGTAGACGCACTGCATGCCGAACGTCGACTTCTCGTCCAGCCCGAAACGCTTGAGGAATTGCTGGAACCGCTCGCGATCCGGGGCCGACTGGAACTGGCGGGCGATGAAGGTCTCGGTCACCTTGCAGTCCAGCAGCGGTATCTCCACCACGGCATCCGCATCGTGAAATCCGTAGTCATCGTCCAGGACTGGCGGGCGTTCGAGCATGACGATTTGCGTCTTGGGAAACTGTTTGGCCAGCGCTTCGACCTCGGCCAGCACGGCGGCACGGCGGCCCAGATCCACTTCCTCGATGGCGTCGAGCAACAGCAGAAGGCGCTTTTCCGTCAGGTCCTTGGCCAGCGCGCTCGGATCCGCGACGCCGGCGTCCTTGGCGATCAGGCCGAGCAGGGAGCCCGCGGTGGTCTTGGCCGCGGCGATGTCCTTGAGATCGACCAGAAACGTCGGCACCGCCCCGCAAAGTTGGGCCCGCAGCGACTCGGCCAGCCGCGACTTGCCCAGACCGCCGCGCGCTATCACCACGAAACGCTTGATGTCTCCGGATTCGAGCGCCGCCGCCAGCCGAGCTTCGGGCAGCAGGGCATCGGTCCCGGTGCCCGGCCACTTGTGCACGAACACGACCGCGGGGTTGTAGCCGCCCGTGTTGAGTTCCTTCAGGTGCGTCTGGGTGCGCTGCTGGCAGGTCGCCTGGTAGTGGCTCAGTTCAGCGTCGCCGAGCACGCCGCCGACCTGCTGACCCGCGCCGCCACAGCCGGCGAGCACGGCCAAGCCCGCGATGGTGCTGACGATGAAAGGAAACCCAGGGAAGTCGTGCATCTGTTCCTCATCCGCGAAGGCAAAGCCGCCGGCGCTTGTAGCGCGGCTCGGTACGGATGACAACGGGGCCGCAGGGTTGCGGAACTTGCAGTGCCGACAGCAGGCGCCGACAACGGGCGCCGACGAGGTAGTTTGACCGGGCCCTCACACACCTTTACCCTCGAACGACAGCGCTTCGGACAGAGCGCAGGAAAGGTGCGATGCCCGAGCAGCTTCCGTTCGCCGCCATCGAATTCGCCGCCAACCCCGAGCCGCGCTGCCCGTGCGTGTTGCTGCTCGACACTTCGGCCTCGATGGCGGGACCGCGCCTGCACGAACTGCAGCAGGGCATCCAGCAGCTCAAGGACGAACTGACCGGGGACCTTCTGGCCCGCAAGCGCGTCGAACTGGCGGTGCTGACCTTTGGCGGCAGCGTGCGCATGGCCCAGGACTTCGTGACGGTGGACAGCTTCGATCCTCCGCAGTTGCACGCCGACGGCTTGACTCCCATGGGCGGCGCCATCATGACCGCGCTCGACCTGGTGCGCACCCGCAAGGCCGTGTACCGCCAGAACGGCATCGCGTACTACCGGCCGTGGGTGTTCCTGCTGACCGATGGCGAGCCGAGCGACAACTGGTCCTCCGCGGCGCGCCTGGTCAAGGAGGCCGAACAGCAAAAGGCCTTGGCTTTCTTCGCGGTCGGGGTGGGCGAGGCGAACCTGGACGTGCTGAGGCAGATTTGCACCCGGACGCCGCTGATGTTGCGTGGCATGATGTTCCGCGAGATGTTCCAGTGGCTTTCCACGTCGCTCAAGTCCGTGTCGCAATCGGCGCCGACCGACGAACTGCCTCTGCGCAATCCGGTGGTGCCCGAAGGTTGGGCCAAGGTCTAGGTAGCAGTGCCAGCGCGGTCGCCACGAATTGCCTGCCAGTGGAAGGTGTTGAGCGCCGCCGCGCCGGGTTGGAAGCGGCCCGTTGGCCAAGCGGGCGACGATCGTTTTGTCACGGCGACGTTGCCGCTCTGGCACGGCGAGGCGTTCCTGGCCGTGTGTGCCGACGGCGCGGGCAGTGCGCAGCACGGTGGGCGCGGTGCGGAAGTGGCGTGCAAGACCTCGATGAAACTACTGAAACGCATGCTGACCCGGCGAGCGCTGCGGCGTGGTCTGCCCGACGCTGCGGAGTTGCGCGCGCTGAATCTGGCCGTGTACCAGGCCTTGAAGCGCGAGGCGGCCCGGCTTGGCACGCCCCTGCGTGAACTGTCCACCACGCTGTTGGTGCTGGCCGCGACACCGCTCGGCACCGCCTGCAGCCAGATTGGCGACGGCGTGATGGTCGTGCGCATCGACGGCGCGTTCGAGCACGTATTCTGGCCGGATCAGGGCGAGTTCGCCAACACCACGTACTTCGCGACCGAGCATCCCCAGCGCGTGCACATCGCTCACCTGCCGCCCGTGCAAGCGGTCGCCGCCATGACCGACGGCCTGCAGACCCTGGCCCTGGACTACGCCGCACATCGGCCGCACGCGCCGTTCTTCACCGGGCTGTTTGCTGAATTGGCGCGCGGTGTTCCCGCAGCCTTGCAGCCGCCGCTTCTGGCACTGCTGACCTCGCCGGGCGTGCGGGCGCGCACCGATGACGACGTGACGTTGCTGCTGGCACTGCCAATGTCGGAGGCCAGCCATGCGGCTGCTTGACTCCGAGCGCCACGGCATCGAACTGGGCGACGAGGTCGGCCGCGGCGGTGAAGGCGCGGTGTACGCGGTGCAGGGCCAGTTCGAGGTGGTGGCCAAGATCTACACGCAACCGCCGAATCCTGAACGGGTCGACAAGCTCAGTGCGATGGTCGAGCTCTTCCACCTGACGCCGTCCCTGGCCGACTGGTGCGCGTGGCCGCAGTCCCTGTTGCGCGACGAGACCGACGTCGTGCGCGGCTTCCTGATGCCCCGGGTGCAGGACCACCGCCCGGTGCACGACGCGTACAACCCCGAGCAGCGCAAGGCGGCGTTTCCGGCGGCGGGCTGGGACTTCCTGGTGCGCACGGCGTCCAACTGTGCGCGGATGTTCGCGACCTTGCACGAGGCCGAGGTGGTGGTCGGCGACGTCAACGAGCGCAACCTGCTCATCGGCCGGGATGCCACGGTTTCGCTGGTGGACTGCGACTCCTTTCAGTTGGAGCGCGGTCCCCGGCTGTTCCGCACCGCCGTGGGCGTGGTCGACTACACCCCGCCGGAGCTGCAAGGCGCGGACTTCTCCGCGATCATCCGCACGCCCAACCACGATCGCTTTGGTCTGGCGGTGATCCTGTTCAAGCTGCTCTTCCTCGGCCGGCATCCGTTCTCGGGCGGCGCGACCGGCGAACTCTCGGTGGCGATTCGCGAACGCCGCTTCGACTACGCGGACCTGAGCGCCCGGATGCGCCATCTGGTGCCCCTGCAGGCGGTATCCGCGCAATTGCAGGCGATGTTCCAAGGCGCGTTTCTCTCCGACGCCGACGCCGAGCGGCCCACGCCGGAGCAATGGCTCCACGCCCTGGTCGCGTTCGAAGCCGATCTGGTGGCCTGCCCGCGCGAACCGCTGCACCGCATTGCTCTGGACGCGCCGGGTTGCCTGTGGTGCGACATCGAACAAACGTTGGGGTACGCCTACTTCGCGCCGCCCCAGACCACGCCTTACCAGTCGGACTGGACACCGCAACCCGAGCGGCTCGTCGCCCTGCGCGAAGTCCTGGCCGGTCTTGATACGCCCATGGATCCCAGCTGGTACGATGCGCCGCCGGCCGTGCTGCAGGCCATCGAGGCCGCGCACCGCAGCTTGCACGCCGACCCGCCGCCGGAGGCGACGTCCTGGTACGTGCGCGTGCTGGGCGGCCTGGCGACGTTGGCAGGCACGGCGCTGTTGGCGATCCAGGGTCCGGAGGTGGGCGCGGCGATGATGGCGGGCGGCGCAGCGACCTGGGCGATGGGCGCGCTGCTGCACCGGCGCAAGCAACAGCCTTGGCGGGTACGAACCACGCGTTTACAAAGGCTTGGCGACGACCTGAAGCGCGCGGAAGGCGAGTGGAAGGGCGAGGCCTACCGGTTCCGCGCCCAGGACCTGAGGCTGCGCGCGACGTTCGAGCAACTGGCCAAGCAATACGAGGACCTGGACGGTTGGCGCAACCAGGAACTGGCCCGGCTGGAACGCGACGTCGTGGGGGCGCACGTGCGCGACGCCCTGGGCCAGGTGCGGCTGGAGGATATGGCAATTCCAGGGGTTTCAGCAGATCGCAAGCGCGCGCTGCTCATCCGTGGCCTGGTGACCGCGGCGGACTTGGAACGCGCCCGGCTGACCGGCCTTCCCGGCTTGACGCAGCAGCACGTCGATGCCGCGGTGACCTGGCGGCAGGCGCTGGAGCGGCAGCTGGGCGGTCAGCGCCGGGCCCCACCGACGCAGGCGCAGCGGGCGGGCGTCGATCAGAACTGCCGGCACATCCGGGACAATCTCGAATTGGAGTTGCGCGGCGTGCTGGCCGATATTCGCGACCATGCCACCGCGGCGGACGATGCGCTGGTCGGGTTGTATGGGCGCAGCGAGGCCGTGGCGGCCCAGGCCCTCGTGCTGGCCGACGCGCTGTGGCTGGAAAGCCGCGGTTAGGTCAAGCAGGCAAGTTCACTAACAAAGATTCGTCACGATCGGCTCGATCTCGACCGGCACCCGCACGGCACCCAACGGCAGGACCAGCCGACCGTCGTCCGCGTCCAACCAACCGGCCAGCGCCATCCACGCCGTTCGCCCGAAGCGCGCCTCGTGCCGGCCGGCGTGGATCGCCACGTATAGGTCGCTGTCCCCTTCGAGCCGCAGGTCCAGTTCCGTGGCCGGCACGTCCACCGATTCGCCTGTATTCAGCTCCAGATGCAGGCCGCTGTCGGTCCGGCGCGCGCGCACGACCACGAACGGCGTCCGCTCGCACAGCACGTACGCCCACTGCTGACCGATGCGCACGATCGCCTCACCGCGCTCGTCGATGTCCAGCCCCGACGCGAAGGCGTGCGCGACGCCGGCGTGGGTCATCGCCTCGCCGTGGTGGTGCACGCGTCCTTCGCGATCGACGGTCAAGCCGCTATCCCGGCGTATTCGTTCGAGACTGGCGTCATCTGGGCGCGGTTTCACACGGGGCCTCCAACGCCAGCGATCCAGTCACGATTCCAGCGTCACCGTGTCGCCCACCGCGACATCGCCCGGCTCGAGCACCAGCGCATTGATCCCGAACAGCACCTTCCCGTCGTGATTGCGCAACTGTGCCAGGGTTTTGAGCGGTTCCTTGGCCGTGCGCCCTGTGTCCGGATCGACCGTCGTCATGGTACAGCGCGCGCACGGCTTGACCAGTTCGAGCAGCACCGGACCGATGCGCAGCCGGCGCCAGGCATCCTCGGCCCACGGCAACGCGCCCTCGATGACCAGGTTCGGACGAAACCGCCGCATGTCCACAGGCTTGACCAGCCGGGCGTTCAGGTCGGCGAGCGAGGCGGTGGTCGTCACCAGGACTGGAAAACCGTCGGCGAAGTCCGTCGTCGCGCCGGCCGGTGCGAAGTCCGGGCTGACCTTGCGCTCGAAATCCGCGGCCATCCGCACCAGTCGCAACGGCGTACCGGCCGCCTGACCGAGCCATTGCGCCACCGCGTCGCCCTGATCGATCGACAGGCACGTGTCGCCCCAGACCTGCACCTCGCGGATCTCGCCAGCTGCACGTTCCAGTGGTATTATCAGGGGTTCCATGCCGGATGCCTGCAACACCAGACGGGCCTCGCTGAACGTCGTGCGGATGCGCGCCAGACCGGGCAGGGCGCGCTGGGTCACGAACACGCCGTCCGGCCCGACCAGCATCCAGTGGCGGTCCCACAGCAACCCGCGCGGCGTCACCGGCCAGCGATCGACCGCGATGCCCGCGCACGACTTCACCGGATGCACGTACAACCCCGCCAAACGCAGGGAAAAATCCGTCACGCCTCGCCGCCGCCACTGGGCAGCCATTCGCGCGTCAGATTGCGGTGTCTCAGCGCATCGTCGGTCACCACCAGATCGTCCTCGATGCGCACGCCGCCCAAGTCCGCCAGGGCGTCGACCAACGCCCAGTCGACCAGCTTGCCGTGTTCACCCTGGCGCAACTCGGCCATCAGGAAGTCGATGAAATAAATGCCCGGTTCGATGGTGAACACTTGGCCCGGTTCGATGATCGAGGTGTTGCGCAGGTACGGATTCTCCGGCTTGGGCTTGACCAGCGCGCAACCGACGTCGTGGCATTGCAGGCCCAGCGAGTGGCCCAGACCGTGCGGGAAGAAGCTGCGCGACAGCTTGAGCTCGATCGCCTCGTCAGTGCCGCAGGTCAATACCCCGATCTCCTTGAGGATCCTCGCGACGTCCCGGTGCGCCTGTTCGTGCAGTTCCTCATACGGCAGGCTGACCTTGATGCCTTCGCACAGCTGCAGTTGCATCCGCTCGGTAGCGTCGACCATCTGCCCGAATGCCGAGGCCGTGGCGCCGGTGCCTTTCCACCAAGTGCGCGTGATGTCAGAGCAATAGCCCAGAAACGTCGCGCCCGCGTCGACCAGCAGGGATTGCGCGTCCTTGTGCACCGAACGCTTCTCGTAGCTGATGTGGTGCAACGTCGCGCCGTTCTTGCCCAAAGCCACGATGTTCTTGTACGGCGTCTCGGGGTCGTCCTGCAGCGTCGCGGCGAGGTAGGCCAGGTGCAGTTCGAGCTCGCTGTGGGTGTCGGACTTGAACGCCTTGAGCACGGCCTCGTGACCCAAGGCCGCGCGGCGATTGGCTTCCGCGAGACAAAGCACCTCGTATGGCGTCTTGAACACGCGCAGGCGGTCCAGGCGGCCGATCAGATCGAACGGGTTCTGCGTCGGCTCGTCCAGGCCCCAGGAGGCCGCGCGCTCCTTGTCCTCGCCGATGAACGCCAAGCGCTTGCCCGCAGGCAGGTGGGCCTTGACGTCCTCGGGCTTCTCGATGGCAACGATGGTCCACTGGGCCTGGAAGTGGTCGAATTCCGGCGCAGAAGGCCGCTCCCAGTAGCTTTGCGCCTGCAGCCAGAACAGCGTGCGCTGACCGCCCGGCTCGATCAGCAGCGCGCAATCCGCGACGTTGAGAGGCACCCAGTGCTGGAAGTGCGGCACCGCGCGCAGGGGCCAGTACTGGTCGTCGAAATCCGAGCGTTTCCGAAGTGATCCCGAGTGGATCACCACCGCGTCAAAGCCGGCGTCGACCAACACGGGCGCATAGCGGCGCTCGAGATCGGCGAGGTGGTCGCGGTAGAGGCGGGTCAGGTTCGAGGAATCCACGGCACGCTCCGGCCGCCGCGGGGAAGGCGGGTGGCGAGGGTGGTTGTGCTATGGATTGGGCTTGGGGGCAAGGGCGGCGAGTTGGCGCCAGGCTTTCGGTCGGCACTGGGTCAGGGCGGGATGAAGTTACCAAGTCCTGGTGAACCGGATCGTTACCTTGCCCCGATCGCCCCCTGTCCGTCATCCCCGCGAAAGCGGGGACCCAGGCTAGATGTCACGAAAAAGCGAGGAGTTGCAAAGGCAGCCTGGGTCCCGGGCTCCGGCGCAGCGCCGGCCCCGGGATGACGAAATCGGCTCCCTCTCGAGCCAGAAAAAATGGGGAAATGTATTAGATCTCAAGGCTTCTTGGACTTCGCTTAGGGCTGACAAGCGGAAAACACCGTGTCGTCGATCGGCGAGACCGTCACGCCGGCCTTGCACTTCCACTTCGGGCAATCCGCGTCGCTCGCGCAGTTCAGCCCGGTGCTGGAGCAGGTGCCGGCCTTGCACTGGCCAGGCTGAGTCACGCAGTCCGCATCGCCCTTGCACAAGTCCATGCAACCCTTGGTCGTGCACAAGCCGTTCTGGCACAAGTGGATGTTGCCGCTGTCGGTGTTCTCGTTGCAGCTCTGGCTGCCCTTGGCCGAAATGGCGCCGGCGGGATCGTGCATCCTGGGCCCGCAACGGCTGACCAGGCTGCCCAACACCGCGTAGACACGGCACGTTTCGCTGGTCGAGCAGTCGCCGTCCCGGCTGCACGGCTTGTAGGTGGTGCCAGGCTGGCAAAGCGAATCACCTTGGCCTTCCTGGACTTGGAACGCGGTAGCCTGCTCGATGCAGTGGAATTCGCCGCCTGCCGGACCGTCGACCGCGCCGCCGCAACCCGATGGCGCGTTGGGGTCCTCGATGCCGTCCGCGCCCGCCGCGCCGCTGGAGTTCTGCACGGCGTCGGCAGCGATCGTGCACGCCTTGGTGCACACGCCGTTGGAGCAGCGCTGGGTCTCGCAGGTATTATCCAGGCAAGTCAGGTACTTCTTGACCGCGAAGAAGCCGGCGTTGAGCGGTGGCGGTTGGCAGATTCCGCCTGGACCGCACGGTTCGCCGAACTTGTGCTTCGAGTCGGGGCCGAACGTGACGCAGCTGTGCGCCTCGCAGAACTGGTTGATCTCGCACAGGCCGCACGTCGTGCCGCACGAGGTCTTGGCTGGCCCGCACTTCAAGGCGCCGCAATCGCAGGGATCGCTGGAGGCCACGCACTTGTTGGCCTTGCACGCCAATCCGCCGCCGCACGGATCGCACGACTCGCCGCCGCAGCCGGGCAGGACGCCGCACTGGCCGGGCTTGCACTCGCACTTCGGGTCGGCCGCGCACTTGGTGGCCGAACAGAAGAACCCAGCCTGGCACTGCCCGCAGTCCTTGGTGCAACCCTCGGCGGGGAAACCGCATTCGATGCCGGCGCAACTGCAGGTCGCCACGCAGGCATTCTGCTGGCAGGCCTGCTTGCCGGGGCAGCCGGGGCATTGCTTCTTGCAACCGGGCAGGAATCCGCACTGACCGGCGTGGCACTCGCAGGAGGGATCGGCGACGCATTGGTTGTCGAGGCAGATCAAGTCATTGGCGCCATTGCACTCGCCGCAGGACTTGCTGCAACCGGCGGGCTTGCCGCACTGCAGGCCTCCGCAACTGCACTTGTCGCCTCCGCTATCCGCCTTGGTGGCACTGACGTCGCTGGACAGGCCCTCCCCCAGCGAAACGTCCAGGCTGCCGATCGCGTCGCTGGCGGTGTAGATCGGGCTGCTGGTCGCGGGGTTGCTGCAGGCGGCCAACGGCAGGCAGGCGGCGAGGGCAGTCAGGCAGGTCAAGCGGACGAGGGAAAGGCGCGACACGGCAGACCTCCAGCCAAGGGGCAAGGGTGGAGCGTAACGCCGGCCGTGGCTGGTCGCAAGGTGGTGAAAAAGCTTGGGGCATGCGCTGGGACGGGGGCGGGTGCGGGTTCGGGTTCGGGGGCGGGG
>CAYHHL010000072.1:10948-26462 GCA_964356325.1 uncultured Enterobacteriaceae bacterium | reverse complement strand
ACTTGACGAAGTCGTAGTGGGCGCCGCCGCCGCTCCACTCCCACAACTTGTTGCCATCCGCGTCCAGGCG
The DNA here is from genome assembly GCA_964356325.1 of uncultured Enterobacteriaceae bacterium. Taxonomy (GTDB): domain Bacteria; phylum Myxococcota_A; class UBA9042; order UBA9042; family UBA9042; genus CAYHHL01. The sequence goes on along the minus strand of CAYHHL010000072.1, from coordinate 26,392 downwards.
CCGCACGTATAGGTTGCCCGACGAGTCATCGGTGTAACCCGCGCCGCCGACGAGGAATCCGCCGTCCGCGGTCACGTTCACGTCATAGGCGATCTCGTTGCCGGCGCCGCCGTAGGTCCGCGCCCAGATGGCCTGGCCGCAGGAATCGGTGCGCACCACCAGCACGTCGGCCTTGATGTCGGCCTTCACGCGAGCCTGGTCGGTCGCCTGCAACGCACTGAAGCGCGCGCCAACGCCCGGCGGATTCCGACGACCCTGCGGTGAAATAACTGAACGGGCTCCACCAGCCAGACGTCAATGCGCGACAAGCCACGCAGGGACACAAACGACAGGCTTGGGTTCGCCCAGGACTTCGCGGCACGCGGCACCATCATCGGCAGGGGGGCAGACTTCGGGGCCGGAGGCGGGCCACTTGGCTCGAATCAAATTGCCGTCGAAGCAGTGCTCAACATTGGGGACATGGCAGGCGAGGCGTCCTTGCCGCAAGATCAGTCGTCCGAGCTGCAGGTGTTGTATTGCCACTCCGATGAACACGCCGTCGGGCATGAACAGGGGCGATCCGCCAGGAACCCAGGCGACGGCCTCCTGGGTCGTGCACATCCCGAAGCCTTGGATGGAACCTTCGGGCGCAGCGAAATGCCATGCATCGGACCAGGAGGTTGGTGCCAACTCCAGGCAACTGCCGTCAAGCGGGAGACAGGCCGGCGTCCAGATGCCGTCATCAACCTCCACTTCGTAGCGCGCCGGCCCCTTTATCGAACTCGAGTTGAGAGGCAAGGCCATTCTTGGTTGCCAGCCAATTCCGATTGCGTTGTCGGGCCAGAATCTTTGGCTTGCGCAATCCCACGCCGTACAGGGCCGCATTGGCCGGCGACCGGCGCATCTCTTGGAATAGGGGACAGTGGGCAATTCCACGCTGCAAGCGACCTGTCCTGGAGGTAAGGCTGATTCTAGGTGATGGCGGCGTGCCAGCATCTGGTCGGCGACGTGGCGGCCCCTTTCGCGCCAGGTAACACCGATCGAGGGCCGTCCGACCACCACCGGTGGCGCTGCGGCAAATTCTGGGTTCATGTCGACGGTCCATTTACCAGAGCGCCGCGTCACGGTAGTACCGGGAGCGATCCGCAGGGCTGCACCATTCACGGAAGCGGTGGACCACGCGGTGACGACTTTTTCAAACTGTGTCTCGGGAAGCCACGGAAATATCAGTGCTTCGGCATGGATTTGGGCTGGGCCCCAAATCACGCGTGTCCGACTCCAGCCGTTGTCCCGCATCAAGACGCGCACGGGCAGACCTGCCTCCAAGGCCGTAACGTCGCATTCGCCGGTTTGCCGTGACCGCCTTGTCGGCTGTACGGAACTCGTGTTCCATGCCCACGAGTTGCAACCCCGAGTGACGCGTCCATACTCTGGTGTTTCCAGCACATCTCTCAATTCCTCAAAGGTCGCGATCAACTGTCCGGCCGCCGGCAGTGGCGCCCCTTCGTGCTGCTTCAACCACGGCAGCATAGAAGCGTGTCCTGGGACGCACTCCGGCACGACCGCGAATACCCACGGCAGCAAGTCTCGCATCAGCCAGGCAAACCAAGGGCTCAACATCGGCGGCTCCGTTGGCGTGACACGCGATAACGCTTACGTCCGAAGGCCTCGCTCCCGAAATCCGCGCATCCATCGCCATCCCAAGTGCGTAAGAACCGGTCGCGGTAGGGACAGCCCTTGCGGACTGCCCGCCGCGCAGATCCCGGCGTGCGCTACTAACGCACAGGGCTCCTACCTTGGATTGTGCATAGCCACGCAAGCGGTCCTACCTCCGGAAGCCCCAGCATTTCGCGCCGCCAGAATGGGCGCTTGAGGCCTCCAGCGGTCGAGCTTGACCCCGTTCCCCGGTCCCGGCAAACGGTTTCGCTGAAATTCTTTTAACTTCCAAGGTTTGGCTGGAGGCGGCGCTGGCAGCGGAAAATGCCGACGACGCGCGGGAACTCGACGCCGTCAACAACACCTGATTCCCAGGCAACGGCCCTTGAGCCCGGCCCAGCTTTATGCAAGCATTGATTTTTCCGAGACTTGCTCAGCGACTGTTTCCTCGCTACCCTTTCATACTGCCAGCCTGGAGCTGGCGCGGAGTCTGGATGCAGCAGGAACTCGCCATCTCTCAAGCCGCCCTCGCGAACGATCCGCGCATCGAAGAGGCTGTTCGCCGCGTGGCCGAGGGAATCCAGGCACGCGCGATCGTCGTATTTGGCAGTCGTGCGCGCGGCCAGGCCCGTCCCGATTCCGACCTCGACCTGCTCGTCGTCGCCGAAGTGGACGCCCCCGGCAAGCCGACCTGGGACGAGGCATACCTGCGCATCATGCAATTGCTCTGGGGCATCCGGATGCCGATCGACGTGGTGCTGTGTTCGCCTGCCGAATTTGATCGCTGGCGTACGACACGCAACCACGTGTACGGGCAAGCTGCACGCGACGGCTGGGTGGCGCATGGCCGAATCTGACGCTGCGCGGGTGCTGCTGGTCAAGGCACACGACGACCTGCATGCAGTTGGCAACATGTTGGACCAGCGTTCGTTTTCCAATGCGATCTTTGGGTTCCATGCGCAGCAGGCCGTCGAAAAGGCGGCCAAGGCGTGGCTAATCGTTCTGGGATGGGATCCGCCGTTCACGCATGACCTGCGCGAGTTGCTGTTCGAACTGGAGCAGCGTGTCGGCCGTGATGCAGAGCAATGGCGTGATTTCCTGGCGCTGAACCCCTTTGCGGCGCGCTGGCGGTACGACGAAGAGCCGCGAACGCATGAACTGGATCGGTTGGGCGTGCTGGGTCGAGTATCGCTGTTCGTCACGGCGGCGGACGCTGCGGTCGTGGCCGAACCAGACGTACGCACCTGACAGTACCGCGTTGCGAAGTGCCACCCTCGAGCAACTGCCCGTGACAAGGTCGAATACTATCCCTTAGTCAAGTACCAGCCGTTCTTGTGCGGGCACTCGTACACTTCGAGCCATCCGCCACGCTCTTTGCGAATAATACGCAGGTGTTGTATGGCGGCAGACTCGGATACGTACAACTGCTTGGCGTGCAGCAGGCCCTTCTTCTCGTGCGGCTTGTTGACGGTAAGTCCTGAATTATGTTTATGTCTCTGCCTGTGGAATTCCGCACGTGGCAAGTGCCCTGAGTGGCGGCGCAGGCAGCGGCGTTGCATGCGCAACCGTGGGGGAGCGCGTACGCGGTGCCGGTGCTGCCTGGGCAGGAGTATCCGAAGGTAAGACGGGAGTAGATCCCCAATTTCGCCAGTTACTTACACGAGCACATCACGGTCCCACCCTTCTTCTCGTCGACCTCGCCCACGACCGACACATCGTCGCCGACCTTGCCCGCGGTCAACTGCACCGGCGTGAACCAGGTCGTCGTCGGCACGCAGCTGATACCCGCCACAGAAGTGACGGCTGAATCGTTGCACCCCGTCGCGCCGTCCGCCCCGGTCTTGACCAGCCATGCGTCGAATTCCCCGTTGCCCGCGGACTTGGTCCGGCCCGCCAACGCGAAGCCGCCGTCGGCAGCGCTGGCCACTCCCTGCGCGATGTCGTCCTGCTTGCCGCCGAATGTCCGCAACGTCTGCACGGCGCCGGAGTCATTGATTCGCATCAGGAAGCCGTCGATGCCCGCGCTCCATGAATTCGAGAAGCCGGCCACCACGACGTCGCTGCCGACCCGCGCGAGGCTGAACGGCTCGTCCTTGCCGGCGCCGCCATAACGCTTGTACCACTGCAGCTTGCCAGCGACGTCGGTCTTGAGCAGGCCGATGTCGCCCGATTTCGCGCCGAAGCCGAATTCCGAAAAGCCAACGATGAAGCCATAGTCCGCGGTCTGCACGAAGCCGGCTTGGCCGTCGTCGTCGCTCGTCCCGCCATACGCGACGGACCACAGGTGTTTGCCGTCGGCCGCGAGTCGCATCAGCCAGACGTCGTCGCCGCCCTCGATGACGCCATAGGCCTCGGTGCTGCCTGTAGCGAGAAAGCCACTCCAGTTTCCGTACTTGTCCTTCACCTCGGCGATGGCCGCCAGGTCCATGCTCTGGCTGCCGACGGGCGCCGCGAACACCCGCGACCAGACCTTGGTGCCCTTGGCGTCCAACTTGACGGCGATGCCGTTGTGGATGCTCGGCGAAGTCGGGCCGAAGCTGTAGGTCTTGCCGGCGAGGATGCAGCCGCCATCTTGCGTCGGCGCGATCGACTTGACGAAGTCGTAGTGGGCGCCGCCGCCGCTCCACTCCCACAACTTGTTGCCGTCCGCGTCGAGCCGCAGCACGTACAGGTTGCCCGACGAGTCATCGGTGTAACCCGCTCCGCCGACGAGAAAGCCGCCGTCCGCGGTCACGTTCACGGCGTAGGCGATCTCGTGGCCGGCGCCGCCGTAGGTCCGCGCCCAGATGGCCTGGCCGCAGGAATCCGTGCGCACCACCAGCACGTCGCCCTTGCCGGCGCCCCAACTCTGCGATTCGCCGGCCGCGATGAAGCCGCCATCGGCCAAGCCGCGCACTGCCATGAATTGATCGAGCAATGCGCCACCAAACGCTTGCTGGGCCCGGCTGGCGCATGCCGGGATCGCGGTGTGCAGGCACGCACCGGTCGTGTCGTCGCACGCATCGGTGCTGCAGACGTTGCCGTCGTCGCACGGTTTGGCTGGCCCCGCGGTACACAAGCCGTTCGCACAGGCATCGCCCGTCGTGCACGGATTGCCGTCCTGGCATGCGGCGCTCAGGGCCATGGACTTGCAGCCGATCTTGGTGTCACAGGCGTCGCTGGTGCAGGCATTGGCGTCGTCGCACGACTTGCTGGCGCCCGGTTGGCATGCGCCGCCTGCGCACGTGCCGGTGATCGCGCACAGGTTGCCGACCGGTACGCAAGCACCTCCGCTGGCAGGCAAATGACCGCACGCGCCGGCCACGCAGGCGTCGGTCGTGCATGGATTGCCGTCGCCGCACAGCGCGGAGTCCTCATCGGTTGCGCCGTCGCAGTCGTCGTCCACGCCATTGCACCCTTCGACCGGCGGTTGCGCGGCGAGGCATGGCACGTCAGGCGGGCCAATGTCCGAATCGGTAGCTGCGACAATGACTTCCGAGGCGGCGTCGGAGTCCGATGTTGCGTCGGTGTCCGCAGCTGTGGCCGCGGCGGAGTCCGGGACCGTGGCCGTGTCCGGGACCGTGGCCGTGTCCGGGGCCGCGGCCGTGTCCGGGACCGTGGCCGTGTCCGGGACCGTGGCCGTGTCCGGGGCCGAGGCCGCGTCGGGGACCGTGTCCGGGACCGTCGCCGCGTCCGGGGCCGTGGCCGTGTCCGGGGCCGAGGCCGCGTCCGGTTCCGGTTCCGGTGCGGGCTGCGGCTGGGGCTCCGGCTCCGGGTCCGGGGTCGGGTTCGGGTCCGGGTGCGGGTTCGGGTTCGGGGTCGAGGTGGTGTCCGGCTCCGGCCCCGGCTCCGGCCCCGGCTCCGGCCCCGGCTCCGGCTCCGGTCCCGGTTCCGGCTCCGGCTCCGGTTCCGGCTCCGGCTCCGGTTCCGGGATCGAGTCCGGAACCGAGTCCGTCGCCGGCTGGTCGACTTCCGGCGGTGTGACACCCTCATCTTCCTGCAAATCCAAAACGTTGACGCCAAAGTCCGCAGCTTCCGCATCGGTGCCGCTCGCCTCGACCTCCGCGTCATCGTTGGCATCGCCAAGCCCGTCATCTCGCTGTGCATCCGCCGTGTCCGCTAGCGAGATCTCCACGTCGGCAGCTTCGGCGTCGGTCGCTTCGACGTCCACCGCCGCTGGCAATCCCGCGATTGGCATCAGGACGTCCGCGACCGGTGTGCCCACCGTACCACCCGCGTCAGCCACGCTCGCGGCGTGCACGACTCCCGACTTTCCCGGCGGCGGTGTCGGCACTCCATTGCATGCCATCGCAAGACCGACCACGAGCCATCCGGCGGCGACAGCCGGCCACTTGCACTGCGAGTTCATGGGCACTCCTGGCTACTGGCAGGGACACACCACGGTTGCGAACGACGGCGTCATCACCGGCGTGATCCACGTACCTTTCGCCGGGTGCTGCGTGCCCTTGGACACCGCTTTGGGCGAAAAGAACTTCACATTCGGCTTCACCTTCTGCCCGCCTGCCTTGCTGACGGAAACGACGTCGCTGGCACACCCGGCGTCGCCTTGCGGGTCGGTGCGCACCAGGTAGGCGTCGCCCCCTCCGGCACCGGCAGACCAGGTGGAGCCCACGATCGCGAACCCGCCGTCCGGCGCTTTCGCCGCGCCGAAGCCATATTGCGCGTTGCCGCCGCCGTACGTGTGCAGCGAGGTCGGCTCGCCCGTTGCGTCCGTCTGCAGCAGGTATGCCGCCTGTCCGGCCCAACTCGGCGACCAACCGGTGACCGCCAGGCCGTCCGCGGTCCAAAACACGTTTTCTCCATTCTCGAAGCCGGCGCCGCCGTAGCGCCGCATCCAGTGCACGTCGCCGTTGGGTCCGACCTCGAGCACCACGATGTCCTCGTCCTGGTCGGCGACGCCGAAGCCGTCGGTCTTGCCAGTCACGACGAAGCCCTTGCCGTCAGGCAGTTGCGCCACATCGCGGGCCTCGTCGTCGCCGCTGCTGCCATAGGCCGCGGACCACAGGATCTTGCCGTCGCCATCGACGCGCAGCAACCAGATGTCGTCGTTGCCCGAGCCCCAGCTCTCGACCCCGCCGACCGCCATGACGCCTTGCGAGCTGCCATCGGCGCCGATGACTTCAGTCAGGCCGAAGGCTGCGTCGCCCTCGACCGCGCCGCCGACGTCGATCATCCACAACAACTTGCCATCCTGGTCGATTTCGAACAGTTGCAGCGCATGGTTGACCGCGGAACTGCGCGTCTCGCCGGCGAGAATGAAGTGACCGTCTTGGGTTTCGACTGCCGCGCGTGCGAACTCATAGATGCCGCCGCCGTAGACGTTGGCCCACACCACTTTACCCTGCGCATCCAGCTTGATGACGATGACCCCAGACTCGCTGATCGACGCGCCGGCCACCAGGAAGCCGCCGTCCTTCGCGGCGATCGCGGTGTGCAGTTGGTCCATGGCCTTGCCACCCCAAGCGAGGGTCCACAGGGGGGAGCCGCACGCATCCGCACGCACCACGAAGACGTCCTTGTCACCCGACGTCCAGCTCATGGTCGAACCGGCGAGCAGGTAGCCGCCGTCCGGGACCAGGGCGACGGCATTGAAGCGGTCGCCCTTCTTGCCGCCCATGGCCATCTGCAAGCGCTTGCCGCAGCCGGGCAATGCCGCGTGGAAACAGGCGCCGGTGGCGGCGGTACACGAGTCCAATGTGCACGCGCTGGTGTCGTCGCAGGACTTGGCCGCGCCCGAGATGCACTTGCCGGCCAAGCAGGTGTCGCTGGCGGTGCAGTACTGGCCGTCGTCGCAGACCTTGCCATCGGCGGGCGTGTGGCTGCACAGGCCAGCGGCGTCGCATGTGTCGGCCGTGCAGGGGTTGGCGTCATCGCATGCGAGTTTGCTGTAGGCCTTGCACTGGCCCTGGACGCACGTCTGTACTATCGGGCAGTTGCCGGTGGTGAAGCCGCACGGTTTGCCAGCGAGCGCGGCCGGGTCGTGGCTGCACACCGCGGTTTTCGGGTCGCAAGTGTCGGCGGTGCATGGGTCGGCGTCGGCGCAGTCCGTGGTGGCGCCAGCAGCGCACTTGCCGGCGATGCAGGCGTCGCCCAGCGTGCACGCATTGCCGTCGTCGCACGCGCCGGCTTGGCCCTGCAGTTGGCAGATGCCCTTGACGCAGGCGGCTTTGGCACAAGCCGTGTCCAAGGTGGTGGCACAAACGACGCCAGCGCAGGGGTCGATGGGCAAGGGCGGGGCAGGCGGCGGCACGTCCGGGGCAGGCGGCGGCACGTCGGCAACCTTGGTCGCGACGTCAGCGGCAATCGCTGCAATGTCAGGGACAAGTGGCGCCACGTCCGCGGTGGGCGCTGGCACGTCTGGCGCGGGCGCAGGCACATCGAGAGCAAGCAGCGCCACGTCTGGAGCGGGCGGCGGCACGTCGGGAGCAAGCAGCGCCACGTCTGGAGCAAGCTGCGCGACGTCTGGAGCGGGTGGTGGCAGATCTGGTGCGGGCGGCGGCACGTCGGCAGCGAGCAGCGCCACGTCTGGAGCGGGCGGCGGCAGGTCCGGGGCAAGCAGGGCTACGTCCAGGGCAATCGTCTCGACGTCTGGCGCAGATGGCGGCACGTCTGGCGCAAGCGGCTCGACGTCCGGAGCAGGCGGCGGCACGTCCGGAGCAGATGTCGGCACATCATCCGGAGCGGGTGGCGGCACATCGGCAGCAAGTACCAGCACGTCTGGCGCGGGCGGCGGCACGTCCGGGGCGGACGGCGGGACATCGGGAGCCAGCGGCGCTACGTCCGCGGCGGGCAGCAGGGCGTCCCCGGCCAGGGTCAGGGCAGCATCCTGGGCCGCAAGGACAGGCACCACGTCCGGGGCAAGCGCGGACACGTCGAGGGCCCCGCCGACATCGGCGTGCGCCGCCTGGACCTGAGCCGGCCCAGGTCCCCTCGGGGTCGAGCAAGCCAAAAGCGCGCAAGGCAGCGCCCACGCCAACCAGGACGAGTGACCGCGAAGTTCGGACATGACAGCCCCCCGCACCGCAGCAAGCACGGCACGAATGGATCCTGGCAAGTCCTGGGATGACCAACCCAAGCTGTCCGAGCCATGGGCGCGTGCGGCATGGGCAATCGGCGCTGGGAGAGGCGGGCGTTGCGCGGTCTGGCTGGATCGCTTGGGCCCGAAACCGGAGCCGGAACCGGAGCCGGAACCGGAGCCGAACCCGCACCCGCACCCGAACCCGAACCCGACCCCGAACCCGAACCCGAACCCGAACCCGAACCCGTTTTCGAGGGGCGAGGAGCGGATAGCTCCGATTCCTCGAAAACGGGCAGGGCGTGTAGCGACCGCAGGGAGCGGACGTCCCTGCCCTGACCCGAACCCGCCCTCAATGCCTCCGCGGCAAATCCAAACAAAACTCAACCTGTAGCACTGGCCTGCCCCCCTGCGCGTCCGCGGGCCCCACCGGCTGCTGAAGCACCATCACGTAATCACCCGCCGGCGATCGCCCCAGGCCGACCCGGGTGCCGTCGTCCAGCGGCTGCGTCGGCGCGCCGATCTCCAGTCCGGGCATTTCCTGCGTCAGCTGGCCGTCGTGCATCGCCATGTCCTTCAACGCAAAAAGCCCCAGGGTCAGTTCGTCCGGATAGTCCTCCGGCCAGCAATACACCCTCAATCGGCCTTGCCCCGAAGTCGCCAGGAAGATCGCCCGCCACGGCAGCCACACGCGCACCAGGCGGCCTTGCGGGTCGGGCAGCAGCGCGCTCAGGCCCTGCGCGCTGAACTTGGGCACCGAGTCCTCGCGGGCCACTGCCTGCTCACCCAGCGGCGGCAAATGCAGCGGCAACGCCAGCAGCGGACGACCGCGCAATGACGGAGGAATCAGCCCCGGGTCGACCTGGCGCATGTCCGCCAGCACGAAGCCTTCGCCCAGCCGGTGGCACGCCCGCACCGCGTGGGCCTTGTCCGCCTCGTAGGGCGTCGCCAGCGCGGTCACCGGCACCGGCGGCTGCCCGACCATGCCCAGAGGCACGCCCTGCAGCACCGCGGCAAGCGGCCACACCTCCACGCGTTGTTCCAGCGGACGGCGCACCGGGGCAGGCAGGTCCGCGGGCCAGAACCAGCCGTGGCCCTGATCGTCACGCATCGCCCCTACGGCGTGCCACGGCAGCACGAAGCGCTCGGGCGGTGTCCGGCCGGGCACCTGCCACGCCACGCCCTGGTCGTCCAGGCACAGGTCGGCCACGTCCGGACGCAGGTCGATCTGCACCGCTTCGGTCGGCGGCACCCCGAAAGGCAGCGCCACCCCCGGCAGCGTCGCGTCGAGCAGCAGCCACGCGTGACCCTCGCCCCGTTGCAGTAACGCTTGCAGTGCCATGGCCTTGTCCGGTTCCCAGCCCGCGCGGTCGGCGTCCGAGAGCAGGTGCGCATCGGCCAGCCCCAGCCGCCACTGCCCCGACGGCGCCTCGTCCAGGCCCAACTGCTGCAACAGCAAGGCCAAACGCGCCGGATCGCCCAGCCACTCGGGCAAGGGACCCGGGCGTACCCGCAGCGTTCGCGTGCCGTCCTCGCCCATGCCCGCGATCACCACGGCGGCGCTCCAAGGCACCTGCACCCGTTCATCGTCGGAGTCGTCGTGGCGGAAGCGCAGGCACAACCCTGTGTCATCCAAGGCTTCGGTGTCGTCCGTGTCGGCGATCTGCACGAACAGCGCGCCATCCCGCACGTGCTGGGGCAGCCCGGTGCACAGGTTGGGATCGAGCACGAGCCGCACCGCAGCCCGGGTCAGCAGGTCCTGGATCTGGGCGCGGGCGGGATGGTCGGGCATGGGCATGGCTTCCGGCGGCAAGGCGGCGCGCCATATCACCGGCGGGGGCGGCTTGTCGACGGCCGATCTTCACCGCCGCAACGCAAGCTGGCGCACTGGCCGCGGCTCGTGCTACTGCTCCGGGCGATGAACGACGCGACCCAGCCCAGCCAGACCTCGCAACCCCTGTCGCAAGACGTGAAGATCAAACTGCTTCGTGCAGTGGACCTCGCGCGTGCCGGTCGGCTGCAGGCCTGTCGCCAGGCCGTGGACGTCGCGCTGGGGCAGGTGCGCGGCAAGCTGGGCCAGGCGCTGGCGTTCAAGGCGGCGGGGGCGCTGCGCTATGTCACCCGGGATTACGATCTGGCGCTGAAGCTTCTGACCCGCGCCGGCCAGTTGGAACCGCGCGAGACCGTGGAATGCGTGCGTCTAGCGGTGCAGCGGGCAGGGCGGTTGGGCTGGGAGCAGGAACTGCGCGCGGGGCTCACTTGGCTGGCCGAGAAGGAACCGCTGGAAGTCGCATGGGTTTCGGCGCTGGCTCGACTCTACGCGGACCGGCGGGTGCTGCCTGAGGCGCTTGCCCATGCGCGGCAGGTGGTCGCGCTGGCGCCGGATGCCGACGCCTGGCTGCGGCTGGCCAAGCTGGCGGCGCAGGCGGACCGGACTGAGGAGGCGATCGCGGCGGTGGATCGGGCGCTGGCCGCGGGGCACGCCGTGGATCCCCTGCGGGCGGCGGCAATCCTGTGCGATGCCGGGGCGTTCGCGCAGGCGGCGACGGTCCTGCAGCAAGCCGAGCAGACCTCCGAGGTGCTGGACCGGCGCGCGCAACTGGCCCTGTGGCACGGGCGGGAGAGCGAGGCGACGGTGCTCGCCCTGCAAGCGCACGCCATGGCTGGCGTGGCGAATTCTCCAGCGGGGCAGCGGACCTTGGGCGCGCTGGCCTGGCTGGCGGGGCAAACGGACCGGGCGATGGCGCATCTCGACCGCGCGATCGAGGGCAATCCACGCGACGACGAAGCGCTGTGCTGGCGGGCTGAACTGCACCTGCGCCACGGCCGCATCGAGCAGGCGAGCCAGGACCTGGACCGGGCGATGCTGGCTGCAGACGGTTTCTCCTTGGCGGCCTGGCTGTTGCGCGAGTGCGGCGTGGGCGACACGGTCGCGGTGGGCCTGAAGCAATCGCGCTTCGGCGAGGTGCGCGAGGGCCTGCAGGTGCTGTGCGCGGATGCGGCCGAGGTGCTGGAACGCCGCGATCCGGCCGAGATCCACGCGCTGTTGTGGCGGGCACTCGGGGCACTGCACGGCAACCGCTCGACGACGCCGACCTACTTGCTGAACGGGGAGTTGCAGCGCGTACGGGTGCGCACGGCACCGCGCCACGGCTCCAGGCAGGTGCTGGAGACGATCCGCCTGTTGCCGCCCGAACGGGTGCTGGCAGATTTGGACGCGGTGGTGGCGCGCTTTGGCCATTCCTCGCTATGTCCGTGTCATCGCGGCGAGTTGCACTTGTGGCTCGGCGACACGGACGCGGCGCGGACCGATCTGCAACTGGCCCTGACGATGCTGCCGACCACGCGTTGGGCCTGGATCGGCCTGGGTGGTTGCGACCTGCTGGATCAACAGCCGGAGCAAGCCCTGGCGGTGCTGGCCGACGGCGTGCGCGTGCTGGGCAACACCGACGGTCCGGCGGTATTCGTGTATCGCGGCGAGGCGTTGCTGCGGCTGGGCCGGTGTGACGAGGCGATCCGCGACTTGACCGAAGCGCTGGACAAGAGGCCGACCCGGCTGGCGGCGCGACTGCTGCTGACGCTGGCTTTGCACGGTCGCGGCGATATTCAGGCGATGCGCGGGCATTTCGAGGACCTGCGCAGGCGGGCGCCGGGGCTGTTATCCGAGTCGGGCAGGGTGGCGCACGTCGTGGTGTGGGACGAGCCGGGTTGGCTGCCGAACGATGCTGCCATCGCCCAAGTCTGTGAATCCGCCCTGACCTTGCTGCGTGGCAACCGGTCGTCGACGTGCACGACCTGGCTGACCCCGGAGGGCCGGCTGCGCGCGGTGCCGCACGAGACGCGCGAGGTGGCGGATCCGAACGCGCGCGATGCCGAGGACCTGGCGGAAGTGGAGCGGTGGTTGCGGGATCCGCGGCGGTAGGCGCTGTCCGTGCTACTCGGTCGGCGTGACAATGAACTCCGCCATCATCCCCAGTTCCGCGTGCTCCAGGATGTGGCAATGCGCCATCCATTGGCCCGGGTTGTCGATCCACGCCCGCAGCTTGACCGTCTCCTTGCCCGGCAGCAGCACTACGTCGTGCAGCCCCGGTTCGTTCACCGGCTTGCCGTTGCGCGCCAGGATCTCGAAGAACTGCCCATGCAGGTGGAACGGATGCTCCGGATTTTGCAGATTCGCCAGCGTCAGTTGCACAGTCGCCCCCTGCGGCCAGGTGAACAGCGGCTCCTTGGCCATGCCCTTGCCGTTCAGCGTCCACATCAGCCCGCCCATCGCATCCTGCACGGCATCCAGCTTGATCGTTGCGGTCTCGGTGATGTCGCGCTTCGGCAGCGGCGGCACCATCGGCAGCGTGGCGAATTGCGCAGCCCCGCTCGCCTTGCCCACCTCGACCTGCAAGCGATCGATCGGTTTCCACACGTAGGTATTGCCCTGAGCGACCGGTACGAGCACCTGCAACTGCGCCGTTCCCTGTGTGGTGTAGCGAACTTCCAGGTCGTAGCGTTTGCCCACCGCGAGCATCAGCGGCTTGTCATTGTCCAGCGCATAAGGCTCGCTCAACAATCCGCCGTCCGTGCCAATCACGCGCACTTCCGCTCCCAGTACCGTGATCGGCATCGTCCGGGCATTGCTGGTATTCACCAACCGCCAGCGCTCCGATTCGCCGACCTTCGCCTCGCCCTGCAACGGTTCAGTCGCGCCGTTGACGAGCAGGACATTGCCAAGGCGACCGTGCATGCCTTCCATCATCCCGGCCATCGGCGCGGCAATCCCCTTCTTGGTCAGTAGGATGTCGTCGAGTACCAGCCCGCGCTCGCGGGCGAAATCGATGCGCTCGGGCTCCTCGACGATGAACATGCCATGAAGTCCGCGCTCGACCTGGACGTTGGCCGCGACGTGGGGGTGGTACCAAAACGTGCCAGCGTCTGGGGGGGTGAATGTGTAGGTGAACGTTTCCCCAGGTTTGACAGGCGCCTGGATGCGCGGGTTGCCGTCCATGTCCGAGGAGATGCGCAAGCCGTGCCAGTGCACGGTCGTCGCCTGCGTGAGGTCGTTCTGGAAGTGGATGATCACCTGGTCGCCCTTGTGCACGCGGATCGTCGGCCCAGGTAGTTGGTCATTGTAGACGAAGAGTTGCACCGGCACTTCGGCGATGGTCGAGTCCATCGTCCCGGCGATGAGCGTGGCTTCAAAGACGTGCGGATCAGGGTTGTCGTCAGCGAGCGCAGTCGGCCCCAGCCACGGCATAGGCACGGGAGCGGGCGCTATGTCGGCCGGCGTGATATCGGCAGCAACACTCGACGAGTCTTGGGCAACGGTGGCGTCTGGTGCGAGCGCGGCGTCGGCTTGCGCGGTCGGAGGTGCGCTTTGCGTGGCGCAGGCGGTCGCCATCCAGGCAAGTACCAGCGCAGGGAGCCAACACAGCGGTCTTTTTGCGGTCATGGCGGAAACTCTCGGCTGCGACAAAGGCGGCCCAGCGTGCAGTCTAGGCCAAGCGGAGGCAGCGCGGGAAGGCCCAACCGCGCGTTCTCGGTCTACAGCGCGCCGGTTTACGATGCCGATGCGCCAACTGCGGTCAGTTGCGTCGTCCAGTAGTCATCGGCGGCGAGGGCGGCGCATGCGTTGCCAACCGCGCGTCGCGGTCCTACCCTCGCGCGCCCGGACGCGCCGCCTTTGCGCGACCTGCTGCAGCGGAGCCATCATGTGCGGAGTCATCGGCGTCATCTACCAGAAGCCTCGCGCGGATCTTGGCAAAATTGCAGGCGTTCTGCTCAAGACCCTGGAATACCGCGGCTACGATTCCACAGGCGCGGTGCTGCAGGATGCTGGCGAGGAGGCCGTGTTGCGCAAGGGCGTCGGTGCGCCCTCGGTCATGGTCCACGCGCTGGGCATCGTCGACTTGCCGGGCCAGATCCTCTGCGGTCAGGTGCGTTGGGCGACGTTCGGCGCGGTCGACGAGGCCAATGCCCAGCCGCACGTGGTCCGCTGCCACACCTATCTCTACGGCGCGCACAACGGCAACGTCACCAATTGCGACGCGTTGAAGGAATGGCTGGTCGCGCAGGGCCATGAGGTACGCAGCGACAACGACGGCGAGATGGTCGTGCACGTAGTCGAACACCATTTCGCGGCGGCACTTGCGGCGTTGCCCGTGGCGGTGCAGCGCGATCCGACGGCGCGGCGGCTTGCGATGCGGCAAAGCATCTGCCAGGCGGCGTTGCTGCTCAAGGGCTCGTATGCCGCGGTGATCGTCGACCCGGTGAGCCGCTGCGTCTGGTCCGTCAAGCAGGGTTCCAGCCTGTACTTTGGCGTGGGCCAGGACGCAGTGGGCGGTAAATTCGGTATTGCGTCCAGTGACTTGTCGTCCGTGCTCAAGCTGACCCGGGTCCTGGTGCCGCTGAACGAGGGCGAGTTCATCGAGTACGACGGCACCAGTTGGCAACTCTACGGTGTCGCGGACCGGACGGTGCCTACGCGGCAGGGCGCGCGGCAAGTCCGGGCGGGTGAAGCGATCGAGCGGGCGCCGGTGCGCAGCCGTCTGCGCGCCGAGGACACCGCGTTGCGGCCGGAACACGAAACCTACATGGCCCAGGAAATCGCTGATCAGGCAGCGACTTGCGGTGCGGTCGTGCGCTTGTTCACCGGTGGCAGTCAGGCGGCGCGCACGCTGATTCCGTTCCTGGAACTGGTGCCGGAAAACGCGCGGTTGGCGACGCACCAGGCGTTCGAGGCCTTGCGCGACGAAATCGACGACGACCGCTTGCGCCAACGTTTCCATGGCTTGGTGGACAGCGAA
>CAYHHL010000072.1:1505-10848 GCA_964356325.1 uncultured Enterobacteriaceae bacterium | reverse complement strand
GCGATGTTCTTCAACGAAATTGCCGGTGTGGACCTGGCGCCCGCGCTGCCCGGCGAGTTCCGCGGCGAGCGCCACCGCAGCCTGCGCGACGCCGACGTGGTGGTGGCGGTGAGCCAGAGTGGCGAGACCAAGGACCTGATCGACGTGATGAACGACGTCATGCTGGCGCGGCCCAACGTCGTGCGCGTGGCGCTGGTCAACAACGTCAACTCGACACTGGCGCAGGAGAAGGCGGATCTGGTGCTGCCCCTGCGCTGCGGGCCGGAAATCGCGGTGCCGGCGACCAAGAGTTTCTGCAACCAGATGGCGGTGTTCTTCGGTCTGGCCCTGCGACTGGCCGAACAGCGTCAGGGTGCGGAAGATCCCGGCGTCGTGGCCCGGCGCAAGGTGTTCGCGGACTTGCCCGACCTGG
The DNA here is from genome assembly GCA_964356325.1 of uncultured Enterobacteriaceae bacterium. Classification (GTDB taxonomy): domain Bacteria; phylum Myxococcota_A; class UBA9042; order UBA9042; family UBA9042; genus CAYHHL01. The sequence continues at coordinate 10,436 of CAYHHL010000072.1, read as the reverse complement.
TCACGCGCACGCTGGCGGCGACTCGCGGTTCGGTGGCGGAAACGGCCGAGGCGCTGTATCTCGTGCCGTCGATGCACATCCTGGGCACACGGATGATCGCGGTGGCCAAGGAAGGCGCGCTGAAGATTCGCGAAGTCGTGCTCAACCATACCGAAGGCTTCGAAGCCTCCGAGTTCAAGCACGGGCCCAACACCATCCTGGGCTGGAACACCGTTTGGGGACCGCCGCAAGTGATGCGCATGTTGGCCGCGGGCCATGGCACGGCGTTGGACGGTCCGGCGATGACGGCGGCTTATGCCGATTATCCGCTGGTTTACGTGACCGGGCCCGAGGAGCGCGACGTGCTGCTGACCGTGTCGCAGATCAACACGCACAAGATCCGCGGCGCGACGACCGTCATCATCGCGGAGGCAAGCCCGGCGCTGCTGCAAGCCGCTGCCAAGGCCCCGGCGGGCAAGCAAGACTACCGCTGGTTCTACCTGACCTTGCCACCGACGGGCGACTGTCTGGCCACGGCATTCTCGGCGACGGTGGCGTTGCAGGCGCTGGCGCTGGAGATGAGCAAGCGCAAGGGCGCTTGGCTGGACGGTCATGGCGTGCGCGACCATGGCGTGCATCCGGATGTGCCCAAGAACGTGTCGAAATCGATTACAGTGGATTGATCGAGCGGCGTGTTGCGCTTGTCGGCACAGGCACCCGGGCGTAGCCTGCCGGATGGTAGCCGCACGGTCACGGCGCTCAACGGGAACTGAGGTTGGCCATGTCAGGCATGTCCCAGGAGGAACTGGACCGCCGTTTGGCTCGCGCCGACGAGCAGTTGCGCAAGTTGCGGCGTTCGGCGCGGGAGTTGCAGGCGATGGGCGCGCAGCTCAAGGCGGAGCGCAAGCACCGCAAGGAGGCCGGGGATCGTGATCGACCTGGATGACCCCAACGAAGTCGCGTTCCTGGCGGTCGACGCCCTTGACCGGGCGGGCGTGCCGCACGCGCTGTACGGCGGTCTGCTGCTGGCTGCGTACGGCCGACAGCGACATACCCATGACGCCGATTTTGCGGTGGTCGAACCCGACCCAGGTGTGCTGGTCGCTGCTTTCCGAACTGCTGGGTTGCTGGCCGCGACCAGCATGGCGCCCGCGCCCTTGGGGGGCCTGATTCTGGCGCGTGTGGGACTGCTGGGCAACGAGACGACTTCTGGCGTCAACTGCATCGACCTGGTGGCTCCGCGAAGTCGCCGCTTTGCGCAAGCGGTTCTGTCGCGGCGACTGATTGGCCACCTGCGCGGCCGCACGTTGTCCACTGTGTCGCCCGAAGACTTCGTCCTGCTCAAGGTGCTGTCGACGCGGGACCTGGACCTGGAGGACGCTGCGTCGGTCGTCCGGAACCTCATGGAAACGTGGGATGATGGGCTGGTCCAAGAGGAGGCAGAGCGGCTGGCCATCGAGATCCCGGAGCACGACGTGCTGGGGAGATTGGCCGAGATTCGGCGGCGGGTGTAGGGGGTAGCGCGGACTGTCTGTGGCTGGGTTCACATGGCCGGTGCGTCGAGGCGGGCTCTGTTTGTATGGTCCATGCATGGAGGCGGCGGCCGGCGATGACGGGACCAGACCATCACGACGCGTGGGTGGCTCGCCTGGCTAACCTGGCGGTTGGCCTGCTGATCTGGCGCGTGCTCGTCCTCCTGCACGGCTACCGGTTCGAAGAATTCGCCGCGGGTGAGCTCGCCATCCTGCACGGCCAGTCGTTTTCGCCCGCGTTTGCCAATCGTTGGCTGGGACCGGCGTTGCTCGACGGCATCGCGGCGGTGACGGGGCTTGCGCCGGGGCGCGCGTTCGGCCTGCTGACGCTGGTGCTGCTGCTCGCGGGCCAGGGGCTGGCCTTCGAAGTGTACCGCCGGCTGCTCGGCGAGCCGTGGCAGGCATGGCGTACGTCGGTGCTGAGCGGCGTGGCGCTGTTGCTGATGGTGGATCCGGCGTGGCTCAAGAGTTGGGACTTCCTGGACTATCTGGTCCTGACCGCGTTGGCGCACGGGGTCGTCGCCCAGGCGAACCTGGGCTACTTCGCCGGCCTGTTTCTCGCCGCCTTGCCCAACCGCGAATCGGCCTTGTTCATCCCGCTGTGGCTGGTCGTCGCCGCGTTCGAGGGATCCGGTTGGCGCTGGCACCTGGCGCACCGGCGGCGTCTGCTGGCCGGACTGGGGCTGCTCGTGGCGGGCGGCGTGGCGGTGGTCGCGGTCCGGCGTTGGGCGTGGACCGGAGGCGACGCGCTGCCGGCCAGTGCGACTCCGCTGGGCAACCACTTCCTGCTGCTCGACAACCTGCGTACCGTCTCGGCGCAGGTCACCCGCCTGCAGCTCGAAGGCCTGGTGACGCTCGCGCTCGTCGGCTTCGCGGCCGTGGTGGCTTGGCGCTGGCAGCGCATGTCCCTTGCGCAGCGGCAGTTGGCGGTGGTGCTGGCGGCGATGGCGGTGGCCAACCTGTGCTTCGGCCTCGTCGACGAGACGCGGGTCTGGTGGACCTGCGTGCCCCTGGCCGTGGCGGCGGTGCTGGACCGCGTGGCCGAAGTGGACCGGCGTATTTCCCAGACAAAGGATGCCCGATGACCGAGACCGATCGCTATCAGCGCGCTATTGCACTGTTTGATGCCGCCAACGCCGAAGACCCCCATGTCGAAGACGGCCAGCCCAAGGAGTTGCTGTACGGCCGGCGAATGAGCGAAATGCTGGCGCGGTTCGCCCCGGATGCGCCAGAGTCCGTCAAGCTGGCGGTGCGCGCCCAGCACATCCAGCGTTGGAAGGTGCCGCGCGATTCCTACCCGATGGATCGCAACGGCTACCTGCAATGGCGCACCGGGCTGTACAAGTTCCACGCCAACCTGGCCGGGGAACTGACGCAACGGGCGGGTTACAACGAGGCGACGATCGAACGCGTCAAAGCCGCGGTCGGCAAGAAGGGCATCAAGGTCAACGCCGAGTCGCAGATGCTCGAAGACGTCGCTGACCTTGTTTTCATCCAGTATTACATGCTCGGTTTTGCCGGCCAGCACGCGGAATATCCCGAGGAGAAGTGGCTCGACATCGTGCGCAAGACCTGGAAGAAGATGTCCGACGCCGGCCACGCGTTTGCCTTGTCGGGCCAGCTCGAGTTGCCGGAGCCGTTGGTGCCGTTGATCACCAAAGCAATTTCCGGCGCTTGAGGTGCCGGCGGGCGGCTGGTTGCGGCACCACCCCGCCGTCAGTCGGACTTCTTGCCCACGCACGCGCCCTGGGCGTTGCAAGTGTCCTGTTTCGTGCCCGGATCGCCGTCGTCGCAGAAACTGCCAGGCATCGGCACGTGCGTGATCGTCTTGTCCTTGCCGTCGCATAGGTCGAGCGTGCAGTCGTTGCCGTCGCCGAGGTCCGGGTTCGGCGCGGCGACGCAGCCCTTACCCGAGCAGACTCCCTTGGGGGCGAAGCAGAAGTCGTCCGTGTCGCAGGCGAGTCCCTGTTTGGTCGCGCTGAACTTGCAGCCCTGGGTTGGACTGCACGCGTCGGAGGTGCAGAACTGGGCGTCGTCGCAATTGACTGAAATCGCGCCGAAGCACTCGCCGGTGGCGCTGCAGTGGTCCTGGGTCGTGCAGGCATTGCCGTCGTCGCAAACGACCGAGGTCGAGTCGACCGGCACATGGACGCAACCTACGCCGGAGTCGCACGAATCGGTCAAGCATTGGAAGTCGTCCTCGCACGACACCGGGTCGCCGCCGACACAATTGCCCTCGGAGCACACGTCCCCAGTCGTGCAAGCGTCCCCGTCGTTGCACGGAGTTCCGGACGCAACCTTCAGTGTCGTGCACGCGTGTGTCGCGGGGTCGCAACTGGCGATCTCGCAAGGGCCCGCCGTGCCGCAGTCCGCATCCTTGCTGCAGCCGCCGGTCGCGTCCGAGTCGGTGTCTCCCGTGGGGCCCCCGTCCACGCAAACCGTGCTGGGTACAGCCACATACAGCGTGAGCGGTTTGGCCGACACACTGGCCACGACGACCTGCACCTTGGCCTCACTGCCGCACGCGAGCGGGACCTGGAATTCCACTTGATCAGCCTGCCACTTGAGTACTTTTGCAGGCTTGCCGTCGACGAGCACCTCGCCTTGAGTGGTGCCGAAGCCGCCGCCCAGGACCTTCACGATGTCGCCGGCGCTGGCTTTCGGTTTGTCGAAGGTCACGGCGACCGGTCCGACCGCAGCGTGCGGCGCCTGCAACCCTGCCGGTGCCAGGTACGCCAGCACGATGGTTGGCTCCGCGACGAGGGCCCCGGCCGGGTCGTCGCAGCCGCGCGGCGAACCAAACGTGCCAGCCTTGAGCAAACTCGCCTGATCTGGATCGTGCAGGAAGGCCGCCAGTTCCCCGGAATCGACGCCATCGATGCTGAACTCGAACACCGTATGCAGTTTCGCTAGTTTGGGCGTGGCCACGAAGGCATAGCCGCCGCGGCCCTCGCCGGTGTAGGGCTCGCCGTTGAGCAGGATGGCGACATGCGCATCGCCGTAGACGCGGATGTCCCAATGCTGCCTGCCACCGCCGGTCGACATCTGGAACAGGTTGTACATCGCCGGACAGATCGGCTCGTCGTCGCGCAGGTACCAGTCGTTGAGGAAGTGGATGGACTTGCCGCCCGGAGCGGCGATGTAGAACCAGCCGAACTTGCCGGCGACAGGTTGGGCGCCGACGAATTCATAGCACGCCGCGCCGGGGGTCCAACCGGTGAATACGCCATCGACCTTCGCAACCGCTGAGCAGCCGGGAGGGGCCGGCGCCGGCGCGCAGCCGCCACCGGTTCCATCCCCCGTGCCCGGGTACGTGATGTCCAGTCCAGCGACTTGGGATGCATCCTGGCATGTATCCTGGGATGTATCCTGGGATGCCGCCGACGGATCGCCGCAGCCCAGCACGGAGACAAGCCATGCCAGGACGAAGCGACGCAACGTGTACTGCGCGGCAGTACCAGGAGTGTAGGAATGCACAGCAACCTCACTTTAGTCCGCGCTTTCATTGCCCAGGTGCCAGGCGGTGCACCGGGATGACGCCGAAAGTCCGAGCTACCCACGCTGCCTGCCTGGCGTTGCCCCGAGCTCGGTAGCCAGTCGACATCGCCATGGCCTGCTGCCCATCGTGTACGCCGCGGTCTCTGCCCGGTCAAGCTCGCTCGACAAGAGACAAGTGTCGCCCGAGGAAGTCGAACCGGTCAGGACGACCGCATCTTCCCTGGCGCCCAGGTCCCCGCCTGCGCTACGATCCCCGGCCATGGACACATCCACCCCATCTGCGCGCGCCGCCTCCAGTCCCGAAACGCCCGGCTACCAGCCGCGGATCGTCCAGCGCACCGGCGGCCGCGACATCCAGACCATCGGCCGCAAGAAACGCCTGCTGGGCGACAGCTACCACCAACTGCTGACGATCAGTTGGCCACGGCTGTTCCTGCTGATCATCGCGGTGTACTTGACCCTCAACAGCCTGTTCGCCCTGTGCTATCTCGCCGACGCGGGCAGTATAGCCAATGCCAGGCCCGGTTCGTTTGCCGACGCCTTCCACTTCTCGGTGCAGACGCTGGCGACCATCGGCTATGGCGTGATGGCGCCGAAGTCGGATTTCGCCCACCTCGTGGTGACGGTCGAAGCGCTCGCCGGCGTGCTGATGACCGCGATGGCGACCGGCTTGATGTTCTCCAAGTTCTCGCGACCGACCGCGCGGGTGATCTTCAGTCAAGTCGCGGTGGTGACAGCGCGCGACGGCGTGCCCACGCTCATGTTCCGCATGGCCAACGAACGCGCCAACCAGATTGTCGAGGCCCGCCTGCAGGTCGCGATTGCCCTGACCGAGCGCACGATCGAGGGTGATACCATGCGTCGTTTCTTTGACTTGAAGCTCGTGCGCAGCCGGAACATCATCTTCGCGCTGACTTGGACCGCCATGCACGAGATCGACGCGCACAGTCCGCTGTTCGGGCTGACTCAGCAAGCCTTGGAAGCGGACAACGCTGAACTGATCGTCTCGCTGACCGGCATCGACGAAACCATGTCGCAAACCGTGCACGCCCGCTATTCGTACTTGCCGAGCGAAATCCTCTGGGGTCGTCGGTTCGTCGACGTGTTGGGCCGGTTGGCCAGCGGCCGGCGCTTCATCGATTACACCAAATTCCACGATACCCAGGAGGCGCATGCCGTTCACTCTTGACCCGTCGTACACCCAGCTGCCGGATCGCCTGTTCCGGCGCATCCAGCCCACGCCGGTGCCGCGTCCCTCGCTGCTGGCGGTCAACGGGCCGCTCGCTCAGGCGCTAGGCCTGTCCGTGGAGGAACTGACCTCCCCGCAAGGCCTGGACATCCTGGCGGGCAACCAGTTGCCCGAAGGCGCCGATCCGCTGGCGCTGGCGTATGCCGGGCACCAGTTCGGCCATTTCGTGCCGCAGTTGGGCGACGGCAGGGCGATCCTGCTCGGCGAAATCGTCGGCAGCGATGGTCTGCGGCGGGACGTCCAGTGGAAAGGCAGCGGACCGACGCCGTTTTCGCGGGGCGGCGATGGGCGTGCCGCGCTGGGTCCGGTGCTGCGCGAGTACGTCGTCAGCGAGGCGATGGCGGCGCTGGGCGTGCCGACCACCCGCGCGCTGGCGGCGGTGCAGACGGGGGCGCCGGTGTACCGCGACACGGTCCTGCCTGGCGCCGTGCTGGTGCGGGTTGCGGCAAGTCACTTGCGAATCGGCACGTTCCAATACTTTGCCGCGCGCCAGGACCACGAACTGCTGTCCCGGCTGGTCGACTATGCGCTGGCTCGCCACTACCCTCAGGCCGATGTCCGCGTCGGGCGTGCGGTCGCGCTTTTGGACGCGGTGATGACCGCGCAGGCCCGGCTCGTGGCCCGCTGGCTGGGCCTCGGCTTTGTTCACGGCGTCATGAACACCGACAACATGGCGATTTCCGGAGAAACGCTCGACTACGGCCCGTGCGCGTTCCTCGACGGTTTCGACCCCGACCGCACGTTCAGTTCCATCGACCACGGTGGGCGCTACGCCTATGCCAACCAGCCGCGGATGGCGCAGTGGAACCTCGCGCGTCTGGCCGAGACGCTGGTACCTCTGGTCGACGCCGATCCGGCGCGGGCGGTGGCCGTGCTGACCGAGCGCCTGGACACGTTCGGGGACCGCTTCCAGGCTGCGTACATCGCTGAGTTCCGCCGCAAGCTCGGGTTGTTCAGTGCCCGCGACGGCGACCTCGACCTCGTCCAGGCGCTGTTGGGGCTGATGGCCAGCGTCCGTGCTGACTTCACCCTCAGTTTCCGGCGCTTGACCGATGCGGCGGCGACGGGCCACGACCAGGCGTTCCTGGACCTGTTCGCCGACCCCGCGCCCGCGCAGGCGTGGCTCGCGCGCTGGCGGCAGCGGTTGACAGACGATGGCGAGCCGCTCGACGCGCACGCGGCCTCGATGCGGCGAGCCAACCCGGCGTTCATCGCGCGCAACCACCGGATCGAAGAGATGATTGCCGCCGCGCTGCAAGGCGACCTGCAGCCGATGCAGCGCCTGGGCCGCGTGCTGGCGCATCCCTACGACGACCAGCCCGAGGCCGCCGACCTCGCGCTGCCACCCGACGAGAACCAGTGGCAATACCGCACATTCTGCGGCACATGAGGCTTGGACCCTGACTCGATCATGCCACGGTCACGGCATCCGCCCGCGCCACCATTGCAGCAGTGGCCGCCCGCCAGGTTGGCGCACGGTCTCCACGAGTTGAACATCCTTTAGTTGCGCGCGGATCGCCGCCCGGCGGTCGTGGCTCCAGCGCGCCATCCCTTCTGGCTGGAATCCAGGCGCGAACAGTTCGTCGGGCCACAGCGGCACCAGCACGCGTCGCCCCGAAGCCAGCGCCGGCAGTCCCTTGTCCGTGCCATCGGCATGGCGGATCCAGGCAATCTCCAAGGGCGTTTCAGGCCGCGCCGCCAGCAAGGGCCGCACCGCGCTCAGACCGAACCAGTCGTCCAGCAGCAACGTCGTCGGTTCGCCTCCAGCCCAGCGCTCGCCGTCGTCGCGCAGGATGCGGGGCATGCCGCGCAGGCTGGCATCGACCTTCCAACCGCGCCAACCGCCGCCCGTTTCGACGTACAACCCAGAGTCCACTCCGCCGGTCAGCAGCAACGTGGAGGCAAGTCGCACGGAGGGCAGGACGGCAAAGAGCGCCAGCGTGGCGGCCGTTACCGAGCGCCAGCGTGCGAGCGTGGTAAGGGCGGCGCCGGCCACCAGAAACGTCGGTGCCAGCAACGCGAACATGTACCGCTCGGCGTCGATGGTGGGCAGCCACCAGTTTCGCGCCGGCACCAGCAGCAGCGCCAGCCCCGGCACGGCCACCGCGAGGTAAAGCAGGGCAAAACGCCCGTGCGGCTCCGGACGCCGCGCCACCCGCACGACCGCCGCCAGCAGCGCCAGCCCGACGACGCCACGCAGCAACCCGAGCCAGGCCGGGGACGCCTGCGCCAGATGACGCACCGTGGCCTCGCCCGAAATGCCGTCCAGGCCCACCAGCAGAAAATGCGCCACGCGCGGCCACAAGGGCCCGGGATCGCTGCCACCGGAATGCCCCACCACGCTCAACGCCATCGTCACGATCGGCCACGCGTGCAACAGCACAGCCAGCAGGGCCAGCCACGGCCCAGGCGTGCGCAGCAGCGTCCGGGACCGCGGATCCACCAGCAACCACAGGGCGCACGCGACGAGCGGCAGGCCGGCGAGCGGGGAAAAGTGCAGCCCGAGCACGAGCACTTGGCCGGCGCCGATCAGGGCCAGCGTTCGTGCGACGGGCCGCGGTACGTCGAGCGCCGCAAGCCAGCCGAGCACGCCGAGCACCGCCAGGCACAGCGCAAGGGCATAGGGCACGCCGACCGTGCGGCTCCAGGCCAGCGACCATGGATGCAGCAGCA
>CAYHHL010000072.1:0-1405 GCA_964356325.1 uncultured Enterobacteriaceae bacterium | reverse complement strand
GCATAGGGCACGCCGACCGTGCGGCTCCAGGCCAGCGACCATGGATGCAGCAGCAGGGCCAACGCCAGGAAAATTCCTAGCTTGCGCAGGTGTTGCCGCGCGCACAAGGCGTAGACCAGCACGGCTGTGATTGTCACGGCCAGCGCCGGGACCAGGCGTGCCGCGCCAAAGCCTGTGCCAAAGCACCAAACGGGCAGGGCGATCAGCCAGGCGAACAGCGGCGTGACGAACGCGGCGTCGGCAGAGAAGACCGCAGGTTCACCGCGGGTCACCAGGACAGCCAGATCCAGCCAGCCGGCCTCATCGCCCGCCGGCGACGGGATGTCGCGCAAGCCGGGCAGCCGCAGCATCAGGCCGAGCCCGAGCAGGCAGAGTCCAAACGCCAGGTCGCCACGTTGCCAGGCCGGCTTCTGGGGCGCGCAGTTCAAGGCTGCACGGTTCGGCGCAGGAATGGGTGGTAATCGCCTTGCAGACCCAGCGGTTCGGCCTCGCGGATGTCGCCGACGGTCTGGATCGCCACGCGGTTCTCTTCCAGGCCAAAGCCGCTGCCGGCAAGCATGGCTTCGTAGATGCGCGTGTGCAGGTCGGCGAAACCATCGGAGAACTCGATTTCTTCGGCGCCCAGGCGAATCGAGCGATACGTGCGCTGGTTCTTGGCGCGCGCCTCGGCGGGCAGGTCGTTGGCATCCACGGACAGGAACCACCGCACCCGAGCGCGGTCGTATTCCAGGTATCCCGCGGCTTTGGCTGGCGTGCGGAGATGCACCTTGTTGGCCAGGACCTCGCCAAAAACGAAGTGCAGCATGTCATAGAAGTGCACGCCGATGTTGGTGGCCACGCCGCCCGACTTGGCGTTGTCGCCCTTCCACGACTGGAAGTACCAGTGGCCGCGGCTGGCGACGTAGGTGAGGTCGACATCGAAGCGTTGCTGCTTCGGCGCCTGGGCCACGCGCGCCTTCAAGGCCAGAATCGCCGGGTGCAGGCGCAGTTGCAGCACCGTGTAGACCCGCTTGCCGCTTTCGCGCTCCACCTCCAGCAAGCCATCGATATTGCGGGCATTGAGCACGATGGGCTTCTCGCACAAGGCGTGGGCGCCCGAGCGCAAGGCGAACCGGATGTGCGAATCGTGCAGGTAGTTGGGCGAGCAGATGGCCACGTAATCGATCTGACGGCCCGCTTTGGCGCGACGGAGCTTGTCGGTGTGGCGGTCGAAGCGCTCGAACTCGGTGAAGAAGTCAGCGTCCGGAAAGTAGCTGTCGATGATGCCGACGGAATCGTTCGGGTCCAGGGCGGCCACCAGCGCGTTGCCCGTGTCGCGGATGGCCTTCAAGTGGCGTGGCGCGATGAAGCCGCCGACTCCGATCAGGGCGAAATTATGCATGGTTCAACAGACGTGCAGTCCAGC
>CAYHHL010000071.1:0-26479 GCA_964356325.1 uncultured Enterobacteriaceae bacterium | reverse complement strand
TGGGCGAAAAAAGGCATCGGCATCACGACGGTCGGCGTGGGCAAGGGCGTGGATGCGGCGGTGCTGAGGCAGATCGCCGAGATCGGCGCCGGCACGAGCTACTTCCTGGACAAGCCGGCGGCGGTCAAGGAGGTCTTCACCGAGGAAGTGCTGACGTTCGTGGTGCCGGTCGCGCTGGACGTGCACATCGCGGTGACCCCTGGCGCGGGTTACGTGATCCGCGGCGTGTACGGCACCCACGGTTGGCAGGGCGGGCCGAACGGCGGCAACATCGAGATCCCGAGCCTTTACCTGGCAGGGCGAACCGAAGCGGGCACACCATTGCCGGGTCAGGGCGAAGGGCGGCGCGGCGGTGGCGGCGCAATCCTGGTCGAACTGATCGCCTTGCCAGGCATCCAGGACAAGGGCGTGGGCGCGCTGCAACTGACGTGGACGCACCCGCTGACCGGGGTGAAGAAGACCCAGGACGTGAACGTGGAAGGGCCGATAGTGCCGGGCGGGCAGATTCCCGACGGCGGCCTGTTCACGCATCCCACGGTCGAGAAGGGCTTCGTGATGCTGAACGTATTCGTGGGCTTGAAGATGGCCTGCGCGCTGGCGCTGGACGGCGATCCGGGCGCGGCGCGCGGCGTGCTGGAGGCGTTGGACAAGGTGGCGCGGGCTTGGGAGAAGGCGCACCCCGACCCGGACATCGACGACGACCTGAAGTACGTGGAGCTGTTCGTGAAGAACCTGAAGTTGCTGGCGAACCAGACGCCGATCGGGGTGCCGCCGGAACCTTGGCCGAAGAAGGACTAGTACCGGAAATCCGAAGTTCGCACCGGGATCGACCGCTAGATATTCTGCCGGCGGCTAAAGCCGCGCCTCAAGTTGCAAAGCCGGCCTGCGCCGGCTGAGGGCCCAGTCCGCGTAGGCGGACTTCGCAAATCAAGGCGCGGATTCATCCGCCGGCGTCCCTTCGCAGCTCAGCGCCGAAACAACCAAGCGACGCCGCCTTCGAGCAACTCCGGCGACACCGTGTAGAGTGTCACCGGCAGCTTCACCAGCAGGTCCAGGGCCTTGGCCAGATCGTCCTGCGCGCTCTCGGCCTTGCACGTCGCGAAGTACATGCCTTCCTGGTGCCAGCCCACCGGCACGAACTGGCCGCGCCGACACATGTCCTCGGTGAACAGCGAGCGCGCGTCGCCAGCGGTGAACGGGTCCGGGAAGGCGTGGTTGTCGCGCATCCGGAAGAACTCTTCCACCGTCAGATCAGACAGTTGCACCGCGTCTTGGTACAGCAGGTCGAAGAAGTCCTCGAGCGACAGGCCCATCACCGCTGGCGACAGGTGACCGTCGCGAGGCAGGATCTCCGAGGGAATCCGCTCGGTCACGCGCGCCCGCTGCGGCTTGATCTCGGCGCGCACTGGCTCGGCCCGCACCGGCTCGGCACGCTCCGACTCGGCAGGGCGCTCGGGCTCATTGCGTTGCGGCTCTTGCGCGCGAGCCTCGTCCTGCCGGCTCTCCGAGACCGGCTCGACGCTGGTGTGCTTCTTCTTGTGGCGGCCGGCGGGACCGGAAGGGATGGCCATGGCGAAACCTCGTGCCGTGTCGCCCGGTAGAATGGCAACAGGCCGCCTGCTTGTACGCCGGTCCAGCGCGCGAGTAAACGTCAGGCTTGGCGGGGCTTGCGTCGACGTTGCAGGGCGGCCAGTGCACCGGCCACCAGCAGCAACAAGGCCCAGGCTTGCGGCGGACCGCGCGTCCCGGCCGAGCACCCGCTCACCGCCTTGCCGGTGTTCGTCGCCGCGAAAGCCTTGCCACTGTCGAACTCAGCGTCCAGCTTGACGCCATCGCCGCCGACCGCCGCGTCCGCCTTGCCCACCGCGTCCGATTTCGGCGATGTCGTCATGTCTTCAGGGACATCCTGGCCGTCGCGCACTTCGCCGGCCGTTTCCACGACATCGGGATCGACTGGACCACCGCCCGCGTCGGTCGCACCCGCAACCTCTTCGCCGAGCTTGCCGACATCCGCCTCCGGTTCGCCAACATCTTCTTCAGTCAGGACTTCTTCCCCAGCCCCAGCGTCCTCTTCCCCAGCATCGTCCTCGCCCGCATCGACGATCGGCCCCGCGTCTGGTTCGCCCGGATCGCCCTCGCAGGCATCGCCCATGCCGTTCTTGTCCATGTCCATCTGGTCCGGATTGGCCAGCGTCGGGCAATTGTCCGCCCCGTTGGAAACGCCATCGCCGTCCGAGTCGGCATCGCAGTCGTCGCCCTGGCCATCGCCGTCGGCGTCGTCCTGGTCGAGATTGGCCAGCCCCGGGCAATTGTCGAACGGTCCGCTGCCGCCCTTGTCCGCTACGCCGTCGCCGTCCAGGTCGTCGTCACACACGTCGCCCTTGCCGTCCTTGTCGGTGTCCTTCTGGTCGGCGTTCTTCTCGTCCAGGCAATTGTCCTTGCTGTCCAGGGCGCCATCGCCATCGGCGTCGGTGTCGCACAGGTCGCCCTTGCCGTCGCCATCCTGGTCCGCCTGGTCAGCGTTCTTCAGCGCCGGGCAGTTGTCGCTCTTGTCCGGCACGCCGTCCTTGTCGCCGTCCGTTTCGCACGCGTTGCCCTTGCCGTCCTTGTCGGTGTCTTTCTGGTCGGCGTTCTTTACCAACGGGCAGTTGTCCTTCGCGTTGGCCACGCCGTCGCCGTCCGTGTCCGGATCGCACACGTCGCCGACCTTGTCCTTGTCCAAGTCCGCCTGGTTCTTGTTGCTGTTGTTCGGGCAGTTGTCCTTGCCGTCGACCACGCCGTCGTTGTCGTTGTCCGGATCGCAAGCGTCGCCCAACGCGTCCTTGTCGACGTTCTTCTGGTCGGCATTCTTGACCAGGTCGCAGTTGTCCTTGGCGTCCGCGACGCCATCGCCGTCGTCGTCGGTGTCGCAGGCGTCGCCCTGGCCGTCCTTGTTGGCATCCTTCTGGTCGGCGTTCTTGACCTTGTCGCAGTTGTCGGTGCTGTCGGGCACGCCGTCGCTGTCCGAATCAGCTACCGAGGTGATGTTCACGCGCCTGCGCCCCGAGTAGCCCGAGGTCGAGCGCAAGTCGTGCACGCAGCCGTACGAACAGCCCTTGCACTCGTAAGCCCAGACGCTGCCGTAGGGATCGCCCTTTTCGTACAGGAAGATGTGGCCCGCACTGCCATTGTTGTACACGAAGGCGTCGGCCATCTTGGCGCTACCCTTGGCCACGGGCGTCCAGTTGGACGAACTGCCCATGAAGCTCCAGGTCGAATACGGATGCGCGTCGGTGGTGACGGGGATGGGCCCAGGGACCTGCCACGCCTTGCCGACGAAGCCCGAGCAGTCCGCACCGTAACCACCTGAATGCGTGCACGAAGGACAGCCACAGCTGGAGCAGTTGCCCTTGCACGAGCCGTGGTCCTTGTTGTCCATGCGGTAGCGGCCGTGGCCCCACCAGTACGAGTAGCCGACCACGGCTTTGGCCAGCACCATGATGGAGGCAACCGTCATGGTCTTGGGCGCGGCTTGCGCAGGGCCAGTCAGCGCGCATGCCAGGACGACTACACACAACAGACGATAAGCCCAGTTCATGGCTGCACCTTCACGACCGTCGCGGCATCGGCGCCACACTGCAGCAGGTACAGCGCGCCGTCGGGACCCAGGCGCACGGAGCGAAACTGTTCATCGGGTTGGGTCGGCGGCGGCAGCTCGGTCCTGCGCAATTCCATGCCCTTGGCGTCCAGCACCACGGCGGTCAGGCGACGTTGCCCGTCCTGCGCCACATCCACCACCACCAGGGTCTGGCCCTGCGCGTCGATCGCCACTTCGCGAATGCCGTCCAGCGCCCACGCGAACTGCAGCTGCGCGGTGAAGGTGACCGCCCCCGTCGCCTCGCGCACCCGCACCGTCACCTGCTGCGGTCCGATCACTTTTGCCACCACCAGTTGCCGCCCGGTTTGCCCCACGCGTCCCGGCACTTGCGTCCGTTCCGTCAGCGCGTGTCCCTGGGCGTCGCTGATGTGCACGAGCGTTTCGTGTTCGGATTCGACCCACAAGCCGTCCGCCATCGGGAACAACCCGGTCGCCGCTGCACCTTCGTCCAAACCTTCACCCACCGTCGGCACTTGCAGCCCACCGCCGGTCAGCGCCACCACTTCGGGAACGCCCAGGCGGTCCAGCGCGAACAGCCGTCCGGCGTCGTCGAACGCCACGTCCTGGAAGGTATCGCGCTGAATCGGCAGGATTTGCACCGGCTGACCGACGCTGAACACCTGCACCCGACCGTTCACCTGGTCCAGCACCGCGATGCGGCCGTCTGGCGCCACGTCCAGGGCCATCGGCCCCTCTTGCATCGACTCGGACTCGCGGCGGTGGCCGACCTGACCCGGCGCCTGACCCCAGGGCAGAATCAGCAGTGGCGGCTGGAGGCTCGGCCCGCTCAGCGCGCCAGGCGTCAGCAGCGGGTGGGCAATCTGGGCGACCGTCAATGCCGCCGTCGTTTGCTGGAACCCCTTGGCACTGTTGGGTTCAGTCGGGGCCCTGGCTGGAGTCCCTGCCTGCGTGCAGGCCACCAGACCCAGAAGCGAAGTCAGCGCGGCGACGTGGCGGATCGGAGCGAGCGGCATGGTCGAATCCCCGGCGTGCGCGAGCGGCGCCCGAGGAGTGTGCCTTGACTGGCAAGTGGTTGCCAGCACTGGTTGCCGCCCCGGGGCCTGCGCACCTTGGCTTGCGTTCCTCGCGGATCCAATCAGTTCGCGCCGGGTTTGCACACGCCGATGGTGCCGTCCGGATCCGCCTTGCCGACCAGCAACTTCTCGCAAGGGACGCCCGGCTTGCACGAGAAGCTCGTGTTCTTGCTGGTGAAATCGCAAAGCTGGCGGCACAGACCGGCGGCGCACAGGGTGCCGACCTCGCACTCGTTGTAGAACTTGCATGGGGCGCCGTGGACCAGGCTGCCGGCCTTGGCGCAAAACGTGATGTCGCCGTTCGGGAAGCACTGCTGGCCAATGGCGCAGTAGGTCGAGCCCAGGACGCCGCACGGGCAGGTGCCGCAATCGCTCGGGCAGGCGCCGCAACTCTCCGTGTTGGCGCAGGTGCCGTCGCCGCACAGAGCGGTCTGGGTGGCGTCGCTGGCGGTGTCGGTGACTTCCTGCACAGTTTCGCCGGTTTCGGTTGCATCGGCGCTGACGTCAGCACTGTCTGTGCTCTCAGCGCTGTCTGTGACCTCGGCATCCTCGCCGATGTCGCTGTCCTGGGTCGCGCTCGCATCCGCGTCGGCGTCGGCTGGCCCGGCGTCGTCCAGGTCGCCGCTGGCGTCACTGCCGGTCAGGGACAGGTCCAGGCCGCTGCCGTCGGGATTCTTGACGAAACGCGCGCCCAGGTCGGGGCCGCTCGCGTCCTCGTGGCTGGCAGGCGACTGAGCGGGGGACAAGCAGGCGCTCAAGCCCAGGCACAGGCCTGTGACGAGAAGACGCCATGTTCTGGGGCACTGCACGCTCAGACCGCCTCCAGCGCTACTGCAGCGGCGCCAAGGAGTTGTCGATGGCGATGGTGTACATGTCGCAAGTCGCCGGCAAACCGGGCTTGCGCGAGACCTTGACGTAGAACACCGCGGTATCGTCAGAGCAGATGTTCATCCCCGGAATACCAGGCGTTTTGTCGCCGACCGCGACGTAACAGTTGCACTCGCCGCCGGTCTGGTTCGCGGGTGCGACGACCGCGTTCGGTCCGGCGCCGAACTTCTGGCCGCTGTTGCCGACCGGAACTGCCTTGGGTGTGGGCGGCGCGCCACCATAGCTGACCGACCAACCGACTTCGGTTTGAGCCGAGCACAATTGGTCGACGCCAGCACAGCCCCCGCGGTAGAAGTCGAGCTGGAACTGCCCGCCTGGATTGGCCAAGAACTTGGCGCGCACGTTGAACGGATCGCAGCCGCCGCTGACGTCCGGCTGGTCCACGGCGTTGATCTTGAACCAGTCGCCGTCCTCGCCAGGCATGATGTTGCCGGCCTTGAGCAGGGTGGCCGAACCGTCGGGGACGTTGCCGAGGTCGGTGGGCACCGCGCACAAGCCGCCCGAGACGCCGAAGTTGTTGTCCGCCAAGCACTCGCAGCCGTCCTCGAAATTGAGGTTGACGTCGAACTGGCCCTTCTTGCACGAGCCGACCACGCACTTGCCGGCGCTGCAACCTGGCGCACCGTCAGGCACTCCCGGGCACGACTTGACCGAATCGCCATCGTCGGTGACGCCGTTGCAGTCCTCGTCGATGTTGTTGCAGGACTCGATCGCCGTGGGGTGTACCTTGGCGCTGTTGTCGTCACAATCGCCCGGTTTGTCGGTGCTGTAGATCTTGTTCGCCACGCACAGGCACTTGCCCGACGCCGCCGGTCCGTACTCGTCCTTGTCCGCGTCGAGGTAGAACAACGTGCAGCCTTGCGCGCCCTCCTCGTCGATCTTGGCGTTGCAGTTGTTGTCCACGCTGTCGCACACTTCCAACACGCCCGGGTGGATCTTGTCGTTCGCGTCGTTGCAGTCACCCGCCTGGCTGATCCAGTCCACCGTCGTCTTGGACAAGCAAAGGCAAGCAGAATCCGCAGGATCGCCGAAAGCGTCGCCGTCCTTGTCCTTGTAGAAGATCTTGCAGCCCTTGGCGCCTGCCTCGTCGGTTTCGCCGTTGCAGTTGTTGTCGACGTCGTCGCAGATCTCGTCGGCGCCGGGGTGGATTTGCGCCACGAGGTCGTTGCAGTCGCCGCCGCCCGCCGCATAGCCCGCGCCCGGATTCAGGCAGCTGCACGCGCCCTCGCCGATGCCCGAACCGTCGCTGTCATTGTCCGCGTAGTACACCACGCAGCCGACCGCGCCGGGCTCGTCGACCTTGCCGTTGCAGTTGTTGTCCTCGCCGTCGCACGATTCGACCGCGGGCATCTGGACGTTGCACAAGGTCAAACCTGCGTCCGTGCAGGTGCGCGCCGCGGTGCACGAGCCGTATTGGTTGGTCTTGCTGCACTGGGTCGAGTACTGCAAGGACACCCACGCCGGCAAGCACCCGCATTCGTTGCTGTCGGGCAAGCACTGCATGGAGGTGATGGTCTGGGCGCCCGGCAACTCCACGGGTTTGCAGTGGTAGCCGCCCTTGCAGTCGGCGTCTTCCTTGCACAGCGTGCCGCAGAAGGAGCCGTTGACGAAGCCTTCGCTCGAAGTGAGCGGGATGCACAAGTTCTCGCCCTTGTCCGACCCCAAGGCCTTACATTCCTCACTGCTCTTGCAGGGTTTGCACAGCGTGGTGTAGCTCGGCACGCAGATGTAGTTGAAGTCGACGCCACCTCCGGCCTGCAAGCACTTCCATTCCTTGGGGCAGTTGCTCGTGCAGGTCATGGTGCAAACGCGACCCTCGGCGCTGTCCACGCAGTAGTTCGACGTGCACTGGTCGTTGGTCTCGCACTCGCAGCCCCACCCGCCGGGCACGGCGCACTTCACGGGATCCTCGTTGAAATTGATGTCGGGAAGCAGCGGGCCGACGTCTTCCTCGTCGGTCGTGTCCGCGTTCACTTCGGCGTCCCCGCAGGCGTCCTTGCAGCCGAACGTCGGCGCCTTGGTCGTCTTGGGCGTGGTCTTTGACGTGCTGCACGCGGCAAACGCCAACGCGGCGAACAGGGCGAACGCCAGCGTGGCGCGCCGAAGTCCGCTGCTTTCCGGAATGCCGCAGAATCCGCGCTCGCCCATCCCACTCCTGATTCTGCCGCGCGCTGCAACTGGAGCGCGGGCGTTCGATCGGCCACATCCTGCCCGGACTCGCGCGCTTGCGCAAACTCACGCACAGCATGGCGGTTGCGGGCCCGGATCAGTCCAGCAGCGCGGAAATCGCCGTGTAGCCGCCGGAGCGCTTCAGATCCTTGATTTTCAGCGCGATCTTGGCGCCCGCCGGCAATCCCGGCAGCAGGCTGCCCAGGTCCAGCGAAGGCAGATCGACCGCCAGCGTGTCCAGGCCCGGTATGCCCTTGGCCAGCGCGTCGTTCAATTGCTTGACGATCAGCGCCTCGAACACGGGCTTCTCGGCCTCGAAGTCCTTGCTGATGCTCACGAGGTCCAACATCACGTGCGGTTGCTTGTCCAACGTCACCGCAAGTTGCGTCCCCGTTGCCGTTTGCGCCAGTCCGATCGAGGCGCCGATGTCCACGCTGGCGAACAAGCCCAGCGCCAGATCGTCCAGGCCCAGCTTGAGCGTCACGTTGGCCCCGAGGTCGCCAATCTGGATGCGCACCTGTTCGGGCTTGGGCTGATTGCACGTCTCGACGATGGGCGGCAGGAACATGTCGATGCCGAAGACCGCGCCCTCCAACGAGAATCCGCCCGGCAGCGGCGCGCCTCCGCTGCCCGAAAGGCCCAGTTGCTCGGCCGTCAGCTTGGGAATCGTCATGGCGCCGGTGTACCAGATCGCGTGCAGCATCTGGTTCAACACGTCGTCGTGCAAAGCGATCTGCATCCGTTGGCTCTGGTCGATGGCAAACGCGTCCTGCGACGTGCCGATGCAACCGTCGCGGCCGATCGCGCCCAACACCTTGTGCGTCGTGCCCTTTTGCGCCACGAAGCCCGCGTCGAGCTTGAGCACGCCGCCTGCCGGGCTGAAGTCCAAGGTCTTGAGCACGCTGACGAGTTGAATCGCGACCGCGGCCTGGCCCGGCAACAACCCCGGCAGCGGCAACGTCGTGTTGATGGCGAACTGCTGCAGCAACCCCTGGAGCACGCCCGGGATCATCCCGTTGAGCGCGGCGACCATCTGGCTTTGCAACTGGCCCTTGTAAGCGCCGAGAATCAGGTTGATCAGCGGATCGAGCAGGCCGGCGATGCCGTCGACGTGGATCTTCAGGTTGTTCAAGTCTACCTTGGAGGCGTTGATGCCCACCTTGGCTGTGCCATCGACCACCGACATGGCGATGCTGGTGAACAGGCTGACCTTGTCGATGGTGATGTGCCCGGAAACCTTGAGCGTGAACGAGATCGGCCCGAGCTTCTGCTTGGCCTTGACGGCGATGTCCGTGTAGACGTTGGGGATGTCGACCGTCATGTTCATGCCGCCGATGATCGGCGCGAGCGAGATGTGCGGCTTGCCGAACTTGGTGTTGGAGAGCTTGACCTCCATGTCGCCCTGGCTCAGCGTCGGCGGCAGCAAGGTGCCCACGTCCAGACCGCCGATCGCGACCTCCATGATCGTTGCGAGATCATTGGGATGCGCGGGATCGTGCACGCCGTCGTCGAGGAAGTCCTTGCCCAGGAACACCTGCATGCCGTCGGGCACCAGCGCGCCCTTGGGAGTCGCCGCGTCGGTCGGGTAGTACTTGCCGCTGAAGTAGAAGCCACGGGTCGCCTTGGCCTTTTCGCCGCCCATGTCCTCGGCGTCGGCGCGCACCGCGTTCAGGCCGTGCTGGGCCTGCTCCTGGGATATCCACGTCGAGACCGAGCAGCGCTTGTCCGCGGGATCGCCCACGCATTTGCCGCTGTCCTTGCAGTCGTCGTCGGTCATGCAAGGCACCGAGGAGGCGAACGCGTTCTTCTGCGCCGGATCCACGAACAGCGAAGTCTTGCTCACCTTCAGCGACTTCAGGCCCGCGCCGGCATCGCCAGCCGTGCCCTTGAGTTGCACCGAAGGCTTCTCGGTCAGCGTGCTGCCCCAGGGCGGAAAGTCCAGGGTCAGCAGCGGCGCGGTGCCGTCGACCACGATCGCCAGGTCCTTGAACACTTGCGGGAAGTCGACCACCTCGCCGTGCACCGCGTAGGTCGCGTCGACGTTGAACTTGATCGTGGTGTCGTCGATCTTCTTGAAACCTTTGGCCGGGCTCGTCACGCTCAGGTCGACCTTGGCGGTGGGCACCAGGTTGCCGAACGCGTCCTGGACCGCGCTCAGGAACTGGACTTTCTCCTCGTTCTTGTACACCGGCTTCCACGGCACCTGGGTCAGGTTCAGCGTCTTGGGCGGTCCAGGCACCACGGTCAACGTCGCGGGATGCAAGATGAACAGGTCCCACGCCAACGACTCGGGCACGCACTGGACCTTGTGCAGCCCGGCCTTGGTGCAACTGAGGTACAGGCCCTTGACGGTGATGGCTGGATCGTTGTCCAGGGCAAACGGGAAGTTCTCGACTACGTTGCCAAAAGCGTCGTTGGCGACGCAAGTCAGGGCCGAGGCGCCGCCCGCCACCATCTGGCCCGGATCGAGCACGGTGAAGAGGTGGCGCGGCACGTCGTTGGTCACGGTCAGCGACACCGGCGTGGTATCGGCCACACCCTGGACTTGACAGGCGATCTGCCACGTCCCTGCCTTCTTGGGCACCAGCTTGGTGCCGGTGCCGACGGTTTGTCCCGCCGGCTCGACCTGCAACGAGAAGCCCTCGCCGATGACGTTGCCGTATGCGTCCGCCGCGGTACAGGTCACGTCCACCGCCGTGCCCGCGACGACCTGCGCCAGCGGCTTGCCTTGCGCGGTCAAAGGCAGCGCAGTATCGACGGTTTTGGGCGGCCCCGGCTCGACCTGCAGCACCGCCGGCGTCAGGTCGACCAGCGGTGCGCCCGACGTCGCGCTCAGCACCGAAGGCACCATGCAGGCGACCCGGTAGGTGCCCACCTTGGAGAAACGCACGGACAATACATTGAGTTCAAGCGGCGCCGCCGGACCTTCGAGCACCGTCAGCGTCGCCGGTCCCGGCAGCGCGACCTCGGCGCCCACCGTCCCGGCAGGACTGCCCGCGGGCGGCGCCTGGAAAGCCCTGCACTTCACAGCGAAAGCTTGACCCGCGACCGGATCCAGGCCGACCGGTTCGGTCTCGAGCACCAGCGTGGTCGGCAGGCCACTGCCCGCGCCCGCAGCGTCGGCCGGGGTCGAACTGTGCCCGGCGGGATCGCTGCTGCAAGCCGCCAGCACCGCCAACGCGAGGATCAGAGAACGGAAACGCAGCATCGGTCCTCGGTTGGGCCGCCACCGCCGACGCCCGATCGCATGCACCGTACGCTGTGCGCAGGTTGGCCGCAACCGCCTTTCACGGCACGGTAACGGGAGGCCGGCGGCTGAAGCCGCGCCTGAAGTTGCAAAGCCGGCCTGCGCCGGCTGAGGGCCCAGTCCGCGTAGGCGGACTTCGCAGATCAAGGCGCGGCTTCAGCCGCCGGCAATTTCCCTGGCGCCGCCGACTGATCGAAGCCCGCGTGACGAAGTACTACTTGCCGACGTCCTTGTACACCGAGGGCAGCTTGGTCAACGCCCGCGCCTTGCTGAACGGGTGCGTCGCCGCGTCCACCGCTTGCTCCAACGTGGTCGCCTTCTGCTGCAGATCATTCAGATCCTGGGACAATTCGATCGGAGCCAGCGCTACTGTCGCCCCTGCCGTGCCGTCCATCACGAACGGATGCAGCGCCAGCCGGCCGTAGCGGTCCGCCTTGATCGCGGTAAACACCAGGAATTCCGCGCCCGTCTGCTTGGCCAGGCGAACCGCCGGCTTCTTGCAGGCGTCGGTCACGAAAACACCCTTCTGCGCGCAGTCCGCCAACGCCTCGACCTTCACCTCCACTTCGGGTGCCGCGCCCACTGCGACCTTGACCGCCACCGGTTTGGCCTGCACTTTGGCGTCCTTGCCCTTGAGCCGGACGACCTGACCCCAAGGCTGCCAGGCATCGCCGCGCAGTTGGACGTAGTGCGTGCCCGGCAACAGCCCTGGCTGCCTGGCCGGCAGCGGCCCGACCTTGACGCCGTCCACGAACAGCTCGGCCCCCGCCGCGTTGCCCTCGACCGCGATCGCCAGGCGCGGCGCCTTGTCCATCCGATCGTGCGCGGTATCGAATAGTTCCAGCAGTTCCTTGGGTTGCTTGCGGCGATCGATGACCAGGGTCGGCTGGATGGCGATGCCCAGCTCGAACAGCCGCGTCACCTCGCCATGACTCACCCCGGTCGCGAATGCTTCCAACCCCGCGCGCGCATAGGCATCCGCGAGCTTGGTGTAGTCCACCAGTTCGAGGTACGACTTTTCGTAGGCCGCGATCGCCGCGTGCAGCTTGGCCAATGCTTCCTGGTGCTTGGCCTCGGCGGCCAGATCCGTGCCCTCCTGGCGCAGCAGGTCGGCCTCGTCGATGCGGCGCGCAGTCGCGGTCCCCTTGGTTTGCACGGCCTTGGTCTTGTCCGTCGGCGCGGCGACCTTGACGGCGTGGTCCTTGTCGGTGAGGAGTTCCAGGCGGGCACTGCTCTGGAGCGCGTCCTGCAACGCCTTGACGATACGCCGTTCCGACAGGCGCGGCACCGTGCCCAGCGCCACGGGCGGCACGAGCAGCACCTGAGCGCGCTCCGTGGCTTCGTCGGCCTTGTTCGGAGTGGCGGCAAAGGCGAAGGCGGGCAGCAGCAACAGCGCGAAAATCAAGAGGGTCCGGTGGATCATGGCGCACTCCTCAGCCAGCGAGAGCTCGGGGCCGTGTACGGTGGCGCAGATCGCCCCGCCATGCAATCGCCGCAGTGCTCAGTGCTCAGTGCCAGGGCTCCAGGGCTCAGGCGCTTATTCGTTTGACATCGGGCGCCGCGAACCGTAGACGCGCCACAGGCCCTTTCGCGCTTGGACCGTCACGATGCTGCACCGCTTTGCCCTGTCCGCGCTCGCCTTTCTCGGCATCCTGGCGGTCGTCGGGCCGCGGCTTGCGCATGCCGAAGCGACCGTCGAGCAAGTGGCTGAGCAGATCGGCGCCTGCTTGCAGCGCGAGGATCCCGCGTGTGCCGAACCGCTGGTCGCGCAGCTGCAAAAAGCCCAGCCTGGCTCGTGGACCCTGGACTACAGCCGTGGCGTGACGGACTTCCTGGCCGGGCGGCTCGACGGCGCGCGCACCGCCCTGCAGCGCGTCGCGGGTTCGACCTCGGCGCCGGCAGGCCTGCGCGAACGGGCCCAGCAGTATCTGGATCTTGCTGAATCGACGGCTGAAGTGCACGCCGGCAGTCAGCCGCACAAGCTGGTGGGCGGGCGCGTGATCGTGTGGATCAAGCCGGGCGCTGACGAAGTGTTGCTGGCGTACCTGGAGCGAGTGCTGGGCAAGGCCTTGCCCGTGCTGGAGAATGCCTTTGGCAAGGTCGAGGGCGGGGCGATCGCGGTGCACATCTACCCCAAGACCGAAGACCTCTCGCGCGT
Organism: uncultured Enterobacteriaceae bacterium; assembly: GCA_964356325.1. GTDB lineage: Bacteria > Myxococcota_A > UBA9042 > UBA9042 > UBA9042 > CAYHHL01. Next base: position 13,346 of record CAYHHL010000071.1, on the reverse strand, counting down.
CAGCGGCCTGACCGTGGCACAGATACGTGCCTCGGGGACGATCGCGCTGTGCAAATACAACCGCTTGATGGTGACCAGCCCCGCGGACCTGGTGTTCGGCTACCCGTGGGCGGACACGGTGGCGCATGAACTGGTGCACTGGTTCGTGATCAAGCGCGGTGGTCCGGAAGTGCCCGTGTGGCTTCACGAAGGCCTGGCGCGCTCGTTCGAGGGCGCGTGGCGGGGCCGGCAACCGGCGGAACTCGACCGCGAGGAACGCAACGCGCTGGGGACTGCCAGAAAGCATGGCAAGTTCATCACGTTGCAGAAGATGAGCCCCTCGATGGCGCTGTTGCCGACCCAGGAGGACACCCAACTCGCGTTCGCCGAGGTGCACCACGCCGTGGCCTGGCTGCTCGATCGCGCGGCGACACTGGACGGCAAGGCCCAGGCGGCAGGGCAGACCGCGGAGGCGGGGCGGTTGGTCGGACTGTTCGGCGCCGGCCTGAACGAAGCGCAGGCGTTGGAGCGGCTGACCGGGCTGTCGATGGCGAACTTCCAAGCGCAGTGGAAACGCGATCTTGCCAAGGTGGACCTGGGTGCTACGGTCGAGCGGGCCCATGTGGCGCCGCTGGTGTTCCGGGGCGCAGGGCCGCAGACGGGCGCCAAGGTGCTGGGCGAACAAGCGCGCAAGTACGCGGCGTTGGGGGACCGCCTGGCGGTGCTGAAACGTCCGCAGGCCGCGGCCATCGAGTACCGCAAGGCGATCGCGGCGGGCGCCCAGGAAGGTCCACTGCTGGTCGCGCGGTTGGTGCGCGTGCTGCTGGACCTGGGCAAGAACGCAGAAGCCGAGGAGTATTTGGCGCCGGCGTTGGAACAGTACCCCTCGCATGCGCCGCTGTTCGTGCTGCGCGGGCGGGCCGAGGTCGCGCAAGGGCATTGGAAGTTGGCCCTGGAGGCGTTGGACCAGGCGGCGTGGCTCAACCCCTTCGACCCGCAACTGCACGCGCTGGCTGCGCAAGCCTACGCCGGGCTGGGGCTGGAGGGCGACGCCGCGGCGGCACGGCATCGCGAGCAGTTGGTCGCGCACTCGGGCTGATCGACGCGGCTGGTGCGCAATCTTGACCGCACGGGTCCCGTGATCGAACCTGGACGGCAGCCGCTACCTCGAACCGCGGCGCCGCAAGGAGTTCCATCATGCGATCGTTCCGCTCCGCTTTGCTCTTGGCCGGCGCCCTGACTTCGCTCGCCGCGCCCGCCGTCCACGCCGCCGACGATGTCACCACCCGTTGGGCGGAAACGCTGGGCGAAGGCAAGGGCCCGTTCGGCTACCTCGCCGCCTGGATGACCGAGGACGACTGCAAGTCGGGCTTTCGCGGTTGCAAGCGTTTCGCGGAGTTGCGCAAGGGCGTCAAGCCCTGGCCGGCCGACTTCGTCAAGGACGTGCTCACCAACGTCACCGTCGGCGAAGGCATGTCGACCACCGGCGGCTTCGAGAGTCGGGTATGCATCCCGAACAGCACGTGCCGGCTGGTGTTTCCCGCCCTCGAAATGATCGCCATCGCCCAGCGCCCCGAGGACAAGGCCGTGTTCGCAGGCTTCTTGGGCAACACCAAGCAGTGGAAGGAGCACCTGGGCAGTTCCCGCCCCAAGCTCGTGCGCCTGATCGGCTGGTATGGCGACAAGTCCCTGGCGCCGTTGGTCAAGGAGTACGCCGAGGCGGCGCTTTCCGGCGACGACGACAATGCCACCATCGCTGCGGCGGCGTGGCTGTTCACCCAGTGGAACGACAAGTCGCTGGTGTCGCGCTGCGCCTCGGTGTTCTCGCCTGACGCGCCCGAGGACAACCGCGATCTCGCCCGCGACGCCTGCGCTGCCTACCTGGTGCGCATGGGCGACAAGTCGGTGGCCGGCAAGCTGAAGCGCAATCCGACCAGCCGCGAGAGCCTGACCGCGATCGCGCAGGCGGCGATGGGCGACTCGAGCGACAAGGCGGACTGGCAGAAGAAGGTGAAGGAAACCAAGGACATCGGCAATCCAGACCGGGTGAAGTTCAGCTCGGCGTTGGCGGTGTTGGGCGATGCCGGTGCGCAAAAGGACGTGGCGACGGGACTTTCGGGGGCCAACGTCGACGCGGCGTTCGAGTACGGTCTGGTGCTGCAGGCCTTGTCGCTGACCTCGTTCGCGCCCAAGGCCTTGGAGGCGGCCAAGCGCGGCGTGGCCAAGCTGGGCAACAAGGAGAAGGCCGGTCGCGCCAAGGCGATGCTGGTGGCGGCGCTGTTGCGATCCGGCGATGCGTCGGTGCTCAAGGAAGTCAAGGGTTTGCTCGCGGGCGAGGAGGACGTTCGCCAGCAGATGGCGCGGGCCCTGGCTGGCAACCTGCGCGGCGGGGCGCTGATCGGCCCCGACGGCGGCGAATTCGGCGGCGCGCCGGTGGCCGGCCTGGGCGCGGTGCTGGCCGAGGCGTGGAGCAACGAGAGCGATGGCGGCATTCGCGGCGACATTGGCATGGCGTGGGTGATGCTGAAGGGCGCGGGCGGTAATTAGACCGGGGACGGGTTCGGGGACGGGTGCGGGTTCGGGTGCGGGTGCGGGCTCGGGTTCGGGCAGGGGCCCGGGCAAGGAATGGCCGGCGGCTGAAGCCGCGCCTTGATCTGCGAAGTCCGCCTACGCGGACTGGGCCCTCAGCCGGCGCAGGCCGGCTTTGCAACTTGAGGCGCGGCTTCAGCCGCCGGCCTCCGTCCGGCTCTTGCCAGCGATCCAGGGCCCGACTAGCCTTGCGGCCATGAACGCTTTCTTCTCGCTCCCTGTATCACTTGCCCAAGTCGAAATGGACCCGCTGTCCGCCGCCGTGCAGTCGCGCGGCATGGTCCTGTTCGTCCTGCTGGTGCTCATCGTCATGTCGGTGCTGTCGTGGGTCGTCATCGGCAGTCGGGCCTGGGCCTTGTGGAACTTGCGCAAGGAGATCTCGGCTTTCCGCAGCGCGTTTGCCAAGTTCGACGACATCCGCCCGGCTGCCGAAGCCCTGGGCAAGCGCTTCCTCGGTCTGCCGCACGTGCGCCTCATGGCGGCGGTGATGAAGGAAATGCACCAGTTGGAGCAGACCGGGCCGCTCAAGGAAATCGACATCGAGGCCCTGGAACGCTCCATGCGCCGGGTCGCTGAACCGTTGGTCGACGAGATGGAGTCGGGGCTGTCGATCCTGGGCACGGTCGCATCCTCGGCGCCGTTCATCGGCCTGTTCGGCACTGTCTGGGGCATCATGGGCGCGTTCGGTGGCCTCGCGGACTCCGGGTCGATCCTGCAGACCGTGGCGCCGCACATCGCGCAAGCCCTGGTGGCGACAGCGATCGGTCTGCTCGCGGCGATTCCGGCTTCGATGGCGTACAACGGCCTGGGCCGCACGGTCCGGCGCATGGTCACCGATCTCGACGGCTTCGGGCTGGAAATCCTCAACCTGGTGCGCCGCCAGCACTTGCGTCAGCGCGAGGTCAAGGCCGTGGCGGTGCGCAGCGCCTCGTCCAGTTCGCGATTGCCGCCCACGGTCGACCCGATCGACGGCAAGAGCGCCCCGCCGCCGCTGCCCAGCGCCCGCACTTCGGGCATCGTCGCCACCAAGCTGGAGGGCTGACCGATGGCTTTTTCCGCAGGCGGGGGCGGTGGTCGCGGTCGAATCGCGCGCACCAGCCTGAACGAGATCAACGTCACGCCGCTCGTGGACGTGATGCTGGTGCTGCTGGTCATTTTCATGGTGGCGTCGGCGGTCGAAACGGCGCGTATTTCGCGGGAAGCCGAGACGTTGCGCCAGGTCGTGACCGAGGAGAGCGCGCAGGCCACCAACCAGGACGAAAACCAGGTGCCGATCGATCTGCCCAAGATCAAGGCGGATCCGGTGCCGTCGGTGGGCAAGGGCAAGCCGGTGGTGGCGATGGACGGCCAGAAGCGCCTGTTCCTCGACACCACGCTGCTGATTGACTGCGGCCATAAGACCACGGAGCAATGCCTGGACGGCTTCGAGGCGGCGCTGCACAAAAACGCCAAGGCTCAAGGACTTCGCGACGCACAGCTCAAAGCCGACCGCAAGTTGGACTATGGTCTGGTGCTGGCGTTGATGGCGCGCATGCGTCGGGCGGGCATCGAGCACTTCGGTCTGATTACCGAGGAACCAGCGGCGGCAGCGCCGGCAGCAGGAAAGTAACCAATGGCGCTGCCTGCAGAAGTCGCGGGAACGGCTGCGGGCGTCAGTCGCCGCTCGGTCGTGATCGGGGCGGGCGTCGCGGTGGCGGTGCACGCGCTGCTGGGCGTGGCGCTGGCGCTGGCTCCGGCGGGCGAGTCCGGTGCGCCGCCGCCTGAGCAGCAGGAGAAGGAAGGCTGTGCGTCGGTCGTGAGTCCTTCGTGCATCGGCCTGCCGGGCGTGAAGAAGCAGAAGGCCCCGCCGCCCAAGAAGGAAGACCAGGTCGACGCCGAGGCTCGCCGCTGTCCGGAGCCGGTGCGCAGGCTGCTTCGGCGCGAGGAAGAGCCGCCCCCGCCGGTGGAGGTCGACTTGCTGCAGGCCCAGTTGGTGGCGGCGCTCGGGGACGAAAATGCCAAACAGCGCGCGGACATCGGGGCGCATCCGGGCACCGGTGGGCAGCACGCGCCGGACAAGAAGCTGGCCGAGGCGATGGGCGAGCAAAGCAAGCTGGGCAGCATCCTGGAAAAGGACGAGGGTGGCGAGGCGCGCAAGAAAAAGCTGGGCAATATCATTGGCACCGCGACGGGGAGCAAGGACGGCGAGGGCAAGGTCAACATGTCCGGCTCGGCGTACATCCGCGTGGTCAAGCAGAGTGTGACCAGCAAGTTCCAGGCGCCGAGCAACATTCCGCCGTGGGAGCTGAACGGACTTTCGGTCAAGGTGCGCATCGACCGGATGACGGCGACCGGGCTGATCCTCGCCTATCACCTGGACAAGAAGAGCGGCAACGGGAGCTTCGACGATGCGGTGGCGGCGTTCATGGCCGGCTACAAGTCGGGGATGCGGACGTTGCCGACGCCGCCCGAGGATATCTTGGAGCAGATCAATTCGCGCGGGTTCACGATCGAGTTCGCGGTGAAGCATTGATCGCGGTCGTCGGGATTACGGACAAGCGCCGTTGCCGCAATCGATCCACATAGGACGCTGCTCGGCGCCTCAAACCGGCGCGAACACTTCCACCGTGCCCGCCACGCCCTTCAACTCGAAACAGCCGATCGACGCCACGCTGCGTGACGTCGCCGCGGCGAATTCCGCGCTTACGACGATGTCGCGGCCCACTCGGCTGGTCAGGCCTTCGAGCCTTGCCGCCAGGTTGACCGCCGGACCGATGCACGTGAAGTCCAGGCGTCCGGAACCGCCGATGTTGCCGTAGGAAATTTCGCCGACGTGCAGCGCGACGCCGAAGCGGATCGGTGCCTTGCCGGCCAGACTCCGGGCCTCGTTCATCGGTTGCAATGCGGCAAACGCCCGCCGTGCCGCGTCCAGGCCGGCGTCGCAGACCTGCTGGGCGCTGGCTTCGACGCCATCCAACGGGAAGATCGCGAACAAGCCATCACCCATGAACTTCAGCACTTGTCCACCGGACTGCTCGATGGCCGGGACCTGGCAGTCGAACAGGTCGTTCAGCACGCGGATGATCTCGGCCGGCGGCAACTGCGAGGACATCGCCGTGAAACCGCGCAGGTCGGAGAACCAGACCACCGCGCGGATCGAGTCGGTGTCGCCGCGCTGGATCTTGCCCTGCAGGATGCGCTCGCCGGCGTCGTGGCCCACGTAGGTGTTGAGCAGATTCGCGGCAGTGCGGGTCAGCGCGAAGATCTCCGCCACGCGCGCGAGAGGCCGCAGGACCTCGATCATCGCCGCGACCTGCATGTCCGTGAAGCCGCCCGGGGCCCGCGTCGCAAAAGTAATGGCGTTGACGGTCCCGCCCATGAAAGCCAGCGGTCCCGCGAAGTAATCGGTGAAGCCGTCGGCGGCCATCTCACCCAACAGTGCGAAATCCGCGAACGCGGCCGGGCGGTCCAGGCGGCGGCGCACGGCGTGCCCCGTACCGAACACGGCAGCGACCGGACTTTGCAGGAACGCCGGCGACTGCAGGTAAGCATAGCTGTTTTCGCGCACGGCGACGGCCTGACCGGGCTCCCAGTGGAAGCTGCGGCCGACGATGTGCGGGTGCAGCGTGCGGACGAACGCCTCGATCCGATCGATCGGAATGCCCGCCGCGACCAGTTCGGGGCCCAGACGGGCGACGACATGCAACGGCGTCGCGGCCCCGGGCGCGCCGTCGACCAACCAATCGAACATGCTGCTGACGTCGGTCATGTCATCCTCTCAAGCAGACAGCCATGCGCATTCGGCCTCGAGTCGGCTGGCGTCATGATCCTGACCTCGCGTGCGTCACATCGCGGCCTTCACCCTCGATGACCATGCGCAACGCGGCCGGGGCCGATTCCAGATGCACGAGATCGAGCTGGTGCGGCCAGGCTTGGCGCGACAATTCGGCCCACAGCCCATCGCAATCCATCGGTTGCAGTCCTGCCACGGCCAAATCGATGTCCGCGCGCCGCCACTGCCCGGTCGCCAACGAGCCGAACAGCCAAACGCCAGTCGCCCCTGCGCGCACGCACGTTGCCGCCAGCGCGGGTACGCGAGCCAGGGCTGCGCGAGCCCGCTCGGCCGTTTCTTCAGCCTGCACGCGAGCCCTCGATTCGAACACCGTTTTGGCCGACGGGATCACGCAGCCAGCATGCGGCGACCGAAGTCGCGTGGCAAGGACCGAGGTTGGCTCTGCTACCCGCGCCGGAACGGCCTGTCCACCACGCTAATGAAGCGGAATCGCGGGAATACCGCTCGCACTCACGGTCACCTGGTAGCCGTGGGTCGCCAGCAGCGTCTCGAGCAGCAGCTTGGCGCTTTTGTCCGCATGCTCGACCACGCCCATTTCCGCCCCGGCACGCTGTAGTTGGCCGCGCACCTGCGCCTGCATGGCGTCGCGATCCGCGGGGGTGAAGGCGTTCCACAGCCCGTCGCGCTCATCGTAAGTGCGCATGGTCAACACTTCGACCGCCAGCACCTCGGCCGGCGGCAGCGTCACCGTGATGGTCTTGGCTACGTCGTCGATCTGCACCGCCGAGCCCTTTTGCAGGTCCACGCCGGCCAGGATCTTGCCCGTCACCACCACCAGCGATCGCTTGGTCGAGTGCAACCAGGTGTTTTCGTACACCACGACATCGCGCACAGTCGTTTCGCTGGTCAGCAACTTCGCGACCGAATGGACTTTCTCGACCACGAGATCGTGCGACACCTTGGTCTCGCCGGTCCGATCGAAGAACGGCAAGCTGGGCCACGACGCGCGGTAGGTCGCGAGCGCCAGACCCAGGCATAGCAGGAAGATCGCCGCCACCGGCAGAAGTCCGCGCCATACCGTGATTTTCGCAGATGGTGACTCTTGGCCCGAATCTGACTGCACCTACTCCTCCAGCGACGGCGGCCCGATGACCTGCTCCAGCAAACGGTCGCGGCCCGCTGACTTCGAGTAGTAGCTCGTGTCAGCGGGCCGCTTCCTGGGCTGTTCAGACTACTTGCGCTTCTCGTCGTCGGAGCGCAGCGCATCCTTGACGCGCTGCTTGGCCTCCTCGAACTTGCCCTTGATGTAGCCCTTGGCCTGGTCGGTCTTGCCCTCGGCCTCCAGGTCGCGGTTGCCCGTGACGACGCCGCCGATTTCCTTGGCCTTGCCTTTGGCCTTGTCGCTCCACTCACCCATGGTGACCTCTGGGCAGGGGGGTCCCCGCCGACATGGTGCTCGGTACGCGCACCACGCGATGATCCTTGCGTCCCAAAGCATAATGCCCGAGCCGCGCCGTCGCCCGTCATCCGGGGTAATGTTCAAAGATTCCATATAGTCGCGCGTCAGAGCCGGCTGTCCGTAGGCCGTGCCCGCGGTTGGCGTTCAGCGCACCTGGATCTTGATGTTGTCCACCGCGAACGATTCGTCGTTGGGAGACTGGTCCAGCGTCGACCCTATCGTGATCTTGGCGCTCGGCAGGTTGTGCGCCATGGAACCGCTCGGCGCCACGATCGACGTCATGCTGTCCGGATAGGTCGCCACGCCGCACAGATTGCCCGGACCTCCCGCGGCGGCCATCACGTAGCTTGGCGATTGCCAGTAGGTCGCGCCGTCGACCTTGACCCAGCCCATCTCGCCGTCCCACGAATCCACGCGCAAGTACTGACCGGTAATCTGGATCAGCGAATGCGGTGGCAGGGCCGCGATGTCGCGCGCCGCGGTGTAGCCCGCCGCCGAGATGCCGGGGCCGCCCAACAGGCCGCCGCCGCACGTCGTCGAGATCAACGGAGGGTTCCAGCCGCCCGCCTGGTTGCCTTCGAATGCGTCGTAGGAGATTTGCGTCCAGCCCTGGGCGTTGCACAGGTACTGCGCTGCCGCGGGGCCCCCCTTCCACAGCAGCCAGTACAAGCCGGCGCTGATCTGGCCGTTGGACTGGGTTTTGTTGAAGATCGACAGGCACGAATCCGCCGGCAACTCTTGCGAGCCGGGCATGGCGCAAGTCTTGCCGTCGCCTTCGTACGGCGCGTCGCACTTGCAGGTGTAGCTGCCCGGAGTGTTCGTGCAAGCCGCGTAGATGCTGCACGGATTGCCGGTCGCCACGATGCTCAGGTCCTTCACGAACAGGCCAGCGGCCTGGTTCACCGCGGCGTCGACCGTGTCGAAATAGAACCGCAGCTGCACGGTCTTGCCTGCGTAACCCGACATCGCCACGGCGTAGGTGTGGAAGCCGGCGCCCTGGATTTGCTTGCTCTTGGTCCATGGCAGCGTGACGGGCGTCGGTTGGCCCTTGATCACCAACTGCACCGTCAAGGCGTCGTACGGCAAGCCAAATTCGGTCTGGAAGTCGGCGTCGAAGGTCAAGCGGTGGCTCGGGGCATTGGACAACGTCAATGACGGGCCGGTCGCCGCGCCATGGTTGGCTGTGCCTGGCGTGTTGAAATTCGTTGGCGAAATCGTGGAGTTGCCGTAGTACATCACGTCCTTGAAGACCTGCCACTTCACCGGCGCGGTCGTCGCGGACGGAGGATCGAAGACCCAGCCGACGCCGCCCTGCTTGGTGAAGTTCCAGGTCCACTCGGGCAGCGGGCACTCATTGATGTCGGTACACACCTTGCCGTCGCCGGTGAAGCCGGAATTGCATTGGCACTGGAACGAGCCGGGCGTGTTGGTGCACGCCGCGAACGAGCTACAACCTCCGTTGGAGACTGCGCATTCGTTCGTGTCCGCGCAGGTCTTGCCGTTGCCGGTGAAGCCTGCCTTGCATGCGCAGCTGAAGCTGCCCACGGAATTGGTGCACGCGGCGTCAGCGCTGCAACCACCGTTGTTGGCGGCACATTCGTTGACGTCGTTGCAGACCTTGCCGGCGCCGCCGCTTTCGTCGAGGAAGCCTGCCTTGCACGCGCACTTGAACGTGCCGGGCGAATTGGTGCAAGCCGCGTTGGGGCTGCAACCACCGTTGTTCACGGCGCATTCGTTGACGTCGGCGCAGGTCTTGCCGTCGCCGGTGAAGCCGGCCTTGCAGGCGCAGGTGAAGCTGCCCAGCGTATTGGTGCAGCCCGCCTGTGCGCTGCAACCACCGTTGCTAACTGCGCATTCGTTGACGTCGGAGCAGGTCTTGCCATCGCCGCTGTAGCCCGACTTGCACGCACAGCTGGAACTGCCCACCGTGTTCGTGCACACGCCGTTGATGCTGCAACCGCCGTTGTTGGTGGCACATTCGTTGATGTCGCCGCAAGCGCTGCCCGAGTAGCCGGCCTTGCACTTGCACTGGGCCGCACCGTTGACCGTGGCGCAGGTCGCCGTGGTCGGGCAAGCGGTCGGGGTGCACATGTCCTCTTTCTCGCAGGACTTGCCGTCGCCGAAGTAGCCCGGCAGGCACGTGCACTGGTAGCCGCCGACGGTGTTGTTGCACGTCGACTTCACCGCGCAACCAGCTGAACCATTAGCACATTCGTCGATATCGAAGCAGGTCTTGCCGTTGCCCGAGTAGCCGACCGTGCACGAGCAGACGAAAGTGCCCGGCTTGTTCGTGCACACGCCCAGGACCTTGTCGCAATCGGTGGTGCCGGCGGTGCATTCGTTGACGTCGTTACACGCCTTGCCGTCGCCGGCGAACCCGGGCTTGCAGGCGCAAGTGAAGGTGCCCGGCTTGTTGGCGCAGAGGCCGTCGTTGCTGCAAGGGCTCGTGGCCGCGATGCATTCGTCGACGTCCACACAGACCTTGCCGTTGCCCACGAAGCCCGCGTTGCATGCGCACAGGTTGGCGCCCGGGATGTTGGTGCACTGCGCGTTGACGTCGCAACCGCTACTGCCGTCAGTGCATTCGTCGATGTCCGTGCAGGTCTTGCCAGCCTGCCCTGAGCCTGCCGAAGGGTCGTCGAAGTAGCCGGTCTTGCAGGCGCAGGTGAAGCCACCCACGGTGTTCTCGCAATCCGCGGTCAGGCTACAAGTCGATGTTCCCGCTGCGCATTCGTCCACGTCGGCGCAGGTCTTGCCATCGCCCGCGAAGCCGGTCTTGCACACGCAGTCGTAGCTGCCCAGGGTGTTGGTGCAGTCGGCCGCCAAGTCGCAACCCGCTGTGCCAAGGACGCATTCGTCGACGTCGCTACAGAACTTGCCATCGCCCTGGTAGCCGGTCTTGCAGCCGCAGGTGTAGCTGCCCACGGTGTTGGTGCAGTCGGCCGCGAGGTCGCACAGGCCAGAGAAACACTCATTGATGTCGAGACAGATCTTGCCGTCGCCCGTGAAGCCGGAAGGGCAGGTGCAGACCGGCGCCAACGTATCGGTATTGCTGCAGGAAGCCGCGAGGTCGCACGGGTTGAACGCGCTGCCGCAGATGTCGAACGGCTGGATCACGACCGCCGGGCTCTCGACCTTGGCCGCGCTCGAATCGGCGTCCTTGACCACGACCGAGCACTTGACGCTGTCGCCGGCCTTGACGGGTTTGTCCTTGTTCTGGGCGTCCTTGCCCGAAGCGAGGTCGTTCATCTGCACGGTGTCGCCGTCCGCACCCGGATTGACGTAGTCGCCGATGCTCCAGGTCCATTCGTAAGTCACTGGATCACCGTCGGGATCCGTCGCCGTCACCGCCATCGCGCATTTCACTTCGCTTTGCAGATCCACAGTGGTCGGCGACACCTCGAGCGCCGGAGCGACCGGCACCGCGTTGACGATGACGACCTGTGCCGAACCTTCGGGCCCTTCGGCCTTGGGGTCGTTCGCCTTGACCTTCACGGACCAGGTTTCGCCTTTGGCAGTCGCGCTGTTGGGCAGGACCTTGGCCTTGAACTCGGTCGGTGTGCCGTTCTTGAGCCACAAGTAGGAGTAGGTCAGGCTCGAGGCGGCACGGTCCGGATCGGTGGCGTCCTGCAAAATCGTTGCGGTCAGATCGTCCAACGTCGTCGGCTTGTCCGGTGCGATGCCCACGTCGGGCGCGCCAGGGGCCGTGTTGATGACGATGCCGACGTCGGCGGTGGCCACGTTGCCCGCGCTGTCGGTCACGGCAACGGTGACTTTCTGGGCACCTGACGGCACCGAACTGGTCTTGAAGTCCGAGATGCCGCTGCCATCCACCAGACCGTCGAACAGCGCGGTGGCCGAGGCCGTGGTCGTCCACTTGACCTTGAGCGTGTTGACCACGTCCTTGTCGTCGCTGATGCTGGCACTAAAATGCAACTCTGCGCCGACGTTGACGATTACCCCAGGAGCCGGGCTGGTGATCTGGACGGTGGGTGCCTTGTCCTTGGCGGCCGAGTCCAGGCTCAGGCCGTCCAACGCGCCGTCGGCCTGCGCCGCACTGTCGCCGAGACCGGGCACCACCTTCACTTCGCCACAGGCGGCGGCAAGCACAGCAAGACAGGGCACGAGCTGAGCAATCCTGCGACCGAGCGCGGACTTGGCAACGGGCATCGACTTCAAGGCGGACTCCAATCGCCACGGTTCTTACCGTGGCTTGCGGAGCCGAGTCTTGCGGTTTCTGGGCAGGTTTTCAAGTTTGCGGCCGCTGTCCAGTTGGCGACGTCTACTGGCCGATCGCCCTGCGGATCAGCGCCACCGGGCCGACCACCACCTGGGGCGCGGCGTGGTCGACTACCCAGCGCAGCAGCGTCGAGCCCGCACGCAGTTCGGCGCCCGCATCCAGCGCCGGCACGATGCGCACGAAATAGACGTGCAGCGTGTCGCGCGGCACCCCGGAAGCATCGCGAACCGGCAGCAGCAAGTGACCGACGCGGTACTCCAACGCGCGGTGGTACTCGGCATCCAGATGCACCGCGCGCTTCTTGCGATCGCGAAAAGTCCGCAGCTTGCTGTACTCGGCGGGCGTCGGCTCCACGGCTTCGGTCACCGCCAGCGCAGCGCCGTTCGGCCACCGCACCGTGTCCTGCCGCAGCACCGCCCAGCTCGGCCGCAAGCCAAAAAGCCCCGCGCCGGCAGGAAGATCGAGCGCCAGGAACGCGCGACTCGACTGGTGCACCGCGTCGTCGCTCCAGCCCGCCGTGGTCGCGGCGCGCGGCAGCCCGAGCGCCTGGTACTGCGCGATCAACGGATGCCGCATCGTCGCCGGGCGCAGGTGCAGCCGCACGAGGATTTGCCCAGGCGTCACGTTCTTGTAGCGCGCGACCACCAACGCCCCGGGCAACCGACCGGGCTCCGGCTTGTACAGGACCAACGGCAGCGCTTCGGGCGGCCCGTCCAGGCGAGCGAGCAAAGCGGTGTCGAGAACCTGGGGCATCGGACCGCCACGTTGCACAGCAGTCGTGCCGAGTTGCAGCACGGCCTGGGCGAGGCCGGGCACGACGGACTGCAGCAGGCGCACCAAATCGCCGCGGTGCGGATCGTAGTCGTGCAGCAACGTGACGATGGCGGGCGCGGGCTGACCGCTCGGCGGCAGGGGCGCAATCTTCGCGGCAGCGGCGTGGGCCAGGGGCGCATGGAACAGCACGACCGCGATCTGCACTGTGAGCAGGGCCAGGCGGCGCGGCGACGGATCGGTGCACATTGCACGCCTCGGGCGTTATCGGGATGATGGCGGCGGAACGGCTGTAGTTCAGTCTGCGCATGCCGCTGGCCTTGCGCCACTTGGAGCCACCAGATGTATTCGAAAGCGTTGATGTTGTTCGGCTCCGGTTCAGGTTGGCGGTCGGGCCGGCACGCGGGGGCGGGCTCGGGCACGGGAACGGGAACGGGTTCGGGTACGGGTTCGGGTGCGGGTTCGGGTGCGGGTTCCGGTCCCGGCTCCGGCTCCGGCTCAGGGCAGGGACGTCCGCTCCCTGCGGTCGCTACACG
>CAYHHL010000070.1:18222-26549 GCA_964356325.1 uncultured Enterobacteriaceae bacterium | reverse complement strand
CCGAGGTGAAGGCCGAGGCCAAGGCCGACGCCGGCGACGCCAAGGCCGCTGCCAAGGCCAAGGCCGAAGAGAAGAAGGCTGCCGCCAAGGCCAAGGCCGAAGAGAAGAAGGCCGCTGCGAAGGCCAAGGCCGAAGAGAAGAAGGCCGCCGCCAAGGCCAAGGCTGACGAGAAGAAGGCCGCCGCCGAAGCGAAGAAGGCCGCCAAGCCCGAAGAGAAGAAGTAAGCAGCGACTCAGTCAGGACCTGTGTCCTCCGGGCCAGGTCGCGCGCGCGTGACGCCGTCAGCCTGAACCGGGCGAGCGGCGCACGCGCGTTCTGCTTTTTGCCGCGCTGGCCTTTCTGGCGCAGACTCGGCCGCGGGTCTGCCCGTCGCGTCGGCCCGCCGGAGGCCTGGTGCACCTGCCTGAATTCGAAGCCCTGCTGCCCGGCCTGCAGCGCTTTGCCTGGTGGACGCTCGCCGCCGCGCCGCTGGTGGCCTGGCTCGGGGCCTGGTGGGTCCGCAAGCGCCTGACCCAACGAGGGTTGTCGGCGCGGACGAACATGCCGTCGCTGCCGAGCCGGGAAGCGGACGACGCCAGGCCGGCGCGGCGTTTCGACCGCAACGTGCAGCGGACGCTGGGCCGGGTGCTGCCGGGCGTGCTGCGCCAACCCCTCGCAGTCGAAGCGGCCGAACTGGCCCGGCGTTTGGGCGAGGATCCCGAACTGGTGCAGGCGGCTCTGGATCGCCTCCGCGCGGCGGTGCCGTGTCGCATGCAGGTCACCGGAGACGGGCGGATCCTCTACGATTTCCGTATGCCCGATCTGCAACGCCTGCGCCGCAATCGGGTGCTGGCCTGGCCGGCGCGCGTGCTGTGGCTCCTGCTCGGTCTCATCGTCAACGTCGGCGCCGCGTGGCCCCTGTTCGCCTCGGTGGTCATCGGCGGCGTGACGCTGGAGCGGATGCTGCAGGCCACCGACGACATGGGCCGCGTCCTGGCCGGGCTGATGGGCCTGGGCGCCATCCTGGCGGCGTTCGCGATCGACTGGCTCGCGGGTCACGCCGTCGCATTGCTGGTCCATCCGGGCCTGAAGTCGCCGCGTCTGGTCCACGCCGAGGCGCAAACCCTGTCGGCGCGCAGTGATCGAGTGCGCAAGGCGCGGGCAAAACGCGAGCTAGACCAGCCGGACAAGGCCAAGAGTAAAGGCAAGTTCGATTGGCGTGACCTCGCGGGCGGCCTGGAGTTTGCCGGCGAGGGCTGCGTGGGCGGTCTCATCGTAATTCTGGTGGCGCTGGTGGTCGCGGCCATTGCCGGCGCGCTGGTCGGCATCTGGCTGTGGATGCGCGGACTTTGGCATGCCTTGGCGCGGCCTGAGCCGCCGCACCTGGACGTGGCCCCGGGCGTGTGGGTGCGCGATGGCAAGTCCATGGAACGCTGGGCAGCGCTGGTGCCGACCACGGATCTGGCCGTTGCGTTGTTGCGGGCCTTGCGCGAAGGGCTGCGAGCGGTGCGCCCCGGCGATCGCGACCTGCCGCGGCGCGTGCTCGGGCTGGCGCAGCGCCAAGGCGGCGGCGTGTCGGCGCTGGACATCGCCTTGCAGGAGGCCGTCGATCTGGACGAAGCCGTGCGGATCGGCGCACGGTTGGCCGGTTTGCACGGCGGCGAGGTGCGGGTCACGGAGTCGGGCGATATCGACTTTACCTTTGCGTTTCCGCATGATCAGGGCCTGGCACCGGCCATCGAACCGCCGCCGTACGAAGCGCTGCCACGCGACGCGAGCGAGGTCGCCCACTCGGTGCGGGTCAACGTGCCGGGGCTGACGCTGTCGCACCTGCGCGCGGCCGACAGGTTGGCGGGCGGTACGCTGGTGACCGCTGGCCTGCTGGTCATGGCGGCGCAAGCGCTGGCCACGCGCGGAATGCTGCGAACTGGCGAGGCTTTGGACATCGCGCTGCCCATCCTCACCGCCGGCGTGTTCGCGGTGGTAGGGGCGACGCGGGCGCTGGCGCAAGTGCAGGCGGGCGTGGGCATGCGCCGGGACGTGCGGCGGGCGACCTTGGCCTTGGTGCGGCGCGGGCTGGCCGACCGGACGCGCTACGTGGACGCGCCGGCGCTGACCGCGGAGTTGTTCCGGGCGCTGCGCCAGGCGTGGCCGGCCCTGGAGCTGGAGACCGTGCGGCAAGAAGTGCAAAACGCCTGTACGGACCTGGACCTGGAACTCGATTCGGGTGTCATGGTGCGCAATCCGGACGCCCGACTGTACGGTCTAGGGCCGTTGGCGCAGCGGCTGCTGGCGATCGAGGCGCACCGGCTTCGCGAGGCCGAGGCACCGCGCGCGCTCGATCCGGGCGTGGTGTTCGACACCGGCTGGGCGGACGAGCCGTAACTACGGATTCTATCGACCTTCCAATGCCGCGCGAGCCTTCGCCACCCGTTCCAGTTTGACGTGCAGCCAGTCCGCGACCAGCGCGTGGCCGCTGGCGGAAAAGTGCGGATCTCCCGGCGGTTTCGGGATGAACAGGCTCGCTTCCGGCCGCGATCGCACCGCCTCGGTGAACAGCGACCAGGCGTCCAGCACCGGCACCTTCAGGTCGCGGCCGAGGCGCTGCACCACTTCGGCATCGCCGCGCGGCCCGGCGTCCAAGGCGCTGCGAACGGGCAGGATCACCAGCACCAGCGGGATGTTGCGCCGCGCCAGCTCCGCATGCAGGGCCCTGACCGCGCTGTAGTAGCGAGCCGTGGCGACTTGCGGCGACAAGCTCGGACCCTCGCCCAACCAGTGCGCCAGCCGCACTTGCAGCCCGCACAGGTGCCGCGCCGCCAGCGAGACCGAGGTCAGCACCCGCAGCGGATACGGCGCCGGGCTGCGCGCCAGGTACCACGCGGTCATGCCGCGCTCGGGACGCACGTCCGCAGTCTTGCAGCGGGGTTGCGGCACACCTTGCGCCGGCCAGGTCAGCAGTGGACCTTCGCGACAGCACGGGTAGGGGCGGTCGATCTCGACCAGATCGTTGCCGACGAACACGTGCAGCACCACCAGGTCCACCGGCGCCTGCTCCAGCACCCGCAGCACCAGGAGATACTGGGCATCGATGCTGGTCCCGGGCATCGCCGCGTTCAGGTGCGCCACGCCCGGTTCGGCGCGTTCCAGCAGCGTCGTGAAGCGCTGGGCCGTCGGTACCCCTGAACCAAAGGCAAGCGAATCACCCAGATGCAGCACACGCTGGTGCGTTCCCTCGGGCGCCGCGAGCCGGGCCGGCAGCGGATCGGTCGCGCCGGGCTGGGGCAGCAGCAGCCCGCACGCAGCCTGAGCACTTTGTGCATGCAGCCGCCCCTCGGCCTGGCGGGCTTCCAGCACCGGGATCAGCAGCGACGCCTCCTCGGGCGGTGGAAACGCGGGCGGCATCGGCAAGATCCAGCGCGCCACCGCTTCCAGGGCCAGCAGTCCCAGCAGCGTCGTCATCCCGGCCAGCAGCAGTGGCGCGCGCCGGGTCGCCAGGACGTGGGCGCCCAGCAGCCAGCCCGCGGTCGCCAGCAGTGCCACGGCCAGCAGATCCCACAGTCCGACGCGCATCGTCAGGAAACCCGCGGCCGCGCCGAGGCCCGCCAGCACAGCGAACACCAGCAGGATCGGCCAGGTAGCCGCGATCCTGCGCTTCAGTGCCAGGCGGTGCGCGGTGCCGGCCAACAGACCCGCGGCCAGGGGTGCCAACAGCCACGCGAGCGCCAGACCCCAGGGCGAGGGCGGCGGCTCGGGCGCACCGGGCGGTCGTGACCACAGCGCGGCATCGCGGTCCTCGGCCAAAGCCTTTTCGAGCGCCTCGGCTTGTGGCGGCGGACCCTCCAGGTAGCGCAGGCACCACGGACCTACCCGGCGATCGCGGCAATGCGCTGAAGGATCGCGCAGTTCCAGCTGGTGGCACACGGTCGGCTGCGCGGTCTGGCACACCTTGGCCAGCACGCGGTCCTGCAGGATCTTGGCGTCGTCCAGGCGCAAGTCCGTACCCGCGCGGGCAAAAGCGGCTTCGATGAGTTGGGCCGAACTGGGGCGCAGCACGCGCGCAGGGGGCGGGGCGGCCAGCGCGGTGCCGGAGTACAGAAGTAGCGCGAGGATCGCCGCGCCGGTCAGCCGGGCCATCGCGCCTCCTGCTCGGGGTTGACTGCCATTTCTACGAATCGCCTAGAAATCCCGTAGGCTTCGCGGCCAGGTCGTGAAATCTTGCCGGAAGTGACGGCTGGCGCGGATTCTTGGCGCTGCGGGCGTGCGCTGTCAACACGCTGGAGGGGCCAGTCCGCTTGCCGCGCCGCCAGCGTTGCCGTAGGGTGGGCGCCGGGGTCACCATGCGGCACACCATCATCATCGTGGGGATCTGCCTCGGGTTCACGTCCATGGCACCCTTGGCCCTGGCCGCCACGCAGCCCGTCCGGCGTTGGGCCCCTGAGCACCGCCAGCCTGTGCGACAGGCGGATCTGGTGCTGTCCGCTCTGCCGCCGCCTCGCCATCGGCCGGTTGTGCCGCACGATCCTCCCGGCGAATGGCCCCCGGGTCGCCCGCATGACGGCCACGGTCTGCCCGTCGCGTTCGAGCCCCCTTCGCCAGCGCTGGCGGCGCACTTGGACACGGCCTTTGTCGCGGGCGAAATGACCCAAGGCGGCGCGCCTCCAGATACCGTTGGTGCGGTCGGGCTGACCCAGGTCGTCGCCTTCACCAATGAGTCGATCACCGTGCAATCGCGGACGGGCGAGGCCCTGCACACCGCGGATCTGCAGGAGTTCTGGAATGGACTGGGCGGCGGCATGGTCGGCGATCCCAACGTCGTCTACGACCCCTTCGCACACCGCTGGATCGCCACGACCATGCTGATGACGGAAAGCGATTACTCCATAGGAATCGCGGTTTCAGTGGGTGAGGACGCGACTGGCGGGTGGCACACCTGGCTCATCCCCGCGCCCGCAGACATGATGGCGGACCAGCCCTTGCTCGGATTCAGCGCGCGGTTCGTGACCGTGCAGTGCAACCTGTACAAGGTCGGCAAGACGATAGGGAAGTCCAAGAACAGCGGGACCTGGGTCCTCGCTTTCGACGCTGTCGACCTCTACGCCGGCGGCACGGGCACGTTTGCCAGCTTTCAACCCGACGATCTCGGCTTCAGCAGCGTGCCGGTCGCGACCTGGGATGCCGGGGTGACGGAACAGTACCTCGTGAGCTCGTGGACAAAATCCGGCGGCGACTACGGCATTGCCAGCATCACCGGTGCGATCGGCGAGGAATCCCTGGACACCGGAGTTTCGGCCAAAGTCGGGCTGAGTTGGAGCCCGTCCACCACCAAGTTGGCGCCTCAGTCCGGCCTGGACGAGGGCATCGACCCGGGCGATGGCCGCATCCATTCCGCGATGTTCCGCAACGGCTCGATCTGGGCGGTCCACACGGCGTTCCTGGTCAGCAAGAAGGTTTGGCGCAGCGCGGCACAGTGGGTCGAACTGCGCCCGAATGGCACCGTACAGCAGGTCGGGCGGGTGGACGATCTGGTCAACGCCGCCTGGCACACCCATCCCTCGCTCGCGGTGGGTCCGAACGGCGACGTCCTCATCGGATTTTCCCGCATGGTCGCAGACGAATACGCCAGCGCGGCGTGGGCGTTCCACAGCGGCAGCGACGCTCCCGGCGCGACCCAACCCGTGCAGTCGTTGCAGGGCGGCCTGGGCGGCTACCTGTACCTGTTCGAACCGTGGGGCAACCGCTGGGGCGACTACAGTGCCACGGTGGCCGATCCCGCCGATCCAGCCAGCTTGTGGACCGTGCAGGAATACGCCGTGGGTGCCGACGTCGACGAACCGGCATGGGGCATCGCCTGGGGCCGCATCATGCCAGGCGCCGGTCCGTGCAAGACCGACGCCGATTGCAGCGCGGCCTGGCATTGCGTGGCCAAAGTTTGCACGGTCGACCTGGCCCTCGGCTCCAAGTGCAGCGTGGACGCTGTGTGCATCGGCAACCACTGCGTTGGCGGCGTGTGCTGCAACGAGGCGTGCGCAGGGCACTGCATGACCTGCACCACGGGCAAGTGCGAGCCCGCCCACGACGGCGATGCCTGCGAGGACGGCAAGCCTTGCACGCAAGAAACCTCGTGCTCGGACGGCGCTTGCCAAGGAGGCGTGGCCACCGAATGCGACGACGGCCAACCGTGCACGAACGACGCCTGCCTGCCTGCCAAGGGTTGCGTGCACAGCTTTGGCAGCGAGGTCTGCGACGACGGCGACGCCTGCACGACGGCGGACCATTGCTCGAAGGGAACGTGCAAGGCCGGAGCCCTGTTGGCGTGCCCGACCAGCGACGAGTGCCACGAGGGAACCTGCGATCTGGGCGCGTGTAGCGAGATCCAGGTCGTCGACCGCAGCCCGTGCAGCGAGGGCGAGTGCCAGGCGGGCGTTTGCGGGGCCGCGCCAGAAGTCCGCGATGACGAACCGGTGATCCGCGGCGGCTGCGCGGCGGGCAGGGCGGGCGCACCAGCCGGCAGGCTTGCCGTGGTCCTGGTTTGCCTCGTGCTGGTGGGCGGTCGCCGTCAGATCTGGGCGAGAAGCACGACATAGTTCTTGCCGTACTTCTTCGCGCACTTAGGGCACGTCGTGTAGTAGGTGTACAGCTTGCCGGCGGTCTTGCCCCGCGCGGCGACGAATGCCCACATCTCCTTCATCCACTTGCCCATGTTGCGGTACGGACCTTCGAAGACCTTGGACAGGAACGTGCCGGCGACGGTCGCCATCTGCGCGCCCGGCACGTCCTTGGCAGCTTCGACGTAGACGTCGGCGCCCCATGGCGAATCGTTGGCGGTGAGCACGATGCGGTCCTTGGTCGTCGCGCCCGCCGCCTCGATGCGCGCCATAGTGCGCTTCATCACGCCGGCGAAGTTGAGCGGGACGTAGAAGAAGCTGCGCACCCGGTCGCGAACGAAGCGCTTGCCTTGCCAGGTGATCTCGCGATCTTGCCAGGGTTCGGGGTGGAATTCCGGGCAGCACTCCGGCTCGGGGTTGGTTTGAACCATGGCGTGACCCTCCGTATGTGGAGTTCATTCTAGGGTTGGCGTGCGGCAACGCCAAGCGATCCTTGGCGGGAGCCGTGTACGTAACCGGCGCCGGAGCCGGAGCCGGGGCCGGGGCCGGAGCCGTGGCCGGAGCCGGAATCGCTAGCAGGAGCAGTAACCTACGCCCGAACCCGAACCCGAACCCGAACCCGAACCCGAACCCGGAGATGGACCCTCTACCTCCGCCGTCGCAGCCGCGCTTCGAGCCCATCCGCGCGATCCCGCGCCTGTTGCGCACCGTCGCCGTCGCCCAGCTTGCGGCTCGTTTCCGCCAACAACCGCCAGGCCGCCAACTCGTGCAGCGGCAGCCCCTGCTCCTCGAACAGCGCCTGCGCGCGACTCAGTGCCCGCAGCGCCGGCCACGGTCGCCCCAGCCGCAACCACGTCTCGCCCAGGCGCGTCTGCACCCGCCCGGCCAGTTCGATGGCGCCCAACGGCGAGAGCATGGCTTCCGCTTGCCGATAGCGCCCTTCCGCCAGCGCCCAAGCCTGCCGCGCGGCGTGCAGATCGCCCAGCAGCATCTCGACGTTGGCCGCGCCCAGGTTGTCGCCGCGGTCGTGATCGATAGCCAGAGCGCGCTGCAGGTGCTCGTCGGCCCGCACCGTGTCATGCCCCCGTCCGGCCTCGTGCCGCAACGCCGCCTCGCCGCACGCCGCGTACAGCTGCCCCAGCGCCATCTGCGTCGCATCATCCCGCGGTGATTGGTTTTTCTCCGCGCGCGCCAACGCCGCCTCGCCGCGGGCCAGCGCCGCAGGATCGTCGGCCCGCGCCAGCCAGGCCACCGCGCGCGCCTCCAGCAGCCACTCCAGCCACGGTTGCCCGGCGCGCGCCTGGTGACCCAGCCCCTGGAGCAGCAGCAGCCCGCCGCGCAGATCGCCAGACAACGCCCGCAGTTCCGCCCCGGCCAGCAGCGCCCGCGCGCGCAGGGGATGCTCCACCGGCAACTTGGCGTCGGCCAGCACGCCTTGGGCTTCGGCCAGCGGCCCGCGCGCGATCGGCAGCCACCCGCAACGCAACGCCCACTCGCAACGGCGCAACAGCGCATCCAGCCAGGGTTGCGGGTGCAAAGTCGAGGTCAACAGCGACGCCGCCCGCGCCAGGTGATGATCGCGTTCCCGGGCCAGCCGCGCCTCGGTCGCGCTCTCGAACGCCAGCCGCGCCGCTTCGCCCAGCCGGCGCGCCTCCATGTGCAGGCGCGTCGCATCCTCGCGGGTCGATTCACGGCGCGCGCCGCAGGTCTCGATCGCCAACGCCACGCGCGCGCACACCA
>CAYHHL010000070.1:0-18122 GCA_964356325.1 uncultured Enterobacteriaceae bacterium | reverse complement strand
CTCGGTCGAAGTCGTCGAGCCCGCGTCCGGACCCGCCAGCGCCGGCACCTGCACCGCGCGGGCGTGCGGAAAGCCCAGGCCTCGCAACAGCGCGTCGGCAAAGGCACTCGCACTCGAGAAGCGCCGGGTCGGCTCGCCGTCCAGACCGCGCTGCAAGGCTTGCAGGGCGCGCATCGGCAGCGGGCAGGGCAGGGGCAGCGTCGGCGCGTCGGTCCAGCGCGCCCGGTGCGGCCGGTCGCCCAGCAGCAGTTCGACCGAGACCATGGCCAGGGCGAACTGATCCGAAGCCGCGGTCGGCGCACCATGGGCCAGTTCAGGCGCGAGGTAGGCGATCGTCCCTTGGCTCAGCGCGCGATCGCCGTTGCCGTCCCGGTGGTTGCGCGCCAGGCCGAAATCGACGAGCTTCACCGCGCCCGGCTGACCGCTGCCCTCACGCACCAGGATGTTCTCGGGCTTGACGTCGCAGTGCACGACGCCGACCTCGTGCGCCTGGGTCAGCGCCGCCGCGAGCTGGGCAATCCACGTCGCGACCGTCGCCCGATGCGGCAGGCCGGCTTGCAGCACTGCGCGCAGGGACCGGCCTTGCACCCATTCCATCTCGATGAACGGCCGGCCTTCGTGATCGCCGATGGTGTGCACGGCCGCGACGTGCGGATGCACGACCCGAGCCGCCGCGCGCGCCTCCTGAAGGGTGCGCAACGACACGGATTCGAGGGTTCGCCCGGCGTGCAGGACCTTGACCGCGACCAGTCGATCGAGCAGTTCGTCGCGCGCCAGATAGACCGCGCCCATGCCGCCTTGGCCGACCATGCGCTGCACGACCAGCGAAGGCCCGAGTCGCGTGCCGGGAGCCAGCCTCGAGTCTTGCGGGCGGTGGGGATCATCCATCTGTGCCATGGGTTGTCGAGGCTAGTCCAATCCGCACGACCGCGCTACCATGCGGGCCACGTTGCTTCCCGCCCGTATCTGGCGGGGGCCCTTTCTCGCAAGGCTGTCCGTGAAGCTGTTCGACCCGGTCCCGCCGCGCACCCTGCCGCCCAACCTCATCACCGCCGCGGCGATGGCTTTTGGCATGGCCTCGATCTACGTGTCGTTGCGCCCACATATCGATGCCGATGTCGGCTCTGACCTGCGCCTGGCCGCCTGGTTCGTGCTGCTCTCCACGCTGCTGGACAAGCTCGACGGCAGCATCGCGCGCCTCATCGGCGGGCAGAGCGAGTTCGGCGTCCAGTTCGATTCCTTCGCCGACAACATCGCCTTCGGTCTCGCCCCCGGCGCGCTCGCCTTCACCGCCGCCAGTCGCTTGTCACCCGAAACCTGGGGCCCTGGCGTCGTGCTGCTCGGCCTGCCCGCGCAAGGCATCTTGGCGGCTATCTGCTTGATCTACGGGGTGATGACGGCGGTTCGGCTCGCCCGCTTCAACGTGATGACTTCGACGATCGGCCCGTCGCTGTTCCTCGGCCTGCCGTCCACGCTCTCGGGCGGCCTGTTGTGCAGCGGCTTCCTGACGATCTACGAACTGAAGCTGCAATCGCCGACCGTGTTCGCGATCTTCCCGTGGCTCTTGGCTGTGTGCGCGGCCATGATGGTCTGCAACCTACCGTTGCCCAAGATGAAGTTCAGTTCCGGCCCGATGCTCGTCAAAGTGGCCAAGGTCAGCGCCGCGGCTATCGTGTACACCGCCATCATCGCCCGCGTCGGCTTCACGGCGGTGCTCGTCCTCTTGCTGGGTTACCTGCTCGTCGGTTTTGCCTGGGTCGGTCCACGCATGCTGGCGGCCGTACGTTCCGAGCCTGCGTGACCCATGCCCGCGTTGACGGTTCCTTCTTCTGACGGCATTCAGCTCAGCGTCCGCGTCACCGGCGTGCTCGACGGTCCGGCGGTGTTGCTGTGCGACGGCATCGGCTGTGACGGCTACGTCTGGCGCTACTTGCGACCGTGGCTAGAGAAGCGCTGCAAGGTCGTACACTTCCACTACCGCGGCCACGGCCAGTCAGAGATCCCAGCCGACCACGCGACGCTGACCATTGAGCAGTGCGGCGCCGATGCCTGGACCGTACTCGATGCCTGCGGGGTCCAAGGTGCGGTGCTGATTGGCCATTCGATGGGCGTGCAAGTCGTGCTCGACGCGGCGCACCAGGCCCCGGAGCGGACGCGCGCGATCGTGGCGGTGTGTGGCGCCTTCGAACGGCCATTGGACACGTTCCAGGGCTCGGATCTGGGCAGCAAGATCCTGCCGCTGCTGTCTGGAGCCTTCTTCCGCTGGCCGGAGCGGTTGCGCGAAGTGTGGCAGCGCACGGTGCCGACCGAGTTCGCCTACTGGCTGGCGACCGCCACGGAAATCAACGGGCGGATGATCCGGCGTGACGACTTCTTGCCTTATCTCCGGCACATGGCACGCATGGACCCGGTGGTGTTCATGCGCTTCCTGGAAAGCGTCGCGGGCCAATCGTCGCGAGCGTGGCTCGCCGAACTGACGATGCCGGTGCTGGTCGTGGCTGGACAGAAGGACAACTTCACGCCGATGCGCTGTTCGCAGGAACTGGCCAGCCTGCTGCCCGACGCGGAACTGTGCCAGGTTCCGGGCGGTTCGCACACGGCGCCACTGGAACTGCCGGAGTTGATCGAGCTGCGGCTGGACGCCTTCGCGCGCAAGCAGCGGCTTTGGTAGGCGGATTCCAGATCTCCTGACATGACTCAGACAACGTATTGATATTACATTAGTATGCTCGCCAGGCAGGCACCGGAATTCCTGTCGCGATTTTCACGAAAACGTCTCAGTCGCTCATGGTAACTACATGAGTTTATACAGTTCAAACTCGGGCCGCACCAAGACCGTCATCCCGGGGCCGCC
This sequence comes from uncultured Enterobacteriaceae bacterium, assembly GCA_964356325.1. Lineage (GTDB taxonomy): Bacteria > Myxococcota_A > UBA9042 > UBA9042 > UBA9042 > CAYHHL01. Next base: position 15,268 of record CAYHHL010000070.1, on the reverse strand, counting down.
GCCGCGGCGGAGCCCGGGACCCAGGCTGCCTCTGCGAAAATACGCACAGAGTCCGGGGTGTTAGCCTGGGTCCCCGCCTTCGCGGGGATGACGAGAAGTGGATTGTCGTCGCTGTTCTCGTGCGACGCTGGCATTGGCCGATGTGTCAGGAGGTCTGGGTTCAGGCGCCCAGCACCGTGAATCCCTCGCCGGCCGCAGCCTCCTGGAGTCGCCCGTCCAAGCATACGAATTCGTGTTCGTCAGGGCGGGCTTGCGCCCAAGTCAGGGCGGCTGCGAGCTGCAGCGCGTCAGCGGCGCGCAAGGGATGACGCAGCAACAGGCGGCGTGCGTGACCGCGCACTTCACTGCTCGGCAGGACCTCTGTCCAACTGCGCTCGAGAGCATGCAAACGACTCAGCGCGAGCCGTGAATCGTTCGGTGACCAACCCGGATTCCTGCCAAGTCGCGCCAGCGCGGACGCGGCTTCGACCTGCGTGGCCCACCACACGATCAGGTCACCGTCCTCGCTGGCCAGAAGACGCACGCGCTCACTGCCCGCCTCTTCCACCAGCAGAGGGACGATCGCCGAAGTATCCCAGAACTTCACCAGCCCTCATCGCGATCAGCTTTCAAGGCCGCCGCCAACATTCCGTTCGGATCGGCAGGACCGCGCGTCTCCCAGAACGAGGCGTCGATCTTGCCCGTGCCAACATGCACCAAGCCTGCCCGTTCCAACTCGGCCAGCTCGGCGTCGGCTTCCCGGACCGGGACTAGGCGGGCAATCGGCTTGCCTCTATCGAGGACCAAGAGTTCTTCGCCAGCCCTCACTTGGCGCAGTCGCGCGGACAGCGTGGCTTTGAGATCGGTTACGGTCACGGAATCCATCGGTCACCTCGCTCTGACCATTATGGTCAATCTGCGCGCGATGGGCAATGACGATGGCCGCAGCCGCTACAAGTCGAAGAAGATCGGATCACTCACGTTCAGGAATGCATTCAGGATTCGCGCTTCGTCCTCGCTCAGGTCCTCGAGCTTGACACCCGCGCCGGCCCGATTGCGCTCGCCGTCGTCGCCGAACGGACGCGTCCAGCATACGACCGCGGGCTTCTGGAACACGTGCGTCGAGCCTGGGATCGAGAACTTCACGTCCAGCCGGTCGCCCTTCTTCAGGTGCTCGTCGGTCGCGATGAACAGGCCTCCCGCGGAGATGTTCGCGGATAGCCCGATGAAGAAGCGGTGATCGCTGGCGACGCCTATCTGGATGTCGAACTGGCGGCGATTGTCGCGACGGCCATCGTGGCTGGAATGGGCGCCGGAAGTATGGGTTGCCTTGTTCATCGTTTCACCTTGAGCGCAGGAGGAGGAACGGTCATGCCTGACCGATGTGGACGCGCAGGAGGTTGCGACCGAGCAGGAACAGATCACCATTGCGCAGCGGCGTGTCTTGCTTGATTCGCAGGAACGTGCCGTTGGAGCTGCCGAGATCCTTCAGGAAGGCGCGACCGTTGCGATCGCTGATCACCGAATGCGAGCCGGAAACGAAGCCGTCTTTCGGAAACAGGATGTCGCCGCGTTCCCGGCCCAGGAACACGTCGGGGTTCTGCAGCAGATAGGCATTGGCCACCTGGCGACCCAGTCCCATCTGACACAGCCGCCCCCAGACGCCACGTGGAATCGGCCAACCCACGACTTCCGGGTGGGAATCCGCGCCGCCAGTCGTCCCGGTCGATTCCGGAGTCAGCCGATCGACGCGTTCGAAGCGCAGCACTTCCTGGCCGACCCGCAGCAAGTCGCCGTGGTGGATCTCGACCGGAGTCGTGATGCGCAGGTAGGTACCGTTGGAGAAATCCATGGGTTTCAGGACGAAGTGGCCGGACTCGACCTCGAGCACGCAATGCGTCTTGGCCAGGAAGCCGTCGTCCGGGAAGCGCAACTGGCAGTCGTCGCCGCGACCGATGCGATTCGCACCCGCAACCAACGGAAACTGTAGCGATTCCGCGCCACTGTCGTCGATCAGCGCGATGAAGCCGAGCCGCTCGTTCTTGAGTGCCGCCTGGGGCATCGACAGCGTCGGCGTGTGGTGGACGTTGGGCGCGCCGCACTGACCGCAAAACGTGTGGCTGGGTGCGACCGGCGTTCCGCATTGATCGCAAGGCGGTTGCGCGGGCGGCGGCGGCGCGGGGACGTGCGGGCCGCTGAAGGCCGGACCTGGCACTGACGCCACGGCGGGCGGTGCGATATCCACGGGTTGTTGGGCGGGCGGCGGCGGAACGGCCGTCGAGCGAGCCAGGCGAGTCAATGCCGACGGCTGAGCCAAGGGCGTCGCGGCACGAACCGGCGCGATCGGAGGCGCTTCGTGACCGCGCGGCGGCGGCCTGGGCACCCGGCGGATCGTCCCGCCTTCGAGATCGCCCACCGGCATTCGCACGGGCTCCGGCTCGGGCATCGGCGCAACCCTGGGCGCTGGCTCGGCTTCGCGCGGCCGAAACGCCGGAACCGCGGCCGTGGCCCGCGGCCATGGCACCCCAGCCGGAGGAGAAGGATGTTCGCGTCGGGGCGGTAACTGCGCGGAAGGAAGGCTAGATCGCGGCGGCAACGTCAGCGGAAGCGTCACCATCAAGTCGTCGGAGGGCGGCAGCGGCAGCTTGCCCATCGAGGCAGCCAGCGAGGGCGGAACCGACGGCGTGGGCGCTTCGGCGGCCAGTGAAACCGGCGCGGGCGAGGCAGGCGGCGGTGGAATGGAGGGCGGTCCATCGGCCGATCGCGAGACTGCAGCCGGCGGCGGCGGCGGAGCTGCTTGAGGCGGCGGACGCACAGCTGGAATCGACGGGGGCAACGCGGTGGACGCCGGACGTGCTTCGGCGGCTGGCAAGACTGCACCGCAGCCAAGACAGAACCGGTACTTTCCTTCGTTCGCCCGTCCGCAACGGGGGCAAGAAACCATGGGCCGTCGCCTCCGTACTAGAGGTTGCTAACTCCCGCGCCCAGGACCGTCAAGCACGGCTTGCTCCGAGCGCGGTAGGCCGCACATTTTCTCACAACTTCGCCTCCGAGCGCCAGCGCGCCCGCACCGGTTCCGCGCTCGAGATCCGCCTCTCTTTGCCGTGACCTCGAACGCGAACGTGCGGGGGCTGGCGTCCGCACGTCGGTTCGGCTACAACTCGGCCCCGCAGCGCAGACGCCTGCAGTTTCGCGACCCGCCCGAGCCTGACTTGTCGCCCTGCCGAGCAGGGCATTCACCAGGAAGACCCGCCGATGGCCATTGCCCTGCGCACGTTCATCGTCCTCGACAGCCTGCAGCCGCAGCTTGCCTCGTTCATTGGCAAGACCGCCCGAGGCTTCCTGCCTCTGCCCGGCATGGCCAGTTTGTTCGTGGAGATCGCCCCCGGCATCGCGGTCAACCGCGTCACCGACGTCGCGCTGAAAGCCACCACCGTCGCGCCCGCGATCCAAGTGGTCGAGCGCGCTTTCGGCTTGTTGGAAGTGCACGACAACGATCAGGGCGCGGTGCGCAGCGCGGGCGTGGCCATCCTCAAGGACCTCGGCATCGACGAAGCGCAGCGCATGAAGCCGCGTATCGCCACCAATCAGGTCATTCGCGCGATCGAGCCGTATCAGGCGCAGATCATCAACCGGGACAGCTCGGGCATGATGATCCTGCCGGGCGACAGCTTGTTCATCCTCGAGACCGAACCCGCTGGTTACGTCGCCTACGCCGCCAACGAGGCCGAGAAGGCCGCGAACATCAAGCTGGTCGAGGTGCGTCCCTTCGGCGCGTTCGGACGGTTGTGGATGTCCGGCAGCGAAAGCGAGATCGACTCGGCCCGTGCCGCCGCGATCGCCGCCATCGAGGGCGTGACCGGAGTTTCCAAGGAATCGAAGTAACGTCAGCGTGACAGGCCCGAACGAAACTGGACCTACCGCAAGATCGCGCGGTAGCAACATTGGTTGCTTGCAACACCGAGGATAAAATGGACGCTCTGGGAATGATCGAATGCCGTGGTTTCATCGGCCTCGTCGAAGCAGCAGACGCGATGGTCAAGGCCGCCAAGGTCGAACTCGTCGGCTACGAGAAGATCGGCGGCGGCTACGTCACCGTGATCGTGCGCGGTGACGTCGCGGCGGTGAAAGCTGCGACCGAAGCCGGCGCCCGCCAGGCCGAACGCGTGGGTGAACTCGTGTCCGTGCACGTGATCCCGCGCCCGCACGCCAACGTCGACAGCGTGTTGCCGCTCGGCCGTGGCCAGGCGAAGAACGACACCAAGGCTCCGTAGTCGAAAGCACAGCGCAAACTCGGCGAACCCAGCGTGCAAGCGATGGGCTCGCCGAATTTGCGGGACAGTTTCGAGGCGCGCTCCTTGGCCAGGCTAAGTGCTGCCACGATGAAGCGGGAGGTCTGACATGCTGCTCGGCAAGGTCGTCGGCACGGTGGTCGCCACCAAGAAAGAGCCGGAACTCCAAGGCTTGCGCATGCTACTCGTGCGTGAACTGGAAGCCCCGAAGCAGGCCGGTGGGCAGTGGCTGGCGACCGGCAAGGTCATCGTCGCGATCGACGCTGTCGGCTCAGGTGAGGGCGAAGTCGTCCTGTTTGCCGCAGGTTCGAGCGCGCGCTTGACATCGGTGACCAAGGATCGGCCCGTCGATCACGTGATCATGGCGATCGTCGACACCGTGACGGCGGACGGCGACGTGGTGTTCTCGAAAGATTCCCAGGGCTGAGGCGCGCGAGGCCCGGAGGCTAGCCAATGACCGCCATGATGGATGAAGCCCGCATCAACGCGATCGTCGCCGAGGTCGTCAAACGCCTGCAGGTGCCGGGGCAGGCAGGACGAACGTCGGGTTCGGACGGGATGGTGCGCGCGCCCAAGCACTTCACTGGACGCAACGGCTTGTTCGAGCAGATCGACGACGCCGTGCAGGCCGCGCGCGACGCCTACGATCAATTGCACAAAGTTCCCGTACACGTTCGCCAGCGCGCGATCGAGAACATGCGCCGCTGGACGCTGGCCAACCTCGAGGAAATGGCCAAACGCACGGTCGAGGAAACCGGCCTGGGCCGCATCGCCGACAAGATCGAGAAGAACCGGCTGGTGGCGAACAAGACGCCGGGCATGGAAATCCTGATGCCGTCCGCGCAATCCGGCGATTTCGGCCTGACGCTGGACGAGTACGGGCCCCTGGGGGTCATCGGCAGCATCACGCCGACCACCAACGCCACCGAGACGATCCTGAACAACGCCATCTCCATGATCGCGGGCGGCAATACCGTGGTGTTCAACGTCCACCCGAGCGCCAAGCGGACGCTCGCGTGGTACGTCCAGGCGCTGAACAAGGCCTGCGTGGAAGCCGGAGCGCCCGACAACCTGATGACGATGATCACCGAACCGACGATTGATTCGGCCAACGCGGTGATGAAGCACCCGGGCATTCGCCTGATCGCGGTGACGGGCGGCGGTCCGGTGGTCAAGGCGGCGCTGAATTCGGGCAAGCGCGCGGTGTGTGCGGGACCGGGCAATCCGCCGGCGGTGGTGGACGAGACGGCCAACCTGAAGCAGGCGGCGCGCAACATCATCGACGGCGCAAGTCTGGACAACAACATCGTTTGCATCGTGGAGAAGGAGATCATCGCCGTCGCCTCGATCGCCGATCAGCTCAAGCGCGAACTGGTCGCGGCGGGCGCCTACGAGGTCAAGGATCGCGAGCTCGACGCGCTGTACAAGTTGCTGATCATCGACGGCCACGTGAATCGCAAGTACGTCGGCAAGGACGCGGCAGTCATCTTGCGCGACGCCGGCATCCAGGTCTCGGGCGATCCGCGCATCGCCTTTGCCGAAGTGACCGAGGACCATCCGTTCGTGCAACTCGAGATGCTGATGCCCGTGCTCGGCTTCTTCCGCGTGCCCGACTGGGAGGAAGCGGTCGCGGCGGCGGTGCGGGTCGAGCACGGCTTCTTGCACACGGCGACGATGCACTCGATGGCGATCGATCGGCTGGACGTCATGGCCCGCGCGGTCAACACCTCGATTTTCGTGAAGAATGCGCCATCGTTCGCGGGACTGGGCATGCGCGGCGAAGGCTACACGGCTTGGACGATCGCCGGCACCACGGGCGAAGGCCTGACCAACGCACGCACCTGGACCAAGCAAAGGCGCTGCACTCTCAGCGGCTTCTTCCGGATCGTGTAACGCATGGCGGTTCTGGATCCCAGCAGGCGGTTGCAGACGTGGGCGCCGCTCGCGGGTCTCGAACTCGTCGACGTGCCGGCCGGACTGTGCGCGCTGGATGCCCTGTGCAAGGAAGCAACGGTCGAGATCCTGTTCGCGGGCGACATCGATCCATCGCGGTTTCTCGTGCTGTTCTCAGGTGATCTGTCCTCGGTCGAGTCCGCGCTGCAGCGAGCCTTGGCCGAAGCGGGCGCCGACGTCGCGGAATCCCTGCTGTTGCCCCAGGCGCACCAAGGCCTGCGCGGCGCGCTCGAGGGCGAACTGCTGCCGGCGAGCGAGACCCAGGTCGCCGAAGAGTCGATGGGACTTCTGCAATGCCATACCGTACTTGGCACGCTGGCCGCGGTGGATCGCGCGCTCAAGTCCGCGCCGGTGCGGTTGACTCGCCTGCGCCTGGCGACCGAGCTGGCCGGGCAGGGCCACGCCGCGTTCACCGGTGAACAGTACGACGTCGAGGCCGCGCTGAGCGCCGCGACCGAGGGTACCCCGGCTGGCGTGCAAGTGCGCACCCGCCGGATTGCCCGTCCCGCCGCAGAGGTGTACGCGGCGGCGGCGCAGAGACCGTTCGGCGCACGCCCAGTTCGCCCCTTCGATGCGTAGGCGGATTCGCTTTCGGTCGTGCGAATCGCATTCCAACGTTCGACGCCACCACTGATGTATGCGACACTCGCCGCCTGCCGCGTCCCCCAGCCGCGCAGGAGCCCTCGCGTATGGCCCCTTCCGTAGACCAGCCCGCCACCGAAACGCCCGCGATCGCGCCCATCCAGCAGGCGATCGCCGATATCGCTGCCGGACGCATGGTCATTCTCGTCGACGACGAAGACCGTGAAAATGAAGGTGATCTGGTCGTCGCGGCGGACAAGGTCACCCCCGAGATCATCGCCTTCATGGCCGAGCACGGCCGCGGGCTCATTTGCCTCGCGATGGACGGCACGCTGATTGACCGGCTCGAACTGGGCCCGATGGCGCCGCAGAACGAAGCCCGCCTGGGCACTGCCTTTACCGTCAGCATCGACGCGGTGGACTGCAAGGGTTCCGGCATCTCGGCCCGCAACCGCGCGCACACCATCCTCAAGGCCATCGAACCTGGCGTCACGCCTCAGGACTTTGCGGTCCCGGGCCATGTGTTCCCTCTGCGCGCGCGGACCGGCGGCGTCCTGGTGCGGGCCGGTCAGACCGAAGGATCCGTGGACTTGTCGCGACTTGCCGGCCTGACCTCCGCTGGTGTCATCTGCGAGGTCATGGAACCCGACGGGACGATGGCGCGGCTGCCGAGCTTGCTGGACCTGGGCCGCCGTTTCGACATCAAGGTCGTGACCGTGGCCGACCTGATCGAGCACCGCTTGCAGTCCGAACCGCTGGTGGTGCGCGAGGCGGAAAGCGATCTTCGCACGGATTTCGGACTGTTCCGCATCGCCATCTTCCGCTCGCTGGTCGACGGCGGCGCGCACGCGGCCCTGATCTACGGCGACGTCGGACCCGAGCCGACCCTGGTGCGCGTCCACCGCGGCAATCTGCTATCCGATGCCTTTGGTTTCGCGCTGTCGAGCGGGCGGCGCACCTTGGCTGCGGCCATGGAGATGATCGCGCGCGAAGGCAAGGGCGTGGTGCTGTACCTGGACGTCGATCGCGAGGGCGCGGCGCTGGCGAACGTGCTGCAGGCCTACGTCGAGCGCAGTGCGGGCAAGGCCTGGCCGCCGCTTGAGTCGCGCGGGGCGTCCATGGACTTCAAGGAGTTCGGCGTAGGCGCGCAGATCCTTCGCGAGATAGGCTTGTGCAAGCTGCGGGTGATGACCAATCAACCCATGCGGTTGCGCGCCGTGTCTGGCTATGGGCTCGAAATCGTCGAATGGCTGCCGGTGGCGCTCGACGGCGACGCGGTGAGTCAGCGACGGGAGGGCGTGTGAAGCCGGCGTTTCCGTTCGGGAAGACCTGGCTCGGGGGACTATGCTTGGTCGGGCTGGCGGGTTGCAGCGACCCGTGCGTGAAGCTGGCGGACCGGACCTGTGCGCGCACCGGGCAGGCCGACGCGCTGTGCAAGAAGCTTCGGGCAGTGGCGCAAGCCCCGAAGGCCGTGGATCTGCAGGCGTGTGAAGCAGGCAACGCTTTCGCGGACGAGTTGGAGAAGCACTAGGAATCCAAGGGCCCAAGGGGCCAGCGCTGATTTGCAGCGACGGGAGTAGCGGGCTTGGGCACCATGTTCGGACGATTCGACCTTCTCGACCGTATCGGCATCGGCGGCATGGCCGAGGTCTGGCGTGCCCGTGTGGCCGGCGTCGGCGGCTTCGAGAAGATCTTGGTCGTCAAGAAGATCCTGCCCGCTTTCGCCCAGAACAAGACCTTCATCGACATGCTGCTGGCCGAAGCGCGCCTCTGCGCCGTCCTGCAACACACCAATATCGTTCAGACCTATGAGAACGGCGAGATCGAGGGCCACTACTACATCGCGATGGAGTACGTCGCCGGCCCCGACCTGTTCAAGGTGCTCAGCCGGGCGACCCAGGTCGGCATGCGCATCCCGCAAGAGTTGTGCCTGTTCGTCGCAGCCGAAGTGGCAAAGGGCTTGCATTACGCACACAACGCCCGCGATCACTACGGCCGGCCACTGCACATCATCCACCGCGACGTCTCACCATCCAACGTCATCGTCAGCGAGGCGGGCGAAGTCAAGGTCATGGACTTCGGCGTCGCGCGGGCTACTCCCGGCGGGCAACCCTCGGAATCCGCGACACGTTCCGGCGTCCTGAAGGGCAAGCTGGGCTACATGAGCCCCGAGCAGGTCACCGGCCAGCCGTTCGACCACCGCAGCGACATCTTCAGCCTCGGCATCATCCTGTACGAATCGCTGACCTTGAAGCGCCTGTTCCTGGCCAAGACCGACCTCGAGACGCTGGTCAACACCCGCGACGCCCGTCTCGAGCACAAGTTCAAGAAGCACTCGTACATCGACGAGGGCGTGCGCAACATCTTGCGCCGTTCGCTGTCCCGCGACGTGGCTGAGCGCTATCCAACCGCGATGGCGATGCACGACGACATCGTCAAGCTGCTGTTCGAGGGCAAGCAGCAGGTCTCCAACACGATGCTGTCGGGCTTCCTCAACAAGCTGTTCGATCCCTCGATGCTGGCCCCGGCCCTGCCGCCCGAGCCGCCGCCGCCGACCAAGCCTCAGCGGGTGCTTTCCGGAACGCCTGCCTCGGGTTCGCATCCAGTCGTGCCCCCGCCGGTGTCGCAGCCGAACTACGTGCCTGCCTCGCAAACGAACTACGTGCCGAGCTCCGCCTCTCTGTCGTTCTCCCCAGATGACATGAAGAAGATCCGCGACAAGATTGCGGAAAAACGCGGCGAACCGGGAGCGGACGCGGGATTGCGCACGCCGGGCCTGGGCACTGTCGTGCCGGGTCTGCGCACGCCGGCCGCGGGGACGATGCAGCCTTCGGGCTTGCAGGCGCTCGGCACCGGATCGCCCTCGGGTGAACGGGCGCCGCCGGAACCGCCGGTGCTGACGGTGCCCAACCGCCCGTCGCGCACTGTGCCGATTGAAGTACGCGGAACTGTACCGATTCCCCGCGTGAATGGCCAGGCTGGTGTCGCCATGCCCACGCCGATTTCGCCCGGACCTCCCGCGCCGGCCTCGAGCCTGATCACCGAAGGCGAGCTCGATATCGAGCCGCTGCCGCGCGATCGTGCCAGTGCGCTGGGCTTCGAACCAGCGGTGCGCGAGCCGGCAAGCTACACGGTGGCGGCTCTGGCGAAGGCGACGCCTCCGCCAGCGTTCCGCTTGCGCACTGGCGACGGACAGGAGTTCGGCCCGCTGGATCAGGGCAACCTCGAAGCCATGCTGCGGTCGCGAACGGCCAGCGCGGACGACTTCGTGAGCGTGAACGACGGGCCGTTCCAGGCGATTCGCTCCGTACAGCGGCTGCAGGTCGTGGTGCGCCAGATGGCCGCGGGGCCGGGCACGCCGACCTTGCAGGGCCCGCTTTCGCACTGGACGTTCGTGCGCCTCATCTACCGGATGTACGCCGATCGCTCATCGGGCTGCCTGGAACTCCGACGCGGCGATGTCGTGAAGTCCGTGTATTTTCGCCGCGGTCGCACGCAGTACATCGCGTCCAACCAGCACGCGGAATTGCTCGGGCCGTTCATGGTCGCCAATGGCTTCATCAGCCAGGCCGACATCGACATGGCCATGGCGCGCGCGCGGTCGACCGGTGGGCGGCTGGGCGATCTGCTGATCGGCCTGAACCTCATCAAGCCGTTCCAACTGTATCAGGTGCTGGAACGCCAGTTGCGCGCCAAGTTCATCGACGCCTTCGGTTGGGATTCGGGCACCTACGCCTACTATCCGGATGCGACGCCGCCGGGCGACATCGTGCCGCTCGACATCGATCCGATGACGGTGCTGGCCGAGGGCGTGCGCGAACGGGTGCCGCTGTCCGTGCTCGAACCGCTGTTCGCCGACAAGCTCGACAAGCCCCTGTACCGTACCCGCAACCCGCTGATTTCGGTGGGTACGTTGCGGTTGCAGGCGCGCGAGTCCAAGGCGTTGGGCATGCTGCTGGCGCACAACACGGCGCGCGCGGCCTATGAGGAGTGCTTCAGCAACCGCCCGCAACGACTGGCCTTGCTGCACGTGCTGGTCCTGATGCTGCAGACCGACCTCCTGACCTTCGACTCGGGTCGGGCCTAGGTCGTGCCGAGCCAATCCAGCGCCACGCTCATCATCGGCCATCGCGGTGCGCGCCGTCTGGCGATCGAGAATACCCTGGAATCGATACGGATTGCCCTGGCGGAAGGCGCGCACGGGGTCGAGTTCGACGTGCAGCAGACGTCAGACGGCGAGTTGGTCCTGTTCCACGACGACGACTTGCGCCGGGTCGCGCACTGCGAAGGCCGAGTCACGGCGCTGCCTTGGCGTGAAGTGCGAGCGCTGCGCCTGCGCCTGCCGGGCCTGGCCGACCAGCCCGTCGCGCACCTGGACGAGGTGCTGGAACTGTTGGATGCGCGCAAGGCCACCTGCAACGTCGAACTGAAGGTCGATCCGGCGGCGGGCACTGGCGTGCGACTGGCCGAGGCGTTCGCGCGCCGGGTCGAAGGTCAGGACATGACGCGGTATCTGGTCTCGTCGTTCCAGCGCGCGCCCTTGCAGCGACTGCACGACGGTGGCGCGGGGCTGGCCCTGGCGGCGCTCATCGACGCTCGGCCGCCGTGCGATTGGTGGGCGCTCGCTGCGGAGCAGCCGGCCCCGGACGCCCAGGATCTCGCACACCAGCCGGGGATTGTCCTGGCTTCGGTCAACCCTGCGCACAATCTGGTGAATCCTGACCGCCTGGCGCGTTGGCGGGCCTCGGGCTGGCAAGTCTGGACCTGGACCGTCAACGCGCCCAAGCAGTGGGAGGCGATGCTGCAGGCCGGCGTGGACGCGATCATCACCGACGATCCAGGTGCCTTGGTCAGGCACAGGTAGCCGCGCGGGTTTGCAACCCCTTGCCGCCGTGGCACCATGCGCGCCCTCCGGTGGTCCCGGGCTCCAGGTCTTGCCATGAAGCTTTTTTGCCCCTCGTGTGACGCCGTCGTCGATCCCGCGTCCGCTGCCGATCCGCGCTGCCCGCAATGCCACCGGACGCTGGACGCCGCGCCCCAGGCGGTTCCTGCTGCTCAACCGGCGAAAGGCAAAGGCGTTCTCATCGGCGCCGGCGTCGTGCTCGCCGCGGTGATCGGGGGCGGCGTGTGGATGCAGACCCACAAGCCGGCACCGGCGGCGTCTGCGGCGGGCGGTGTGCCCGGCGGCCAGCCGGGCGGGCCGGGCGCGCCTGCCGGATCGACGGCCACGGCCTTCAAGACCGCGGGACTGAAAGGGGATCGCGCGATCCCGCCGGGCGTGACGGACGCGGCCCTGACCGCTGCTGCCAAGGCTGCCCCGGATGTCGACGCGTGGCTCAAGGCCTGGGTCGGTCCCGGCAAGCTCGAGCAGGTCTCGCCCGTGGTGCGCCGGCGCAGTCCCGTGCTGCCGACCGCTGCGCTGTGGGGCGAAATCGCCGCGGGCAAGGGCCATCCCGTCCACGCGATCGAAGTGGCGTTCCTGGCCAAGGCGGCGCTGGAAGCGCGCGGTGAACCTGCTGAACTCGTTGTGGAAACTGCGGGCGTGCAGACGCCGCTGCTGTTGAGCCGGACCCGCGTCGGCGTGCGCAGCAAGGCCAAGATCATCGAGCCGTTCGCGACCGCGGCCATGCAGAAGCCGATGCCGCTGAGCGTGGCACAAGCGACCGTTTGGTGGCTGGTCCTGCGCGCGCACGGTGAACGCATCCGGGGTGATTTTACCCTATTGAACGAGGACTTGAACACGGCTGATGCGCTGCTGCCCCATGACGCCGCGGCGCTGTTCGCCAAAGGCGTGGCTGAACTGGACCAGGGTCTGGCGGACCTCGGCGTGCCCAAGTGCGAGCAGGCGTTGGCCAAACAGGACGACCCCCTGGCGCGCCTGTTCCTGGCCGAAGTGGCGGTGGCGCTCGAACAGCCGGTCAAGGCCTTGCAGCGCGTCGAGGAAGTGCTGAAGTCGCACCCGGATCTGCCCGAAGCCCTGGTGACCAAAGGCATCCTGACGGCTCAACGCATCCAGTCGGTGCCGGACGCCCAGAAGCCGGCGCAAAAGGCCGAGGCCAAGGCCCTGTTCGAGAAGGCCCTGCAACTAGAGCCGAATGTCCTGGGCGCGCGGGCCGGTCTGGCGCAACTGCTGCTGTTGGACAAGGACGAGGCGGGCGCTGAGAAGCTGTTGCGTGAAGGCGTGGCGCTGAACAAGGACCTCGAGTCGGCGCTGGTGCTGGCCGACATCCTGCGCAGTCAGAAGAAGCTGGACGAGTCGATCAAGGTGCTGGAAGGCTTGGGGTTGACCCCGGACGACGAACGCTATGTGACCGCGCTGGTGACCGCGTACATGGCGGCGGACCAGAAGCAAAAGGCGCTGGACACGGTGGACGCCGCCTTCAAGTTGAACCCGATGAACCGGCAACTGGCGTTGATGCGCGCGGATCTTCTGCGTCAGGCGGGTAAGGTGGAAGAAGCCATCGCCGCGCTGGAACCCTTGCGCCAGGGCCCGGACGGCGTGCGGATGACCTTGCTGCAAGCGCAGTTGTACCTGCAGGTGCGTCAGCCCGACAAGGCCATCGCGCAGTTGGAGCCGATGGTCGCCAAGACCCCGGACGACCGCGATTCGCAAGGTCTGCTGTTGATGGCCTACGAGGTCGCGGGGCAAAAGGACAAGGCCAAGGCGGTCGGCAAGAAGCTGTTGGACCAGAAGCTGTTGAAGCCGTCCGAACTCGCCAATGTGTACCTGCAGGTCGGCGATGCCGAAGCGGCCGCGGCGGTGCTGGAAGAGGCGATGAAGACGGCGCCGGAAGTCGAGGGCGCGACGGCTTTGGCCATGATCTACACGGCTTCGGGGCGCAAAGCCGACGCGGTGGCGCTGCGGGACCGGTTGGCCAAGACTCCTGGCGAGTTGGGCGGCAAACTGAAGGCGGCGGTCGACCTGGCGATCACGACGGCCGAAGCCGAAATCGAACGCATGAAGCAAGGTGGCGCTCCGGACGGCGGACCTCCGGTGGCGCCCTGACATGACGTTTGCCCCTGCGTTCGAGCACTTCCATCAGGACTGCACCCAGGCCGGGCTGCGCTGCGAACTGGCGTGGCGTGAACCGCTGCAGCGCTTGGCGGATGTCTTGGCGGCGGCGAACCTGCGTACCAACCTGGTGGGCGACGCGTCGCCGGCAGCACTGCTGGAACACGTCGCCGAGGCGCTGGCAGTGGCGGCGGCGACCGAGCAAGCCCTGGGACATATTCCTGAAACAACAGTCGATGTCGGCGCCGGTGCCGGGCTCGAAGCGCTGACGTTGGCGCTGTGCTGGCCGGGGACGCGCGTGCTGGCCGTCGAACCGCGCGCGCTGCGCCATGTCTTCATCCGCGAGGCGGCGGACGCGATGGGCCTGGAGCACCTGCAGGTCATCGGCAAGAGCCTGCACGCCGCGGCGCTGGGCCCCTCGTTCGAACTGGCGACGGCGCGCGCGGTCTGGCCGGCGCCGCAGTGGCTGTCGCGCGCGCGGCAACTGTTGAACAGTACGGGAGTCGTCGCGCTGCACGGCCAAGGTCCCGGTCCGGCGCTGGCGGCGACGCTGACCCAGGTTGGCTGGCAGGTGGCGGCGACGCGCGAAGTGCCCGGGCCGCGCCATCACGCCGTGGCGGTGCTGCGACCGTTGCGCTGACCTGCACCTCGCTCGCCCGGTCCGGCGTCGCCGCTTCACGCCCCAGTGAGCAGCAGGTCCAACGCCGCCACGATTTCCACCCGCCGGTCGCGAACTTGCGCAACGATCTGCCCCAGGTCGCGTCGGCGAATCGCGGCCAGTTCGTAGGTGACCATCTGGAACAGCTCGCCCTGGATGTCGAACACCGGCGTCAGGACCGGCAGCGTCTCGCTCGCACGGGCGCCCTGGCGCACCAGCGGCACGACGACGCGCGTGGGCAGCCGTTGCAGGAGATCGCTTTGCACATCGAGCAAGTACGGCTGGTCGGCGCCGCCGTGCGGGTCGCGGTGGACGTCGAATTGCGCCATCAGAACAGGCGCCTGCCGTCGCTCCACAGGCCGTCGCGCTCGATGCGCCGCTCGATGGCGTCAAACGCATCGGCGTTGGCCTGCTGCCACCGTTTTTGTCGCTCTTCGGCAACCTTGCGTGCCAGCGCTTCCTCGAACGTGCGCGAAAGCGGAATGTCCAACTCCTTGGCCTGGCGCAGCAATTCACTGTCGACCGTGAGGTTGGTGGACTTGCGCCTCGGGCGCGGCTCGAACGTGGCTGCGGTGGGCTCGTACGTCATGCGCACAAAGTACACGCACGGCTATGCGCATGCAAGGCGAGCGGTGACGTGGTTGCCGGTCGCCGTGGGGAACGGAGGTCTCAAGATCCCAGTGACGACCCGAGCCGGGGCCGTGGCCGGAACCCGGCGCCGGAGCCGTGGCCGGAACCGGAACCGCGGCCGGAGCCGGAATCGCTAGCAGGAGCCGTAACCTACGCTCGAAC
>CAYHHL010000069.1:0-26605 GCA_964356325.1 uncultured Enterobacteriaceae bacterium | reverse complement strand
ACCGCGCAAGGCGCCGCCATCAGGCCGAGAGCCACGAAAGCCGCCTTGAAACGCGCGCTGCCAATCTGAGTCTTGTGCCATGCCAATCGCATCGATGGTTCCTCATGCGGTATCAGCCGCGTCTCTATTCCCGTAGGCTAATTCAGCAGTTCTTGCACGGCCAGGAACCCGTGCATCGATCCGTTGCCGACGACGAGTCCGCACGAAGCGCAAGCGCCATCGGTGTAGACCTGCAACTTGATGACGTGAGTGCCGGCGGGGATCTTGTCGAAAATCCTGTCATAGCGCAGGTTGGTCCAGTTGCCGCAACCGCCGCAGCTCGTGCACTGCAAGCCGTCCTGCCACGAATAGCCCCAATCGTAACCGCCCAATTTTCCAGCGTAGTTGCCGTCAAGCGTCGCGCGCAATGCCGAATGCGAACCGTAGTACACCGGCACGTCGCCGGTGATCCGCAGTTGGTTGCCGTTGGTAGTCACCGTGACGGAGAGTCCCGCGATGTCCTGGTAACTGCCGGCGCAATAGGTGCCACCGCCCGCGGCACGGACCCACTTGCCCACGTTCTTGCCGGTGATCACGCCCGTCGCGACGACCGCGCCGTTGACGCCACCGGTCAGGGAGGTAGCACCGGTCACGGCCAGGGTGCCGGCGACGAGCATGTTGCCCGCCACCGCGATCTTCTTGCTCGACAAGGTCTGGCTGGTGATGCTCCACGAGTTGATCGCGCCATCGACGCCGTTGTTCAGGTACCCGGTGTCGACGACCTTGAGAATCCACTTGCCCTTGGGGTTCTTGCCCACCCAGGTCGTCAGATCGCCGCTCACCGGGGTCGTCGGCGACGGGTAGCTGGTCTTCACCGCCGTGCCGGACGCGCCCTTCTTGTAGAGCACGTACTCGACGCCCGCCGGATCGAACAGCGAGATGGTCAGCGTGCTGATATCCGAGTTGCTGATGTCCAATGTGACCGTCAACTTTTGCGACAGGCCGATATCCGGGTAGTCGATGGTGTCGGAGACGCCGATCGGGCTGTTGTCCAGAATCTTGGTGCCGGCAGCGCCCGAGAACGTGTCGTTGAACTGATTGAAGATCAAGCCGTTGGAGATCTCGTCAATACCATCCGCTGGCAGGTTTTTGACCTCGACCGGTCCGCCGCCGCCGGCCGCGCAGTCCAGCGTGCCGTCGGCCTTGATGCCCTTGACCACCAGGTTGGTGCCGCACGCGGTGTTGATCGCCGCCAGAGTCGGCAGTCCAGTCAAGTCCGCGTACTTGTTGGTCGTAGCCACTTTGCCCAGCGCCGGAGCGCCGATCAGATCGGCGTAGTTGCCGGTCTTGGCGACGTTGGCCAGGGTCGGCAGATTCAGCAGGTCCGCGTAGTTGCCAGACTTGCCCGCCGCCGAGACCACCGGTATCGAAGGCGCACCGATCAGGTCCGCGTAGTTGCCCGACTTCGCCACCGCCGTCATCGCCGCGGTCTTCGTGTAATCCTTGAGGATGTTCGGGTCCAGCGCCTTTTCGGCGACGCAACCCGTGCAGTCCACGCCTTCGGCCACCCCGGCGCGCAAGGAGAACGGCGTGGAGTTGATCGGCTGGCGCGGCAGTTCGGCGTCCTGATCGATCTTGACGCCGAGGAACGCCGTCGGCAGCCCGGCCAGCGTCGTAGCCGTCAGCGCGGTCTTGCTGCCGATCTGGTAGGTGAACAGACCACCCTTGAGCGCGACCGCCACCGGACCTTCGGAGTACACTGCTGCGCCGCCGCTCGCATCCTTGTAGATGCTGAACACGACGTTGTAGTTGCCATCCGCCGCTGGTCCGCCGCCCGACGAGAACAGCGTGCCCTCGATCGAGGTCGTCGTCGGCACCGCCGCCTGGGCCGCGCAAGGCACAGCCATCAGGCCGAGCGCCACGCAAGCCGCCTTGAGACGCGCGCTACCCAAACGAGCTTTGTGCCATGCCAATCGCATCAATCTTCCTCATGCGGCGTCACCGCAAGTCTGGCTCTATCCCTCGTCGCAAAATATCCGCGGTCGTCGCCGAGTCCCAGCCCCCCGAACTTATTGGTTGTCCTGGATTTCGCCGACGCCCAGGCGCGCGATGCGATTGCCGTCGTTGGAGAGGTTGTACGACCAATAGGGCCCCCAGGCGTTGCCATCGCCGTAGCTGCGTCGACCCTGCGCCTGAATCGTGTGATTGCCAGCGCCAATCGGCCCGGCCGTAGTGGCCTTGCAAATTGCGTGCGTTGCGATCGTGTCGCCAGAGTGGATGTTGATCGTGGGCGAATAGTGCGCAAAGGTAAGCTCGATGCGTCCGGGCACCGTGCATTCCGCACCGTCGATCAGGACGCGGTAGCCAGCTCCTGTCCAGCCGTAGTAGCCACGAATATTGAAGCCTTCCGTGTGATCGATGATCAGAACGGTGTCGGCGCGCTGCTTGGCGTAGACCATCGATCGGCCAGTGGCCCAAGAGGTGGATGTCATGTCCAACTGGTCATTTTCCCAAACGACCTGCCGATACCCGCGCGAGGTGCTGATGTTGGCGCCGGTCACGTCGCCTGTGACCGTAGCATTGCCGCTGACGAGCATGTTGCCCGCCACGGCGATCTTCTTGCTCGACAAGGTCTGGCTGGTGATGCTCCACGAGTTGATCGCGCCGTCGACCGTGTTGTTCAGGAACGCCGTGTCCACCACCTTGAGAATCCACTTGCCCTTGGGGTTCTTGCCGATCCAAGTCGCCAGATCGCCGCTCACCGGTGCGGTCGGCGCGGGATAGCTGGTCTTGACCGCGGTGCCGGTGGCGCCCTTCTTGTACAACACGTACTCCACGCCTGCCGGGTCGAACAGCGAGATGGTCAGGCCGCTGATGTCCGAGTTGGACACGTCGAGCGTCACCGTCAGCTTCTGCGACAGGCCGATATCCGGGTAGACGATCGTGTCCGAGATGCCGATCGGATTCTGGTCCGGAATCTTGGTGCCCGTTGCGCCCGAGAACGTGTCGTTGAACTGGTTGAAGATCATGCCATTGGAGATCTCGTCGATACCGTCCGCAGGCAGGTTCTTCACTTCGATCGGCCCGCCGCCGCCTGTCGCGCAGTCCAGCGTACCGTCGGCCTTGATGCCCTTGACCACCAGGTTGGTGCCGCACGCGGTGTTGAGCGCCGCCAGAGTCGGCAGTCCAGTCAAGTCCGCGTACTTGTTGGTCGTCGCTACCTTGCCCAGCACCGGAGCGCCGATCAGGTCGGCGTAGTTGCCGGTCTTGGCGACGTTGGCCAGGGTCGGTAGGTTCAGCAAGTCCGCGTAGTTACCCGACTTGCCCGCCGCCGAAACCACCGGAATCGTCGGCGCACCGGTCAGGTCCGCGTAGTTGCCCGACTTCGCCACCGCGGTCATCGCCGCGGTCTTGGTGTAATCCTTGAGGATGTTCGGGTCCAAGGCCTTTTCGGCGATGCAGCCCGTGCAGTCCACGCCCTCGGCCACCCCGGCGCGCAAGGCGAACGGCGTGGAGTTGATCGGCTGGCGCGGCAGTTCGGCGTCCTGGTCGATCTTGAGGCCCAGGAACGCGGTCGGCAAAGCGGCCAGCGCCGCCGGCGTCAGCGCGGTCTTGCTGCCGATCTGGTGGGTGAACAGGCCGCCCTTGACCGCGACCGCCACCGGACCTTCGGAGTACACCGCCGTGCCACCGCTGGCATCCTTGTAGATGCTGAACACGACGTTGTAGTTGCCGTCCGCCGCCGGGCCGCCACCCGAAGAGAACAGCGTGCCCTCGATCGATGTCGTCGTCGGCACCGCTGCTTGCACCGCACCGGGCGCACACAGCAGGCCGATCGCCACGACAGCAGCTTGCCAGCGCGCCATTGAATCTAGAGCCGAATGCCATACCGTTCGCATCGGGTACTTCCTTCGCGGGTGAACCCCACGCCGTCCTGCGTCGAGAAGTGTTACAGGCCGAAGAACTTCTTGATCCAGAAGTAGAAGCCCACGTTCGCATTGGTCTTGTTGGTACTCGCAGTGCTGCCGACGGCGGCGCTGGCCCCGACGTTGAAGCGTGCGGTGTACTTCGTGCCGATGCCCCCACCGGCGACGTTGCTCAACCGCGCCGCGAAACCCGTGGGCTTGCAGCCTTCATCGATGGTGCCATCGCAGGTGTCGTCCACGCCGTTGCACAGTTCCGGCGAGGCAGGCAGAGTCTGGCCGAGGCAAACGCCGAGCTTGCCGTCCGCGCCGCACTGTTGCGAGCCATCCTTGCATTCGCCCTTGCCCTTGGTGCCGGCGGGTCCCGTGTAGCAGGCGACCTTCACCGACGCGTCGACGACGTTGGTGCAGCCCTTGATCGGGTCGCAACTGTCCGTCGTGCACGGGTTGCTGTCGTCGCAGGTCGCAGCCTTGCCAGCGATGCAGGTGTACGTGCCCGTGGTGGCGTTGGTGCCGCAAGCGTCCGGCGTGGTGCAGACGTTGTCGTCCGAGCACGACTTGGTCAGCGGCGCGTACTTGCAGTCGCCCGTCTTGATGTCGCAACTGTCACCGGTGCAAACCTCTTTGTCGTCGCAGACCTTCTGCTTGCCCGCGACGCAACTGCCCGAGGCGCAGGTGTCGTTTTGGCTGCAGGCGTTGTTGTCGGCGTCGCACGGCGCTGTGTTGGGCACGTACAGGCAGCCCTTCTTGGTGTCGCAGCTGTCGTCAGTGCAAGGATTCTTGTCGTCGCAAACCTGGACCTTGCCCGGCGTGCACTTGCCGCCGAGGCAAGCGTCCGAAAGCGTGCAGGCGTTGCCATCCGCGTCGCAGCCCAGGCCGTCAGGCTGCTTGGTCACGAGGCACTTGCCGGTCGAGGCCACGCAGTCGTTGTTCTGGCACGGACCGTTGATCGTGGTGTCGCAGGCCACGATCGTGACGGCGTTGACCTCGCACTTGTACGGCAGCTTGGCCTTGTTGCAGAACTGGACGCCATTGCACAGGTTGCCGTCGTCCGCACAGTCGCTGTCCTGGCCACAGGCGCAGGTGTTGGTGCCGGACTCACACTTGCCGGCCTTGCACGCGTCGCTCTGGGTGCAGGGATTGCCGTCGTCGCAATTGCCGGCGGCGGAGGCGTACACGCAACCCTTGACCACGTCGCAGCTATCGGTGGTGCACACGTTGTTGTCGTCGCACTTCTTGGCGTCGCTGAGCGTGCCCTTGCAGGCGCCGTCGACACACTGGTCGCTCTCGGTGCAGGCGTTGCCGTCGGTGCAGTTGGCCGCCGAAACGTTGGTGTGCACGCAGCCGATCTTCGGGTCGCAGCTGTCACCGGTGCAAGCGTTGTTGTCGTCGCAGTTGGCGGCCGAACCCACGCACTTGTCCACTGAGCACTTGTCGCCCAGCGTGCAGGGACTACCATCGCTGCACGGCAGGCCTTCCTTGAACGGATACTTGCACTTGCCGTCAACGATGCTGCACTTGCCATCGAGGCACTGGTCATCGCTCACGCAGGCCTTGGGCTTGCCGGCGACGCAGGTGCCGTTGGCGCAAGCGTCGTTCTCCGTGCACAAGTTGTCGTCGGCGTCGCACGGGTTGGTGTTCGGCGTGTACTTGCAACCCAGCTTCGGGTCGCAGCTATCGTCTGTGCATGCGTTCTTGTCGTTGCACTGCTGCGTCGAGCCCTGCACGCACAGGCCGTCTTTGCAGGCGTCGCCCACCGTGCACAGCGAGCCGTCGGCGTCGCACGAGAGGCCTTCGGGCTTCTTGTTCAACTTGCACTTGCCGGTCGCGGAGTCGCAGGCATTGGTCTGGCACAGTCCGTTCAGCGATTCGTCGCACTTGACCTTGGTCGACTCCTTGATCACGCACTGGTACGGCAGCTTGGACAAGTCGCAGTACAACTGGCCGTTGCACAGGTTGCCGTCGCCCTTGCCGTCGCAGTCCTTGTCCGCGGTGCAGCCGCAGGTGTTGGTCGTGGTCGTGCAGGCGCCGTCCTTGCAGTTGTCGCCGGTCGTGCACAGGTTGCCGTCATCGCACTGGATGCCGTTGCTGTTCTTGTGCGCGCAGCCCTTGGCCGGGTCGCAACTGTCCGCGGTGCACGGGTTGAAGTCGTCGCAGGTGGCGGTGACGTCGATCGGCGCGCCGACGCAGGCACTGTCCTTGCAGGTGTCCGTACTCGTGCAAGCGTTCTTGTCGTCACAGGAACCGGCGGCCGCAGCGTGCTGGCAACCAGTCTTGGGGTCGCAACTGTCCGCAGTGCAAGAGTTGGCGTCGTCACAGCTGACGTTGCTGCCCTTGCAAGTGTCGATGATGCAGGTCTCGCCCGTGGTGCACAGGTTGCCGTCGTTGCAGGGACCGCCTGGCTGGAAGGAGTACGTGCACTTGCCGCTCTCGATCGCGCACTTGTCCGCGGTGCAGGAGTCGGCGTCGTCGCAGGCCTTGGCCGTGCCAGCCTTGCAGGCACCGCCCTGACAGACGTCGCCCTGCGTGCACTCGTTGTTGTCGGCGTCGCAAAGCAGGCCGTCGACGTTGGTATGGGTGCAGCCCTTGGCCAGGTCGCAAGTGTCCGCGGTGCACGGATTCTTGTCGTCACAATCGATGGCGGGACCGGGCAGGCACTTGCCGTCCTTGCAGGCGTCAGTCGTTGTGCAAACGGTGCCATCGTCACAGTTCGAGGTGTTGTTCACGTTCTTGCAACCAGCGGCGCCGGCGCAGGAATCGTCCGTGCAGGCGTTCTTGTCCTCGCAGGTGGACTCGTCGATCTGGCCATTGCAGTTGTTGTCGATGCCGTCGCAGGTCTCGTCGGCCGGCTTGGGCGCGATGCACGCGGTCAGGCCGCCCTTCTCCGGGGCTCCGGTCGCGCCGGCGGGCAGACAGGTGCGCTTGCCTTCGCACTTGTTTTCGCCCGCAACAGAATAGCACTTGGTCGAAAGTTGCAGCTTGATCGCCGCCTCGGTGCAACCGCAAACTCCGCCGCCCTTCACGATGCACTGCTTGCCCGGGGCGCCGGTGACATCCTTGACGTCCGAACAGCTGTAGCCGTCGGGGCAGTCGCCGTCCGCGCTGCAGGAGTTGCCGCAGAACGAGCCGTTGTCGCCCTGATCGACGCAGCGCGCGGTGCCGTGGCCGACTCCCTGGCATTCGGCATTGGTGTTGCAGGGGTCGCAGACCTTGCCGAACTTGGGCACGCAGACGTTGGAGGTGTCGCCGCCCGCGCCGGTGACCGTGACGCACTTGAACGAGGCGTCCTCGCAGTTGCCGGAGCAGAGGCCCGCGCACTGCTGTCCAGCCGGCGTGTCGATGCAATAACCCGACGCACATTGACCGACCGAGGTACACGGGCAGCCAGCCTCGCCCGCCGTGCCCGGGCACGAAAGCACCTTGCCGTCACCGCCGCTGATGTCGATGACCAGGGTGTCGGGAACAATGTCCGGACCGGCAATGTTGGTGTCATCGGTGACGCTGACGTCAGGCCCGGCATCTTCGACGTCGGCCGCGACCGGCTTCGGTCCCACGACTGCGCCGCTGTCGTCGCCGCAACCCGCGCTCAGCAGAAGGCTGGCGAGGCAAAAGGCCAAGACGCTGTTGGCTTTCGCCATCCCGGTTCGGCTTTGGCTCACGGCATGGCCAGTGACGTACTGCATTTCTGCCTCATTCTCGAGCGATGCATATTCCGCCGAAACATCCGCATTTGGTTGTTCGGTCGGTGGCGTTTCCCCTGAGCGTATCCGGACTTCCCAACGTCGGACGACCTTGCGGCAACGTCCGCGGGGCATAGCGACGGCTACGCTGCGCCTCCCAGCGAAATGCAGATCTACACTTTCCCCGCGATCGGTGCAAGCCGGGTTTCCATCGTGATTCGGGGCAGGCGCAAATCGTCACATGCCGGTTGCCAGTGCCGCGATGCAGCCGAATCCTGCTAAATCGAAACATAATCCGATTGCTGCAAGACGAGTTGTAGGGGTGTCCGCAGCATTGCGGAAGCGTTGCCGGGCGGCAAACGCGAACGCAGCAGAATGTGGCGCTCGCTCAGGCCGCCGCCGCCAAGGCTAGGTCGATGTTGGCCAACCGCTCCGCGGTGACCATCGCCATCGCCATGATCGTGTGCTGCGGGTTTACACCCAGCGTGGTCGGAATTGCCGCAGCGTCGACGACGTGAAGGTTGCGCACGCCCCACACCTGCAGGTCAGGGCCTACGACCGAGGTGCGCGGGTCGTTGCCCAGAACGGCGCCGCCGAACAGGTGTGAAAGCACCCAGGTCCAAGCTTTGTTCTGCAGTGGCGCAGCGTCGAGGACATGCAGCCGATCCGGGCCCAGTTCGGCCGGCAGCCCGGCGATGCCCGGCCAGACCGACGTCGCGCCCATTTCGAAGTGCAGTTTCGCCAGCAGTTTGGTGCCGGTGCGCAGGCGTTCGAGGTCACGCTGGGTAGGAACGTAGTGAAGCGACGTGTAACCCAGCCAGTTGCGCCGGATGCGGCCGACAGCGTCTGCTCGCACGGCGGTCACCCACATCGCGCAATGGCGAAAGGATTCCAGCTTGTGCATCAGCCCAGGTCCCGCGCCACCGACACGAGCAGCGAACAACTCCAGGGGCAGCGACAGGTTCTCCAGCTTGATGCCGACGTCCAAGCGATGCTGGATCGAAGCCGCGCCCTGGCTCGCGCCCAGGTGCATGTCCTGCGGATGCGGGTACACGCCGACCACGCCCGCGCCCGGGTGGCCGCGCCAGCCCTGACCGAGATACGGCAACTGCACGCCGCTGCGCTGCAGCAGCGGGGCCGTCCCCGTCGCCGAGGCCGCCACCAGCACGCCACGCGTTGCCCGCACGCTGAAGTGCGCGCCATGCTCGCGGGAAACTGGATGCAGAAAGCGACCTTCCACGCCCACTGCCACGCCTCGCTCGATCCGCACCTTGGTGACGGGCGCACACGAGAGCACCACGCCCGCGCGCTGATCGATCATCTCGCGGATCCACAAGATGTTGGCTGTTTGCTTGTTGCGGTTGCGGCAGCCCTGCAGGCATTGCATCGCGCCTTTGCAGTGGGCGACGTTGCGCAGGGTCGGATGGCCCTCGAGGCCCAACTTATCTAGCGCCTTCAGCATCGTATGGGCCGACGGACCCATCGCCATGATCGAGGTCGGCTGGATCTGCAGTTCCTGTTCGATGCCGTCCTGCACCTCGCCGATGCTGCGTTCGTTGAACACGTCGCCCAGGCCGTGCTGGTCGCGCCATTCCCGCAGCACGTCGCCTGGAGTTCGCACCACGATAGCGCTGTTGATCACCGGGGTCCCGCCGACCACGCGCGCCTGGACCACCGGGATGATCGAATCGCCGGTCGCCACTTGCGAGCCCCAGTCCGCGAACATGTCGCGCATGGTCCCGTACATACTGGCGGGATAGTCTTCGGGATCGCGCCACGGGCCCGCCTCGACGAGGCAGACGCGAAAGCCGGCCCTTGCCAGGACGATCGCCGCCGACGCGCCGCCTGCGCCGCTGCCGACCACGACGTAGTCCGCCTGCAGGTCCAGCGGCGCGCCGTCGGTGAAGCTGGTGTGTCGACCTGTCATCGCTTCCCTCATGCCCGCCACGTCCCCGGATCCCCAGCATAGACGGGAATCAACAGGGCTTTGCGGACTTCTGGGTGCGCGCCCCAGGCCAGTCCGCCGATCGTCTTGACCATCATCATCGTCTGCCGCAACAGGTAGATGCGGTGAACGGACAGTCTGTGCACGTGCGTTTGCAGCCGCGCGGAGGACAAGCACACGGCCGGCAGCGGAATGCCCGTCGTCAGGATGGGCGTGAACAGCAGGACCAGCACGGACACGTACCACAGCAGGCGAATGACGAGCGGCGCCTCGCGACGGAACTGGCGCAGGAACGGCAGCGGATCCAAGCGGTCCATGCCGGGCAGCACGGCGTTGGACGGAAAGGTCGCGGCAAGGGCCCAGGCGGACAGCTTCAGCATTTCGATCTCGCTTGGCAAGGCGAAGGATTCTGGGTGTTTCCGCTGCTCTGTGGTTCGGCTGTTGGCAAAAGGTCTGGCGTTGGCTCAAGCTCCGGGTCCGGGTTCGGGTTCGGGTTCGGGTTCGGGTCCGGCTCCGGCTCCGGCTCCGGCTCCGGCTCCGGGTTCGGGTCCGGGTCCGGCTCCGGCTCCGGGTTCGGGTTCGGCTTCGGCTTCGGCTCCGGCTCCGGCTCCGGCTCCGGCTCCGGCTCCGGGTTCGGCTCCGGCTCCGGCTCCGGCTCCGGGTTCACACGCTCTTCACACCGTAAGCGCAACTGCAAAGCGAACCAAACTGGCGCGGGGCCTGCTCAATGTCAACCGAGAAGCACGAAGACGTACGTGAGACCGCGGTCTTGAAGGTCAATGCCGTGCGCGAAGCCGCGCTGGCCTGGGCGCAACTCGGGGCAGAAGCCCGCGCGCAAAGGCTGCGGCAGGCGAGTCAGGCGATCCTGGCGCGGGCCGACGAACTGGCGGCGCTCGTGGGCGAGGAGACGCACAAACCGCTGGCCGAGAGCTATTCCGCCGAGGTCCTGGGAGTCGCAGATCTGTTCGGGTATTGGTGCAAGAAGGGGCCCAAGCTGCTCGAACCGCGCAAGGGTGACGTACCCGCGTTGGAACTGCCTGGCAAGAAAGCGATCGTCGAACGGTTGCCGCGCGGGGTGGTAGGCGTGATCTCGCCGTGGAACTTCCCGGTCGCCCTGCCGATGCGCACCGTGGTGCCGGCGCTGCTGGCAGGCAACGGCGTGGTGCTCAAGCCTTCGGAAGTGACGCCTCGAACCGGCGCCTGGCTGGTGGCAAGGCTGCGCGAGAGTCTGGGCGGCGTCATCGACGTATTGGAAGGCGACGGCACGGCGGGGGCGGCGCTGGTGACTTCGGGCGTGGACATGATCGTGTTCACCGGTTCGACGCCGACCGGGCGCAAGGTCGCGGTCGCATGCGCGGAACTGGGGATTCCCTGCGAGTTGGAACTGGGCGGCAAGGACTGTGCGATTGTGCTGGCGGACGCCGATATCGAGCGCGCGGCGGCGGGCATCGCCTGGGGAATCCTGAGCAATGCCGGACAGAATTGCGCGGGGATCGAGCGGATAGCGGTGCACGCGGCGGTGGCCGAGCAATTCGTGCCGGCGTTGAAGCGCTGCCTGGAGCGCGCCAGTCCAGAAGTGCCGGAACTGGTGACGCGGGCGCAGCGCCGCCTGGTGGAAGCGCACGTGCAGCAAGCGCTGGACTGTGGGGCCAGGCTGCTGACCGGCGGTCTGGTGGCGGCCGATCAGCCGCTGCCGGCAACGCTGCTGCTGGACGTGCCGCGCGCGTGCAAGGCTTGGACCGACGAGAGCTTTGGCCCGACCGCGGTGTTGGAGACCGGCGCAAACGACGACATGCTGGTCGAGACGGCGAACGATTCGCGTTACGGTCTGGGCGCTTCGGTCTGGGGACGCGATCTTGTGCATGCCGAAGCGGTGGCCAGGCGCGTGCAAAGCGGCATGGTCTGGGTCAACAACCACGGCTTCAGCGGCGCCTTGCCCGACTTGCCGTGGGTGGGAACCCGCGATTCAGGCACGGGGATCACCAATTCGCCCGAGGCGCTGATGCACCTCACCCGGCCGCGACTGTTGGTCACCGACAGCAACAAGGGCCTGGAACCGTGGTGGTATCCCTACGGATCGACGATGGTCGAGCTCATGCGCGTGCTGATCGATCGGCAGCGGACCGGCGGCTTGGCCGCGACGTTGAAGACGCTCAAGGCTTTGCGTTCGCGGAACAAGGAGATGCGAGCCGCGTCGGTGAGGTCCGAGCGTGGCTGAGTTCGCCTGCCAGGAATGCGGCAAGCCCTTCGAGGTCGGCGCCGACAAGCTCGAGAAATTCCCAGGTTGGACGCCGCGCTTCTGTATGGCCCACCGTAACTCTGCAAAAGGAACCGGCAACTCGGCAAAGGGCAAGGCTCCTGCCAGCAGCTTCAGCAGTGCCGGGGCGCCGATGCCAGTTCCAGGGCAACAGCGCGCAACCGATGTGAATGGCGACTTCTTGCCGCCGCCGGTCCAACGCCTGCCGCCGGGTAATGCATATGGATCCAAGACGTTCCGCAGCAGCGGGGGCGGCACCGTCGACCTGACGCCTGAAGAGGTCCTGGCGCGCTACACCAGCGGCCCGCAGGACGGCGTGTTCACCGACGGCGGCGCGCGGCCCAACCCCGGTCGCGGCGGCTGGGGCTTCGTGTACGTGGAAGGCGGTAGAATCGTGGCGGAAGGTGAGGGTTCGGACCCGAACACCACGAACAACCGCATGGAAATGTCGGCCATCATCGCCGCGCTCGAACACCTGCCCGAAGACGCCAAGGTCACCCTGTTCAGCGACAGCGACTTGTGCGTAAAGACCTTGACCGTCTGGGCGAAATCCTGGGCGTCACGCGGTTGGCGGCGCAAGGAGGGCGAGATCAAGAACCTCGACCTTGTGCAGCGTGCCTACGAACTCAGCCGCGCGCATCCGGGCGTGAAGTTGCTGTGGATCAAGGCCCACGACGGCAGCCGCTGGAACGAGTACGTCGACGCGCTGGCTACCAGGGCGATGCGCTCAGGTCGCTAGATCACCGAGTCAAGATCAGAGCGACCGTAGCTCAGAGCGAGGCGGCGGTGCCGTCGGCGCGGTGGCCCGAATCCGTGTACAGGTAGCGGCTGCAGTGCGGGCAGGTGCCGATGCTCGAGCCGCGCATGATGTTTTCGACCGCGGCCGGCTGCATGCGCATGTGGCAACCCTGGCAACTGCCTTCGACCAACGCCACGACCGCACGACCGTCGCGCGCCGCCGCGATCTTGTGATAGCGCGCCACGACGCTCGGTTGCACGTGGGCAGTCACGACCTTGCGGCGCGCGTCGACCTCGGCGATCTTGGCTTCCAACACTCCCAGGCTGGCCGTACTGTCCCGCTCGGTCTGCTCGGCCTCGACGCGCAGGTCGCGCACCTTCACTTCGTCCTTGGCGATGACCAGGCGAAAATCCTCGATGGCGACCAGCAGCTTGGCGACATCATCCTCGCGCTGCACGATCGTCTTGCGGATGTTTTCGAGTTCCTTGTTGACCGCGACGTATTCCTTGGACCGCGTCACGCCAGCGAGCTTGCCCTTGGCCTTGCTCAGCTTCTCGCGTTCGCCCTCGAGTTCCTGGCCCTTGGCGCGGTGCCACGACTCGGCTTCGGTCAGCTTGTCGCGCTTCTCGGCGAGACCGCGATCGAACTGCCCGAGGACCTTGCGCAACAGGCTCAGGGTGCCGACCAACTCGTCGCGGCGCTCCCGGATGCTGCGCACTTCGTCGTCGATGGCCTGCAACCGGCGCAGAACGTCCAAGACTTCCATGGGCTGGGTCAGCATCCGATCCTCGTCGTTCGCGAAGGCCGGCAGTGGGGGCGCCGTCCTTCGTAAGCTGTGCGGCAGTGCACCGCAGGGCGGGTGGGCCCACCTGGACTCGAACCAGGAACCAGCCGGTTATGAGCCGGCAGCTCTGACCATTGAGCTATGGGCCCACGACTCACACGCTGGTCACCATCACTGGTCCGCTGGTCAAAAGGGGCTCGCGGCGAACGGCCCGCGCAGGGCTCGCTCGTTCGGGGCATTAGGGTGGCCCTGGTGTGGCCCGACGTCAAGGCAAACCCGCGGCCCATGGAACGATTCGTGGGGACGGGCCGGTGCCCGCCGCAGCTATCCCTCCGAAAACGGCTTCAAGATCTTGGCCCGCGCGGTGTGGCGCAACTTGCGCAGGGCCTTGGCCTCGATCTGGCGGATACGTTCCCGGGTGACGCCGAACTGCTGGCCGACCTCTTCCAGCGTGTGGTCCGACCGCTCGCCGATGCCGAAGCGCATGCGAATGACCTTCTCCTCGCGAGGAGCCAGACATGCCAATGACTTGCGCACCTTCTCTTCCAGCGCGGCCATCGTCACGGCGTCCACCGGGCTGACCGCGCGCTTGTCCTCGATGAAATCGCCCAGGTGGCTGTCCTCCTCCTCGCCGATCGGCGTCTCCAAGGAAATCGGCTCCTTGGCGATCTTCAGGACCTTGCGCACCTTGTCCAGGGGCATTTCCATCTTGGCCGCGACTTCCTCGGGCAGCGGCTCGCGCGCCAGTTCCTGCTGCAAGTACCGGCTGGTGCGCACCAGCTTGTTGATCGTTTCGATCATGTGCACGGGAATGCGGATCGTGCGCGCCTGGTCCGCGATCGCCCGCGTGATCGCTTGGCGAATCCACCATGTCGCGTACGTCGAGAACTTGTAGCCGCGCCGGTACTCGAACTTGTCCACCGCCTTCATCAGGCCGATGTTGCCTTCCTGAATCAGGTCGAGGAACTGCAGCCCGCGGTTGGTGTACTTCTTGGCGATCGAGACCACCAGACGCAAGTTGGCTTCGACCAGTTCGGACTTGGCCTTGTTCGCCATCCGCTCGCCGCGCACGATCGACTCGTAGATCTTCTTGAGCGAGTCCTGGTTGTGCCCGGTCTGCTTGGCGTGCTGGTCGATTACCCGCTGGCACTCCTTCATGATCTTGTAGCCGTCGAGAAGCTCCTGGCGCGTCACGCCGTACTTCTTCTCCAGCATCCGCACCGACGCCGCCGGAGCGTCCTTGAAGTCGCGAACCAGCGGTACGACGTTCTTCTTGAAGGCAAAAGTGATGTCGCTCTTCTTCTTGCCCGCCGCCTTCAACCGGTCGCCCGCGGCGTCGGCCAGCTTCATTTCCTCTTGCGCTTGCTGGTGGTTGGAATCCATCACCTCGCGCACGATCTTCTTGAAGTCCTCGATGATCGCGTCGTACTGCTTCTTGTGCAGCCCGCAGTCCAGCAGCCGTTCGAGCAGCGCGCGCTTCTCGATCGTGTCGAACAGCTTGAGCGAGATCGGCAGCTCTTCCAAAGCCTTGCGCACCTCGACGAACACCACCTGCTCGGCGAATTGCGCGTTCAGGCTGACCCAGTCCGGGGATTCCAAGGTCGGCCGCGACTGCGAACCGTCGGTGGAGGCGATCGCGATCGGCCGGGCCGGCAGCGGCTTGCCCTTGGTCCGTTGGCGCGGCACCCAGGTCAGCAGTTCTACGACTTCGTTGATGATGGCCGCGATCCGTTCGTTGCGCGCCTTCAGTTGCTTCTGATAGTCCTGCACCGACGGCTCGCCGATGATGACTTCGGCCCGGCGGGCGAGCAGTTCCTCGAGCAGCGGCACCACCTCCTCGAAGGCGATCTCCAGGCTCTTCTGGAACTGCTTGGCCTGCTGCTTGCTCACCTTCTCCGGCAGGTTGTCCAAGATCTTCGCGGGATCGGCGTCGTCCGAGTTGATTTGCGCCTGCAGGGCCATCAGGCCGCGCGTCGACGCCCGGTCCTCCAGCGCCGCGCGCAGCAGATCTTCCAGCAGACGCGTGGGCTTCTTGCGCGCCAGATCCGCCCGCGCCGCCTCGGCCGGATCCTCTGAACGCACGCGCTTGCGGTACAACTTCGTGATGCGCAACAGCATCGCCATCACGGGCAGCGTCTCGGTTTCCTGGCCGGTGCGCAAACGCCGCAGCGCCACCTCGACCACGTCGGCGACCGAGGCGCGACCGGCCTGCATCTTCTCCAAGGTATCGCCCATGACTTCGGCCAGGTACGGCTCGGTCACCGCCTTGGCCAGTTCATGCGCCATCAGCTCGCGACGGGTCGTCTCGCTCTTGGCGTTGTGGATGTCGTGCAACACCTTCTGCTGCGTCGTGGCGAACCGCTCGAGGTCGGTCACCGCTTCGATCAACTGTTGGCAAATCGCGATCTCGTCGGCGCCACCGACGCCGTCATCCATCGACTTCACGAGCTCTTTCAAGCTGAACGGCGGCCGATCGCCACCCCGGCGGTTCTCGCGCTGGGCCAGGATCTCGCCCTCGTCCATGCCCTCGGCAGCCATCTGCGCCTGGCTCTGCCGGTCGGTCTCGACCCATTGGATGATCTGGCGGGCATGGTCGCGCAGGCTCAGCAACGATTCGAACGTCACCTTGGTCGAAAGCAGCGAATCCAGCACCTCGTGCTCGCCCATCTCGATGCGCTTGGCGATTTCTATTTCGCCCTGGCGCGTCAACAAGGCCACCGAGCCCATCTTGCGCAGGTACATGCGCACGGGATCGTTGGTGCGCAGGTACGTCTCTTCGACGTAGCCCAGCGTTTCATCCTTGTGCGACGCGGGGATGGGCGGCGGCTGAATCGGCCTGGGCGCCGGGGCGGGCTGCGTCACCTGATCGCGCAGGCTCTGCTTGTGGTCCAGCACTTCGATGAAGTTGGCGCCCAGCAACGCCAGCACGTCGTCCAGCACGGCGCGATCGACGTCACCTGCGCCTACCACGCGACCGATGTCATCGACCGACACGAAACCAGCGGCCTTGCCACGGTCGATGAGGGCGCGCAGGTCGGGTTCCTTGATGTGCTCGAGCATGGGAAGATTCCTTCGTAGTCCTGGCCCCTTCGGACCGACGGACTTTGGATGTACGGCCTGACAATCTCTACTCGCGCGCAACGTTGTTCGAAAGTTGCATCTCTTTACGCAGTCGTTGTATTTCCTGCTGGACCTTGCCCGCCGCGACGAACAGTGCCTTCTTCCGATCCAACGTCTGAGCAGGATTGCGCATTTCCGCGTTCAACTCTCCGGCGATACGATCCGCTTGGCCCTGCAGCCAGCGTTCGTGCAACCGCGCCAGCGTCTGGTCCAGGGACTTGTGCGCGTCACCCGACACCAGGCTCGGGCTCTCGATCAGCCAATGTAGGATGTTTCGCCGCGCGCGCCCGTCCGCAAGTCCATGGGCCCACGACGCTACCGCCTGGCTGTCCAGGGCCAGGTCGCGCGCATGGCCGCAGAGGTCGCGAAGAGCCAGGCGCAAGCCGTCGTGCGTCAGGTGATCGATGCCGCCGGCCCGTTCCGCAGTCGCCAGCAGCGCGGGATACCAGATGACGACCTTGGCGAAGTCGGCCTCGTGCGGCGGGATCTCGGCCTCGCCGAAAGTCGGATCCGCCGGCGGCAAGTCGTCGTGCGCAATCCGCTGCGGTTGGGCCGGCAAACGGCTCAGGTAACGTTCGATGGTCTTGCGGTTCTCGGTCAGTTCGCCGGCTTCGAGCAGGCGGGACGCCAGGTAGTCGCGCGCCATGTCGCGGGTGATGCCGTCTTGGATAGACGCCAGCAACGGCCCGGCCTTCTGCAGCACCTGGGCGCGGCCGGCCAACGACCCGTCGGACTCCGTCACCAAGGCGTCGATGTAGCCATTCAGCATGTGCGGCGAGGCTTTGACCAGTTGCTCGAAAGCGTCCTTGCCCTGGCGACGCACGAACGAATCGGGGTCCTCGCCGGTCGGCAGCAGCACGTACACGCCGTCCAGCCCCGCCGCGATGCACACCGGCACGGCCTTCATCGCCGCCTTGCGCCCCGCCGCGTCGCCATCGAACACCAGCGCCACCTTCTCGGTAAAACGCTTAATCTCACGGGCTTGCTGCTCAGTCAGGGCCGTACCCATTGGCGCCACCGCGCTCGCGATGCCCGCCTGATGCAGCGTCATCACGTCGATGTTGCCCTCGACCACGATCGCCATGCGGGTGCGCCGGATCGCCTCGCGCGCTTGCCACAGCCCGAACACGACCTGGCCCTTCTTGTAGAAATGGTAGAACCGGCTCGCCTCGTCCTCGCCCGGCAGCGTGGTCTCCGGCGAATTCATGTACTTGGCGACTTCCTTGTCATCGCCCAGGTCCCTGCCTCCAAAGCCGACGACATCGCCCGCCGCGTTGGGAATCGGGTACATCAGCCGGTTGCGGAACCGATCGTACAAGCCGCCGCTGTCGCGCTGCACGCCCAGGCCGATGCCGACGATCTCGCCATCCTGGAAGCCGTGCTTGCGCAAGTGCTGGGTCAGGTCGGTCCAATCGGTGCCCGCCGCGCCCAGACCGAAACGCTCCGTGATCTCAGGGCCCAGGCCGCGCGATTCAGCATAGGCTTTGGCTTCGCGACCTTCGGGCCGATCGAAGCGCTCGCGGAAGAACGCCTGCGCACAGCGGGCCAGATCGAGCATCCGGCCGCGCGCCGACCGTTCGGCATCCTGCACTTGCTGCTGTTGCAGCGTCAGTTGTTCGCGCTCGATGCGGATGCCTTGACGGTCGGCCAGCAGTTCGACTGCTTCGACGAACGACAACCCGCGCGTTTCTCGCATGAAGCGAATGACATCGCCCGACGCCCCGCACCCGAAGCAATAGTAGAACTTTGTGCCGGGATTGACGTGGAACGACGGCGATTTCTCATTGTGGAACGGACACAGGCCCTTCCAGCTCGTGCCCGCGCGACGAAGCTCGACGACTTCGCCCACGACGGCGATCATGTCCGTCTGCTCGACCACGTCGCGCACGGTCCGGTCCGGGATACGTCCTGCCAAGAGACTCCTCGAAAACACAGTCCCTTTGGGGCTCGCCATGGGCCAGACACCGCCGCGCGCGGGAGGCGAGAGGATGCGTTTCCTAGCAGGATTGTCAAGCCCCTGCCCGTGGCCAATCGTGCCCGCGTTGCAGCCGATCCCTGACTGTGTGCTGGGTTGCGCCACGGCGGGGGACTTGACACGGCGGTCATCGTCGCGCGGCCTGTGGCACGGTCGGCTGGCTGGCACCTGAGCCGCGGGGTGGTTCCTGGTGTGCGAACGTGTTAGACTTCCGGCCCTTCGCTCCACCCCAGACGCCGCCAGCCGACTCCCCCACCGCGCCAGGAACACCACGAGATGACGATGCAAACCAAGCTCTCGGCGGCGATGTCGGTCTTGACTCGCTGGCAGGCTGTCCTGACGCGCTGGCAGACCGGCGTGACCGTGCTGGTCCTGTCCGCGCTGCTGCTGCCTGGGCTGGGGCGCGCCGGCTTGCTCGATCCGTGGGAGATGGATCGCGCCGCGGTGGCTCGCCGCATGGCTGCGGGACCCCGCGTATTGGTGGTGGAAAGTAGCAAGGGCGCGCTGTTGCCGGCCCTCGAACGCGCGGCGCCGCAGCACTATGGTCTCGCCCACGCTGCGGAACAGGACGCGACCGCGCCGGCGGCCATGCAACTCGCGATCGGTTGGTTGGGCAAGCAGATCGCGCACGCCGTGGTCGTGGACGCCGACGCCGTGCTGACCGAGCGCGGGGCCAAGCCCGATCTGCGCGTGGCAACCGACGTGCTCGCGGGCCAGATCGCCCAGATCGCCGACGCCAACCGTGGCACCGCGATCGTATTGGTGACGGCGCAGCCCGAGACCTCGGCCTTGCGCGAGGCATTGGCTCGAGCGCGGGCCAAGGCGCTGCAGCAGACCTTGCGCTCTGCGGCCCTGGGCACGGCGGTCTTTGGCGGCGAAGCAATCGAACGTGCTTTTTCGGGCCTGTTGTCGGGCGCGGAAACGTTCACGACGCCTGGCGCGCTGCCGCAAACCCTTGCGAAAGTCGCCACTTCTCCCTGGCAGCTGCCGGTACACAAGCACGACGGCCAGACGGTGACGACGCCTTGGCTCGATGCCGCCCTGACCGGGCTGAGCCTGCGCTTGCTCGGGCCTTCGGAAACGGCGGCGCGCTTGCCCGGCGCGCTGCTGGCTATCCTGACCGGCCTGCTGCTCGTGATCGCGGTTCGGCGCCTGTGGGGGCCGACCGAGGCCTGGCTCGTACTCCTGGTCTACGCGACGTTGCCGATGACCTGGGGGCTGGCGCGCACCGTCACTTTCGAGGCCACGGCGCCGGTCGGTCTGACCTTGGCGACGCTCGGTCTGGCGCTGGGCGCGGCGGGGCGGGCCAAGCTATGGCTATTGTGGTGGATCGCCGGTCTGACGGTGTTGCTGCTCGGGCTGGGCATGACCGGCCTGGTGACGGCGACGGTCGTGGCGTTCACTGCCACCGTGGTGCTGGGCGATCTGCGCCGGCTGGGCCTGGCGACCCTCATCGCCCTGGCATTCCTTGGTATTGCCGCGCTGGTCATCTACCGCGGCGATCCGGACGACCAGATGCTGCGCAGCCTGCGCTTCACCTGGTGGTCGTTCGGTACGGGCCCTGACGCGGTGCATCGCGACTTCGCCTGGTTCATCGGTCAGCTCGGCTTTGCGCTGTATCCGTGGGGCGTACCGCTTGTAATAGGCATGGCGCGCCTGCTGGGTTCGCCCGGTGCACAGGGCCAGGACGGCGGTCACGAGGACCCGCTGCCTGATCGCGTCCGCCCGGGCGCGGTGGTGCTGTGCGCCCTGGTCGCCGCGGTGGCCGTCGATGCGATCCTGATTCGCCAGTTCAACCATTTCGTCGCGCCGATCGGGCCGCTGGCCGCGCTGGTGACGGCCGTCATGCTCGGCGATCTGCTCGCGGGCCGGGTCGGCGGTCGGGTCGTGGCGCTGGTCGTGGCGCTCGGTACGCTGCTGCTGCACCACGAACTGGGCAAGGAAGCCGCGGCGGTCACGCGCTTCGTCGCTTTCGATCCGCCGCTAACGATGGGCACGGGCGAACCGCAATGGCCGGCCGAACTGCAGTTGCCGCGGTCGCTGCGGGCGGTGGCGTTGCTGGCGGTGCTTGCGTTCGCGTTCGGGGCAGCCAGCCCTGCGGCGACGGTGCGCGCGGCAATCGAAAAGCTGCGCAAGCCTCGGGCAGCGGCCTGGGCGCTGGGCACCTTGGGCATCCTGTGGGCCTTGGACGCGCTGATCTCGCTGGGCACCAAGCTCGACGTGCTGCTCAAAGCACAGGCCAACACCACGAACTACAACTACGATCGCATCTGGGTCACCATCCAGGGCGTGCGCCCTGAGGTGATTGCCGGCGCGGTGCTGTTCACGCTGTTGGTGGTGATCGCGTTGCTGGTGAGCCTGAAAGACCGGGCGACGCTCGAGCGCAACACTTTGACACGTCTACCTTTCCAGCTCGGCACGCTGCTGCAGTGGTCAACGGCGGCGCTGGCGTTGAGCGGTGCGGCGGCATTGGCCGCGCTGGTCTCGGGCAGCGCGGTGCTGGTACACGTGCAAAACGTCAGTTGGGGCACGGCCTTGGCGACCGGACTGGGCTCGGCGCCGTTCCTGTTGCCGGTGTTCGTCGCTATCGTCGTAGTCGTGGTGCGCGCGCTGACCGACAAGCTCGCCGCGTTGGATCCGCTGGCCGATGACTCGTTGCTGGCGGCCCTCTCGCTCGGCGTGCGCCACCACTTCGCGCTGGCCCTGGGCATGGCGCTGCTGGCGGCGCTCGCGGGCATCGGCATCGGCGCGAGTCAGGCCGCGGGAACGTGGAGTTACCCCTACCTCGTCTCCATCTGGGCGTTTTCCCTACTCATCGGTTTCACGGTCGTCGGCCGCGCGCAGTTCCGCGCCAGTGGCTACGCCTGGCCGTTGGTCGGCGTCGGTCTGGTCGTCGCCGGGTCGATCTTCGCCGTTCTCGCCAAGCGCTACGTCACGGACACGACGTTGGCTGCGGCGCCCGGTCAGGAAAGCGTCGAGCACCGAGAGGCGTTGAAGTACCTCCTGCGCGTGCTGCTCACGGCGGGCGACGCCGGCCTGCTGGTCGCATTGGCGCTGCTCGTCGGGTTCAACCGCCTGGCTTTGCGGCACATCCGCGTCGGCATGGTGGTGGAATTCGCCCTGGCGACGGTGCATCGCCTGCAACGCCCCGCGGTCGCGGTCGGGGCGTTGGTGCTCGCGGGCGCGGCGTTTTCGACCGCCTACGCGTTTTCGCTGTTGCCCAACCTGGCCGTGCACTACTCGCAGAAGCACTTGCTGGTGAAGATCGCCGAAGCGGGCGGCACGGCCAAGGATCCACAAGGCGCGCCGCGGACTTTCACGTACGGCTCGGCGCGGACCGGCGGCGACAACAACTTCTACACGCAGTCCATGCCACGCATCGAGGACCGGGCAGCCGTGCTCGACCTGCTCGCGGACAAGAACGTCGCCACGCGCATCACCGACAACGCCGAGGGCGGCGCGACGCGACAACTCGCCCTGGCCGGATGGAGCGAGGCGTTGGACAGCAACCACGACGGCAAGCGCGACATGCCAGCCTGGTTCGGTATCGCAACCCAGGTCGACGGCGCGCAAGTGCAGGTCAAGCAAGCCGGTTGGAAGACCAACCAGTGGCAGGGCGCGTCCCTGTTGGGGCCAGACGGCAAAGTGGCGGTCGCCGTGCTTTCGAACACGGCGGACACCCTGACCTTGGCCCAGGCTCCGACGCTGACCGCGGACGATCCGACCCGTGGCGCCTTCACGCTGGACAGCGGCACCGTGAGCGGAGCAACGCAACACGCGGCGCTACAACCGGTCCAGCGTTTCGTCGTGGTGCCCAAGGACGGCTTCTCCGAGTTGAACCACGCGTACCGACAGGCCAATGCTGGCAGGCAAATCCCGGTGCTGGACGCGGCGTCCTCGCGGCTGGTGTTGGCGAGCAACCGGCTGAAAGCGGGGCAGGCGGACGAGAACTGGGTGCGCAAGGCGGTGATCACGCAGCAGCAATTCGAGCAGATCCCGGGCGTGACCAAGATGTACGCCAACTTCGACAACAGCATCGAACTCATCGGCTTCAAGCTGGCGGAACCGGCGGTGGCGCGCTCGCAGAAGTACAAGCTGACCTTCTATTGGCGAGTGAAGAAGCCGACTTCGACGTCATGGAAGCTGTTCATGCATCCGCACCCGCTGAACTTGGACCGCTGGCCGTTGACCCAGCCGGATCCCTCCGAGGACGAGAACAAGCCTTGCAACGGCTGCTTCCAGACCAACCACTGGCTGGCGGGCGACGTGATTGCGGACAGTTTCGAGCAAGAAGTGCCGCTGGGCACGCAGTCGGGGCCCAATGAGATCATCCTGGGGTGGTACAATCCCTCGAACGACACACGCATGCCGGTCATTGCCGCGACGGGCGAGGGCGTGGTCAAGCATGGCGACAACCGGGTGACGATCGGGCAGTTGCAGGTAAGGTAGAACATGAACCCAGGTTTCAGCCAAAGCTTTCACGCCGTCGCGTGGGGCGATCGGGGTCCGATCGTGCGGTTGCTCGACCAGCGCAAGCTGCCCGGGGCCACGGTCTACCTGGATTGCACCGGGCCCGAGCAGGTCATGGAGGCCATTCGCACCCTGACCGTGCGTGGAGCGCCGGCCATCGGCGTCACGGCGGGCTACGGCATCGCGCAAGCCATGACCTTGGCTGTGGCACAAGGGCTGCCCGACGTCGAGTTCGACGCGCACCTGGACCAGATCTGCCTGGCCTTTGCCGCGACGCGGCCCACCGCGGTCAACCTGTTCTGGGCGATCGCCAAGATGCGCGCTTGTGGCGGCTCCAACCTCGGCCAAACTGGCACGTTTCGCGCTCAAGCCCTGGTGCGCGAGGCCCAACGCATCCACGCCGAGGACATCGCTTGCTGCCTGGCCATGGGCGAGCATGGCGCGGCGTTGCTGCCCCAGACCGGTGGCGTACTGACCCATTGCAATACCGGCGGGTTGGCAACTGGGGGCCACGGCACGGCCCTGGGCGTCATCCGGTCAGCGGTCGCGCAAGGCAAGCAGTTGCACGTCTGGATCGACGAGACCCGGCCGCTGCTGCAAGGCGCCCGGCTGACGGCGTGGGAGTGTGCTCAGGACGGCCTGCCCGCGACGCTGATCACCGACAACATGGCGGCGCACGTGATGAAACTGGGCAAGGTCCAGGCCGCCATCACCGGCGCCGATCGCATCGCCCGCAACGGCGACAGCGCCAACAAGATCGGCACCTACGGCGTAGCGATCCTGTGCAAGTACCACGGCATACCGTTCTACATCGCCGCGCCGACCTCGACGGTGGATCTCGCCTGCCCGTCCGGTGACGCCATCCCTATCGAGCAGCGCCAGGCCGACGAAGTGACGCACCTGGGCGGCGTGCAGATCGCCGCCGCTGGCACGGGCGTGTTCAACCCGGCGTTCGACGTGGTGCCGGCCGCCTTGATCGCGGGCATCGTCACGGAGTTCGGCGTGGCCCGCGCTCCGTTCACCGCCGATCTGGAGGCGATGGTGGCACTGTCCCGCACGCGATCGCTAGCCTGATCTACTGGAGCACGCAGCCCACGCAGGAGTACGCATGCATACGCTGGAATCGGGCCTCACCACGGTCATCGACGAACTCCACGGAGCGCCCGTCGTCGCCTTCCAAGTATGGGTGCGCACCGGCTGCTACGATGAACTAGACGATGAGCGTGGTCTCGCGCACTTGCACGAACACATGCTGTTCAAGGGCACGCCTTCGCGCGGCGTGGGCGAGGTCGCGGCGTCCATCGAAGCGTGCGGCGGCCAGATCAACGCCTGGACCAGCCACGACCACACCTGCTACCACGTCGTGCTGCCGGCTCACGAGTGGCGCCAGGGCCTGGAGGTGCTGGCCGACGCGGTATGCCATTCCCTGTTCGATCCCGATGAGTTGACTCGCGAGATCGAGGTCGTTGCCGAGGAGATCAAGCGGGCCAGCGACAGTCCCGGTCAGGTCGGCTACCGGCGCCTGTTCGAGTTGGCGTTCGCAGGGCACCCCTACGCCTTGCCGGTGCTGGGCACCCTGGAAAGCGTGCGGTCCATGACCCAAGAGCGCATGCTCGCGTTCTATCACAAGCACTATGTCAGCGGAAATACAACAGTCATCGCGACGGGAGACTTCGACGCCAAAGAAGTCGCCCTGGCCATCGAGCACGCCTTCGCCGACCTGCCGCGCGCTCAACCGCCCATCGGACCCGCGCCACGGCCAGAGCCCGTGCAACCGCGCGCAGACGTGGTGGCCGCCACGTTCTCGGAAAGTCGAGTGATTTACGCGTGGCCGATTCCTGCCCTGGAGCACCCCGACGTGCCCGCGCTGGACGTGTTGGCCATCCTGCTGGGCCAAGGCGACTCCTCGCGGCTGGTGCGCAAGGTCCAGCGTGAACAGCATTACGTCAATGACATCGGCACTTCCACGTGGACACCGGCGCGCGCGGGCCTGTTCTCGCTGACGCTGCTGACCAGTTCGGATCGCCTGGAGATCGGCCGGCGTTCGGCGCTGCAGACCCTGGCTGAGTTGCGCAACCACGGCGTCACCCAGGCCGAAGTCGACAAGGCGCGCAACAACATCCTCTCGGACGCGACCTACAAGCTCGAGACGGTACAGGGCCAGGCCCACGCCATCGGCTACTTCACTGCTTCGACTGGGGATCCGCGTTGGGACCGGGTCTACAACCGCGCGGTGGCTTCGATCACGCCGGGCGAGGTGATGCGGGTGGCGCGGCGCTATCTGGTGCCGGAAACGGTGCAGATCGTCGCGATGCCGGGAACCGACGGAACCGAGGCACCGGTCGTGGTGACCCCGGAGCAGTTACTGTCCGAAGTGGTTGAACTATTGGCAATAGAGCCGAATGCCGCGCTGGCGGTGCGGACCCCGGACGTGATCGACGGCATCGAGCGGATCGACCT
The DNA here is from genome assembly GCA_964356325.1 of uncultured Enterobacteriaceae bacterium. Lineage (GTDB taxonomy): Bacteria > Myxococcota_A > UBA9042 > UBA9042 > UBA9042 > CAYHHL01. The sequence continues at coordinate 1,273 of CAYHHL010000069.1, read as the reverse complement.
GCCGAGCGGCGACGTGCTGCTGGTGCAACCGGATCGCGGCGTGCCGATGTTCGGCCTGCGCGTCGCGGCGATGGGCGGCCTGCGCGGCGAGACTCCGGCGGTCAGCGGTCGGTCGCACCTGTTGGCCCAGATGTTGACGCGGGGCACGTCGCGCCGGTCCAGCCACGAAATCGCACACGAGATCGAAACCTTGGCGGCGGGACTGGGCGGCTTCACCGGGCGCAACAGCATCGGCATGAGCGCGGTGGCCCTGACGCATGCCAAAGACGCGATGCTGGATCTGCTGTTCGACACTCTGTTCGAGTCGGCGATGCCGGCGCCCGAGTTGGAACACGAACGCGCGGTGCAACTGGAAGACCTGCGCCATCAGGCAGATGCGCCGGCGCGGGTCGCGTTGCGGACGATGGCCACGGCGCTGTACGGCGATCACCCCTACGGCCTGGACATCCTGGGCACCCCGGAAAGCATCGCGGCGTTGTCGCGCGACGAGTTGTTGGCCTGGAGCCGCCAGCAGTTGGCGCCGGGGCGCCTGGTCTATTCGGCGGTAGGCGACCTCGATGCCGAAGAGTTGGCCGCCGCGATCACGGCGCGCACTCCGACCGATCGCACGCCGCTGGAACAGTTGCATCCCCAGCCCGTGAGCGAACTTGCCGGAGTGCTGCAATTGCGCCCGCACGCGGAGAAGCAGCAGGCCCATATCGTGCTCGGCTTTCGGGGCACGACGCTGTTCCGCCAGGACCGGTTCGCGCTGGATGTGCTGTCGACGATTCTCTCAGGCCAGTCGGGGCGGCTGTTCCTGGAACTGCGGGACAAGCAATCACTCGCGTATACCGTCAGTTCGATGCACGTGGACGGCCTGGACGAGGGCTACTTCGCCCTGTACATCGGCACCTCGCCGGACAAGGCGGAACAGGCCCTGGCGGGTTTGCGCACCGAGTTGGACAAGGTCCTGCAAGGGCCGGTACTGCCAGAGGAACTGGACCGGGCGCGGCGCTTCCTGGCCGGCGGGCATGCCATCGGTCTGCAGCGGCGCTCGTCGCGCGCCTCGACCCTGTGCCTGAACGAGTTGTACGGACTGGGACGGCACGCCTACCGCGGTCAGTTGGCGAACCTGCTGGCGGTCACGGCGGACGACATCCTGCAGGCGGCGCGCAAGTACCTGACGTTGGATCGCCATGTCGAGGTGGTTCTGGCGCCCCAACCCGCGTAGCGGGTTCCGGTTCCGGCTCAGGGCGGGTCTGACGCTCCTTTGTCGCTCTATGACCCGCCCGTT
>CAYHHL010000068.1:0-26692 GCA_964356325.1 uncultured Enterobacteriaceae bacterium | reverse complement strand
CCGTGACCTGTTCGCCAGCTTGCTCGAGTTGCGCAGCTACCGGGCCGACGAAATCGTCGTGCTGGAAGGCGAGCCATCGGACGGTCTGTATTTCATGTACTTGGGTCAGGCCGAGGTCCTCAAGCAGGACGCCGACCATGCCAGCCAGATCAAGATTACGCTGTTGGAACGCGGCGCTATGTTCGGCGAAATGTCGTTCATGGACAACGAACCCACGTCGGCGACGATCCGGGCCGTGACCCCTTGCGAAGTTCTCGTGATTACCCAGGAAGTGCTCGAGCGGGCGCGCGATCGGGACGGCGGGCAACTGCGCCACGAACTATCGGCGGCGGTCGCGTTGGCGGTGATCAAGCGTTTTCGCCGTCTGTCCAACGAACACGTGGCGGCGCTGCAGGCTGAACTCCACCAAAGTCGCTTGCGCAATGAATTCCTGCGCTTCTTCTCCGTGACCATGGCGCTGTTCGGCATCGCCTCGCTCGTCCAGAAGCTCATCAACCAGGACCTCGCGCCCACGATGCAGATGCTGTATTCGTGGGGCTTCTTGCTGGCGACCTTGGCGCCCATCGGCTATTTCGCGCGTCGTCAGGGCCAACCGCTCGCGTCGTTCGGCATGACCACCCGGGGTGCTGGCAAGGCGCTGAAGGAATCGCTCGCGATAGGCGCGATGCTCGTGCTCGTGGCCGTCGCGGTGCGGCGCCAGACCCTGCTTCCGGGCGAAGGCCTGCTCTCGTGGGGATCGCTACAGCCCTATTCGAATACGCAAACCACCATTTTCTTCCTCGCTTACATACCACACTGCTTCCTACAGGAATTCATCGGCCGCGGCGTCATCCAAGGGTCGCTGCAGCGTTTCGTCACCGAGCAGCGGCCGATCGTGCCCATTCTCTTGACTTCCGCCCTGTTCGGCATCTTCCATCTCTACGTCTCGGTGCCTTTCGCGGTGCTGACGTTCGCGATCAGCCTGCTGTTCGGCTGGATGTACTGGCGCCATCGGACCCTGATCGGCGTGACCTTGGCCCACTTCGCGCTCGGCTTCGCCAGCATCGCCCTTGGCTTCAACTGATGACGACCACCGAGTTCAAAGGCACGGAACGCTTCGATGTTCGTCGTCGCCTTGGCGCGGGCGGCATGGGCATCGTGTACCACGCGTTCGACCGGGACAAGGCGGTCGACGTCGCGCTCAAGGTCTTGCTGCGTCTGGACGCGGACGGCATCTACAAGCTGAAGTCTGAGTTTCGCTCCCTGTCCGACGTCAGCCACGCGAACCTCGTTGGGCTGTACGAACTGGTCTCGGAAGGCGATCAGTGGTTTTTCACCATGGAGTTGGTCGAAGGCCACGACTTCATGGCGTATGTCCGCAACGATCCGTTCCCGAGCGACGAGACGACCGGTGCCGAGACCGCCGCCGCCATCGACCTCGACGCCATGACGTTGGACGGTGAAGGCGCGCCCTCGCACACCTTGCTCGTGCCGCTGGTTCGCGGTCGGCGGGTGGCGGAGATCGAGCGCCTCGTGCCGGCCATGCGACAACTGGCGCTGGGCGTGCGGGCCATCCACCTTGCAGGCAAATTGCACCGCGACATCAAGCCTTCCAACGCGATGGTGGCCGCCGACGGTCGCGTGGTGCTGCTCGACTTCGGCCTGGTCGCCGACACCGAAGGGCGCAAGCGCGAGTCGCAGGTCGACAATGCCATCAGCGGTACGCCGGCTTACATGGCGCCCGAGCAGGCGTCGGGCCAGACCGTCACGCAAGCGAGCGACTGGTACGCGGTCGGCGTCATGCTTTACGAGGCGCTGACCGGCCAACTTCCCTTCAGCGGCAACTGGTTTCAGCTGCTCGAGCAGAAGCTTCGCCAGCCACCCGCGCATCCCTGCCAGATCGTCCCCGATGCCCCGCGGGATCTGGCCGACCTGACGATGCGCCTGCTGCGACCGCTGCCGGGCGAGCGTCCCGGTGCCGCGGAAATCCTGCAGATTCTCGGCGTGGATGTCGATCGCTCGGCGCCTCAGCACGCCGACGAAGCTTCGCCGTTCCTCGGGCGCGCGGCCGAGATCGATGCCCTGCACAGTGCCCAGCAGGCCTGCGCCGATGCCCGCCCGGTCGTCGTTCACGTCAAAGGCCCTGCAGGTATAGGCAAAAGTGCGATCCTCGACCAGTTCCTGCTCGAGCTGCGGGCGCGCTTGCCTAGACCCCTCATCGTCGCGGGGCGGTGTTACGAGCGGGAGGCGGTGCCCTACAAGGCGTTCGACAGCGTGGTCGACGGGGTGACGCGCCATCTGCTGCGGCTGACCGGCGATCAGGTGGACGAACTCCTGCCGCGCGACGTCGCGGCGCTCTTGCGCATTTTTCCCGTGTTGCGGCGCGTGCCTGCGATCGACAAGGCGGCGCCCGCGGTGGTCGACGTCGACATCGAGGACAAGCGCGGTCTGCGGCGGCGCGCGTTCACGGCGTTCAAGGACCTGCTGCGGCGACTGGCCAAGACACGCGGCTTGGTGCTGGCGATCGACGACTTGCAGTGGGCCGACCTCGACTCCTTGGAATTGCTAATTTTTTTGGTCGAGGCGCCGGATGCCCCGCGCGTGCTGTTCGCGCTGAGCTGGCGCGATGGCGAGCGGACGCCGATCGTGGAAGCGCTGCGCAAGATGGACCCGCAGGAGATGCCCGGCATCGACGTGCGCCAGATGCCAGTCGGGCCGCTCTCGGCAGAAGCGAGTCGTCTCCTCGCGTTGGCGATGCTCGGCAGCAACGACGCGGCGGCGCAACGGCGCGCGGACGTGGTGGTCAAAGAGGCCCAGGGCAGTCCCCTGTTCCTGGTCGAACTCGCAAGGTTTCGCGACGCGTGGGCGCAAGGCCAGGCGACGGTGACCCATCCCGAGGTGACGCTGGAACAGGTGCTGAGCGCGCGTATTGCTCAACTACCTATTTCCGCAAGGCATTTGCTCAACCTCGCCGCGGTGGCAGGCAAGCCAGTGCGGCAGCGGCGGGTGCTCGGCGCGGCGGCGTTGGGGCGCGAGGAGCAGCACGCGCTGGGGCTGTTGCGCAGCGGTCACTTCGTGCGGACGAGCGGCGCGGGCGACGACGACCTGATCGAGACCTACCACAACCGGATTCGCGAAGTGATCCTGGGGCTCATGCCTGGCGACGAGTTGCGCGCTTGCCACGCCGCGCTGGCCCAGGCGTTTTCGCAGGCGGATCCGGGCAATCCGGCGGCGGAACTCGATGTCGACGCCCTGGCGATGCACTACCTCGGCGCGGGCGACGATGCCAAGGGCCTGGAGTTCAGCCTGCTGGCCGCCCGGCGCGCGCACGACGTGTACGCGAATCACGACGCGATCCGCCACTATGACGCGGTGTTGCGCATTCTGGGCCGGTCCGGGGTCGACGATCCCGCCCGGCAGACTTTGCTCGCCGAGGTGCAGCCCGAAGCCGCGGAAGCAGCGCGTCAGGCGGGGGTGTACGGCAGGGCCGCGACGTGGCTGCGTGCGTGTCTGGAGCGGGCGGAAACCCCTTTGCAGCGAGCAGACTTCCATGCGGGATTGGGGCGAGTGCTGCAGGAACAGGGCGATACCTCGGGCGCCATCGAACAACTCGAAACCGCGCTGAGGCTGTATGGCCAGCGCCTGCCCGGGAGCCTGCCTGAGTTGATCCTTCAGGCGTCGGCGCAGTTCGGCAAGCACCTGCTGGCCACGATACTGCCCGGTTCCGGTCGCCGGCGTTCGACCGATCCGACCCTGCAAAAGCGCGCGGATACGATGTTTTCGCTCATCCGCATCTACTACTTCATCGACGTGGCCAAGGTGTTGTGGGCGGGCGTGACGGCCATCAGCATGTCGCGACGGTTCCCACGGGACGCCGACGTGGCGCTCGCCTACAGCTTCTACGGCGTGATGCTGTCGGGCATGGGCATGCTCGAACGCGCGCGCAAGTGGTGCGAACGGGCAGTGGATCTGGCGCGCAAGTCCGGCAATCCGGTGTCCGAAGCGGTGGCACTGCTGCGGCTGGGCACGCAAGCGGTGTTCGCCAACGACTTGGCCCGCGCCGACCGGCGGTTGCGCGAAGCGGTGGTGCTGTTTCGCGATGTCGGCGAAATGTGGGAACTGCAGACGTGCCTGATGTTGCTCGCGACCGGGCAATTCCTGCAGTCGAACTTTCGCGAAGCTGAACCTATCTTCGAGGAAATGGGCGCGACCGGCGTGCAACTCAATGCAATCATGCACCAAGGTTGGGCGCAGAACTGGGCGCCGTTTTGTCGTTGGCTGACCGGGCGCGAAGATGCGGCGACGACGCGGGCCTCGTTGGAACGGGCGCTGGTGCTGTCGGCCCAGGCAAAAGACGTCGCGAACCAATGTGCCACGCTGATGAACGCGACGACGCTGGCGGTGCGCGAAGGCCAGGTCGAGGAGGCTGCGGGGCTGGCGATTCGCACGTACGAGTGTATTTCGCGCTACTTGGTGCAGGTGCCGTTCCTCCAGAACGCCTTGGTCGTTTCCGCCGAAGCTGCCCTGTTCGCACTGGAAAACAACGCCGGCAGCGCGTCGCGGCGAACGCTGGCACGCATCGTCGTCAAAGGGACGGCCAAGGCGCTGCGTTTCAGCCGCAACTATCCGTATCTGCTGGGACCGGCGCTGCGGGTGCAAGCGCGCTGGGTGGCGTACCGCAAGGGTCCCGCGGCGGCCGAAGCGCTATTCGTGAAGGCCATCGAAGTCCTGGAGCGCTCGCCGAACCGGTGGGAGACGGGCGTGGCGTTGTACGACGCCTCGGTCGCGCTGCCGCATCGCCGTGGGGAAATGCGCAAGCGGGCGAGGCGCGTGTTCGAGGAGGTCGGCGCGGTCGCGGAGTTGCGGCGGATGGAGCGCGACCTGGATTCCGGTGTCTTCGAGATCTGAGGCAGAAGCGACGCGCGCGATCGGAGCAACGGGAGCGTGACAGTTCAGCAGGATCGCGTATTCTCCCGCGGCGGCACCCCAAGTCGCCAAGGGCCCCGATGCGCATCGCGATAATCGCCACGTACACCCACCCTACCCGTCGCCGCGTCAAGGAACCCTCGGTCATGCAGTCGGCGGTGCCCGAGCTGATCGCTGGCTTGTGTCCGCCTGACGCCGACATCGAGATCTACAACGAGAAGGAAGACGACATCCCGCTGGATCGCCATTGGGACCTCGTGTTCTTCTCGTACCTGCACTCGTACTATGAGCACACCAAGGTGTTGTCGACGCTGTTCCGCAAGCGCGGCATCAAGACCGTGGCGGGCGGTCGGCACGCCGGGCATTTCACCGATGACGTGGAGAAGTACTTCGACGTGGTCATCACCGGCGAGCCGGAAGCCAACGTTCCCTTGGTCATCGCGGACTTCCAGACGCGCTCGCTGAAGAAGCGTTACGCCGTGGCTGGCAACGGCGCCGCGGACATCAAGCCGTACCGCTGGGATCTCATCGACTATTCGAAGAACCGCATCCGCCTGCCCGGCATCGAGGCGTCGCGCGGCTGTCCGTTCACCTGTAATTTCTGTGTCTTGACCGGATGGGAAAGCTACCGGTACCGGCCGGTGGAGGCCGTGGTCCACGAGATCGAGACCATGATGACGTGGAACAAGAACTGGTTCGGCATGTTCGACAACACGTTCGTGTTCCTGGACAACAACCTCGGCGGGTCGCCCAAGTACCTGCGCGCGCTGTGCGAGGCCCTCATCCCCAAGAAGCGGATCTGGGGTTGTGCCTTGACTTTCAATATCTTGCGCGACGAGGAACTGGTCAAGCTGATGGCCCAGGCGGGCTGTCGGTACATCTACACGGGCCTGGAATCGCTCAACCCCGAGTCGCTCGAGTCGATGCACAAGGGCCAGAACAAGCTCAAGGACGTCGACGCGGTCATCCGGCGCGCGTTCAACCACGGAATCTTGCTGTCCTTTGGTCTGCTCGTCGGCTCGGACGGCGACACGGAACAGTACCTGCGCCGGCTGCCCGAGTATCTCGCGGAATTGCGCTACTACTCGATCACCTTCATGGGCATCGTCTGTCCGTACCCAGAAACGCCGTTTTTCCGCCAGGTTCAGTCAGAGGGCCGCTTGCTTCCGGGCACGATCAGCCGCGACTATGACGGCTATACGCTGTGTCACCGGCCAACCCACCTCGGCACCGGCGAAACGATCGAACATTTCAAGCGATTGTGCGCGGAAATCGGTACCTTGGGCAATGTCGCGCGGCATTACGCCAGCACGCTGGGCTCGAGCAGCATGGCGCAGTACAAGAAGGTCATCTTGGTCTCGGGCCCGGAAATCCTGAGCATCCGCAACCCGGTGCAGAACAAGGACCGGCGTTACATTGCGGGCTTGGACCCGATCGAAGCCTGGGATCGCGAGCAGATGGCGCACCTGGGCCTGCCCGTGCAAGCGGTGAGTTGAGGTATAAGCCACGCATGTCCGTACAAAAGCTTGGATTCTGGCTGACTTGGGGCGTGTTGCTGGCGGCGGCATCAGGCTGCACCACGGCCGCTGGCGCCCCTGCAACCGTGGGCGCGGTCGACGCAATCTCGGGTGAAGATGGTGTACCGACCGGGCAAGGCGCCGGCAGCCTGAATGTGGCAAGTTGTGAACAGAGCCACGGCTATCGTTCGGCCGTACGCGTGTCGGTCGGACTGACCGATCCCAAGAGCCGCGCGCAGTTCCACGCCATCCTGGCCGACGCGGGCTACCTGGCGCAATTGCGTGAAGCCGAGGACGCCGCGGCGGCGGATGGCGACGAGGCCGACGCGGGCGCCCTGCCCGACGATGCTGCGCAACCTACTGATGATGCGGGAAATATCGAGCCGGAAGACGTGGCGCCCTTGGTCCCGGAGCCGCCAGACCACTACGTGATTGGCCGGGATGCGCGCCACGACGCCGTGCTGCTGCTGGAGAACGGCGATCTGGTGGTGGCGTCGCACTGTCCGCTGGATCGGCTGGGGCAGATGCGGCGGCTGGACTATGGCCTGGCGACGGCTGCGCGGCTGGTGACCCTGCTCGATCACCCGGGCGACTACCAGCTGGAGACCTCGCGTTGGGCGCGACCGGATGGCATCTACGCGGAAAGAGCCGGTTTCTACTGGCGCCAGTACGTCGACGCCGACCTGTCGCGGCCGATTGTGGGCACGCTTTCGCTCGCCTCGAAGCCTGAATCGCTGGCGTTCGGCCTGTTTGGCCACGCCAACGTGCCTTCGACCGTGGGCGACGTCGTGCACGTGCAGAAGTTCACGCTGGACGAAAAGACGCTGGCGGGTGCCCACACCTGGCAAGTCCATGATACTGCGGCGCTACTCTGGGATCTGGCGGAAGGCATCGCCGCGGGCGAGCTGCCGTTCGTGCTGGACATCCTGGTTTCGGACGCGAGCGTGAAGGCGCAAGTGGGTGTCTACCATGCGTTCTTCGAAGCGCTGTTTCCCGAGGGCAAGAAGGACGCCCTGGGCCTGGGCGCTTCGGCGCAGGGCGCGCTGCCCGGGACGCTGAAAGTCTCGCGGGGCATGTGGGAGTTGGACCTGCCGAGCAGTGCTACGCAGGAGTAGGAGTTGGCTCCGCAGGGGGTGGTGGGGGTGGGGGTGGGGCCGGCGGCTAAAAGCCGCGCCTACAGTTACGAAGTCCGGCCTTCGCCGGACTGCGGCCGCCCGCTCTATAATCCATTGAAATAACACGAAACCTAGCCTCGCGAAGGCGAGGCTTGGTAATTCTAGGCGCGGCTTCAGCCGCCGGCGCTTTTCCGGCTCCGGCCCCGGCTCCGGCCACGGCTCCGGCCACGGGTTCGGGTTCGGGTTCGGGGACGGGTTCGGGGACGGGCTCGGGGACGGGCTCGGGTTCGGGTTCGGGCACGGCTCCGGCTCCGGCTCCGGCTCCGGCTCCGGCCACGGGTTCGGGTTCGGGCGTCGCTACTTCCCCAGCAACAACACCGACGTCTTCGCCCCCATCGGGTCGTTGGTCACCAGCGTCAACGTCGCCGTGCCTCCACCGCCCTTGTACACCACGGTCGCCTCCAGCGACTTGGCCGGCGGCACTGCCAACGGCGCGTAATTCACCGGATTACCGAACGGCACCGCGCTGCCCGTGATCTGCACCTCGAAGGCCGGGCTGCCGTCCATCTGCGCGGATTTCAACTGCAACAGCGCGTCGCCCATGTTGCTGATGACGAGCGGTTGCGTGCCCGCCGCCGAGAAAGCGACCTGCGTGGCGACGTTCAGCTTCGGCTTGCCGAGCGTCACTGCGAAATGCACCGTGAAGTCCTTGCCTTCCCACGCCGGGTCGCCGCCCAGGAGCAGGTGCAGCGTGGCCTCGCGTGCCTTGTCGTCCTGGCGCGTGAACCGCACCACCAGCGTGTCCACGTAGCCCAGCGCGTCGTCCATCGTCATGAAGTCGGCCGGCACGACGTCTTGCCACTGGGTTTGTGCACAGGGTTGGCTCAAGTCGTCCTTCCAACAGGCAAGCGCCGGAGTTTTTTCGCCTTTTACCCCCTGGTAATCCAGCGTAACCGATTGCACGTGCAGCGCGGCGGCGTGCGGCAGCTCGGCGAGGTTGCGGATGCTCACCATGACGTCGATGATGCCGCCGGTGGGCACCGAACCGCCCGCCAGCACGACGTCCGCGCCCGACGCCAAGTCCGATTCGTCCAAGGTGATGCCGAGTTTCGCTGCACACGCGCCGCCGCCGACCGCGCAACCATCCTTGGCGGGCTTCAGGCATTGGGGCTGGCCGGCGCACTTGGACGCGGCAATCTCGGCCGTGGCGTCACCGGTCTTGGCCGCGTCCGCATTGGCCGTGTCCGAACCGGGCACAGTGTCTGAAGTGGCTGCAGTATCCGATGGTTGTACGGCTACAGCATCCCCATCGTACTGAGCGGCGTCGAACACGCCCGACTCGTCGACTTTCCCGGGTTGGGCTGACGGTTCACAAGCACCGAGAACGACGACCATCGCCAGGGTAAATGCGCGCATCTCCACCTCAAGGCAAGGAAATCAGGCTCTTCGCCGACGCGCGACCAGAGCCGCGAACAGCAGCAACGCCAGCGCGCCAGCCGGCCCAGCACCGCCGGCGTGTCCCGCGTCACAGCCGGAACCCTGCGCGCCGGAAGCCGAAGCCACCGACACGCCAGCGTCCGCGCCGCCCGCGTCGACATTGACGCCCGGAGTCGGCGCCGACGCCTGCGTTTCGACCTTGTGCCAGGCGCCGTCCGCGTCCTGCACCTGAACTTTGGTGATTTCTGCAAACCATTCGTACGGATACACGCCGCCCTGGTCCTTGGTTGCCAGCACGAACGCGAGGTCGTGAAACGCTTCGGTCTGCAGTTCGACGTCCAGTTCCGCCGCGCCCGGATCGTCGAACACCTTGAGCGGCAAGCCGTCCGCCAGGACCAGCACGCGCATCGCCAGCCCGGACAGGTCCTGCTTGTAGTGGAAGCGAACGCCGCGCTGCGCCTTGACGAAGGTCTTGTGCACGCGGTCATGGCCTTGGGTCACCCGGTCGAGCAGGCCCCACGCCTTCACGGTCTCCAGGCGCACGCCGCCTTCGATGCGATCGTCGCGCAACCCCGCGCAAAAGGGACTGCCCGCGCTCCACCAGCCACGCCGCAACAGCTCCACACCGTCGAAACGCACTTCCTGGGGCAGCAACCCGTCGCGATCCTGGGTCATCGCCAAGGCCAGCGTCAGCCGATGCCCGCTCGCCGCCAGGTCGAACGCCTCCACCTCGGTGCCGGTGCCAGGCAGCGTCGCCACCTTCGCGTCGTCCGCCAGCACCGCCAACTGCACCGGCGTCGCGCCCAGTCGGCGTTGCAACTGCCCGCGCACCCGCTCGAAAGCGGCGCCATCCACTTCGAACGTCGCAGTCACCTCGCCCGTCGTCCACCACCCCATCGGCAGCAAGCGCAAGGCCAAAGCCATCCCGGTGGCATCGGTCGGCGCATCCGCCGGCACGCCCGCGTCCAGACCCCACGCGTCGTGCTTGCCCACGGTCCACGGCCCGTCTTGCCGCGTGGTGTTCTGCATCACCCGCAAGTGCTCGACTGTCACCGCAAGATCGCCCGGCAGTTCAGCTTCCACAGGCACGCCGGTCTGCACGCCCAGGCGGTTGGCCTGCAGCCCGCGCACCACCTGCTCGCCCGGCTTGGCCAGCAGCAGGGTCGCGTCGCCCTTGCCAATCACCAGCCCCGGCACCGTCAGCCCGCCGGCGTTGTGCTGCGAAGTCATGGCGTATTTCACCGTGTCGAACATCTCTGGCAAGTCGATCCACGCCCGCACCCAACCGCGCCCCGCCACGCTTTGGCCGGCTCGCGCGCGCACCACCACGGCATCGGGCGAGGAGTGGCCGACGATCAGGCCGGCCGCATCCGCGCTGTAGGTCTGCCACCAGGGCGTGGTCATCGGCGTCGAGGGCGGCGTGCGCCATTGCAGATCCTGCAGCGAGAAGGACGCCGGCAGCGGAGCCTCGACTTGGGCCAGAGCCTCCGTACGCACGCAGAGTTGCGTCGCCGTCACCTGCACCGCCAGGGCCACCGCAGTGCCGCTGTCGCCCTGCCACGTCTTTTGCGTCACGCCGTCACAGGTCAGATTCACCTGGTGTTGCGCGCTCTTGAGGTCCCACGTCGCGGTCGCCACCAGCATGTCGTAGGGTTCCAGCGCCAGCGTCGTGCAGCTTTGCACCACCCCGCTCAGCGGATAGGCAAACCCGGTCGGGTGCACGTGATTCAGACCCAGTTGGTGCGACTTCGCCAGCGAAACGTCGATGCCGGCCGCGTCGGTCCGCTGCGTCGTCCAGATGCCCTCCTGGCTGGAACTGTTGTCACAGAGGAAGCTCTTGGTCCCCAGTTCGGTCTTGCCCGGCGTTTGCGTGTCCAGGGCTTCGGCCGAGACCGTGCACACCTGGCCGTTCTTCATGGTTTGCGGCACGTTCCACGCAAATCCGCGACCTTCGTGGCCGGCGTACGGACCGTTGGCGGTCAGCATCGCCTGCTCCGAGCCGCCCGACAGGACGCGCACCGAGACCTGCTTGTCGCCCGCGTCCGAGTCCCATGCCCAACCCTTGACGCTGGAACACGTGGCGGCATCCAGACTTCCGCTGGGCAGGCAGTGGCAGTCGGCGTTGCAGGTCTCGCATTTCTCGCCGTAATCGCACGCACCGTTGCCGCAGCAGGATCCGCAGTCCTTGTCGCAAGTCGAACAGTTCTCGCCGTTGTCGCACTTGCCGTTGCCGCAGCACGATCCGCAGTCCTTGCCACAGCTTGCGCAATTCTCGCCGTTGTCGCACGAACCGTTGCCACAGCAGTTGCCGCAGTCCTGGCCGCAATTCGAGCAATTCTCGCCGCCTTCGCACTTGCCGTTGCCGCAGACCGGTCCAGGCGGGGGCCCGCCGCCCTTCTTGACGATGTAACCACTGTTGAAATACGAGGCGTTGTAGGTCTTGGTGCCCATGCCGCCCTTGCAACTTCCGCAGCAATTCTCCTCGTTGACGGTGACCTTGCCGTTGCCAACGCCGATGACGTGCGCGACATGGCCGTACTGGCCCTGGTTCGAGGTGGCGATCGCGCCGACGACGGGGCCGCCTACCGAGTATTTAGCATTTCCGCTCGCGTACTTGGCCCACGTGTTGGCGTTGCCCCAGCCGGGCAGTGCGACGCCCCAGGTGCAGCAGGCGGCGTGCCAGGCGTACCAGGTGCAGTTGCCGCCGTTGTCGCAGCACGGATAAGGGTTGTTGCCCCCGCACTTGCAGTCGTCCTTGACGCCGCCGCAGGTGTAGACGGCGAACGCGGGTGTGGCGACCCAGGCACTGGCGAAGGCAAGGCAGGCGGAGAGGACGAGCGCGCGAATCATCGGCCACCTCGCGTGCAAGTAGCGGCGATGGCTTCGAAAGCGGCGCGTCTCGGGGTATCAGCGGTGTCATACCAGGTCAGGCGGAACTTCAGCGGCCCGTCGACCCAGAACAGCAGTTCGTGACCATAGGCTTGCGCCGAAATCGCCTGCTTCAGCCGCACCGCCGGCACCCGCGCCGGGGTAGCTTGGGCGGTCTCGAGCTTGGATTCGGGATTCAGCAGGAACTGGTGGGTGCGATCGAACCAGGCCGCCGCGCTCTCGGTCACGCCGTCCCGCCACACGTCCAGCCGCATCGCCACGATGCCGCCGGGCAGCAGCATCAGCACGGACTCGGCGATCTGGTCGGTGCGGGCGTCCTTGGGCGCGGGCTCGACCCGCTTGGCAAGGCCGGAGGGCACCACCAGGCTGTAGTGCAACGCCTTGGATTGCATGGCGGTCGGCTTGCTGGCGACCTTGGGCGACTTGGCTCCGGCCGCGAGCAGGGGCGACGCCGAAAGCAGGGCGACGAGGACACCGAACTGCAGGATGAGGCGACGGAACATGCGCAAGACCTCCGCTGGGTGAGCAGCATGCACCGACCGCGAGAGGTTCGCCAGTGACTTGCTTGGTCTGCGGGCGTGCGTGCCCCAGTTGGACGAGCGCATGCGGCTACTTGCCGTCGCAGTTGTCATCGACCAGGTTCTGGTAGGTCAAGCTGAGCAGGTAGGGCGTGAAGACCGTGCAACTCCCCGCGAGACCCGCCAGGATCAGGCGGTTGCCGACGAACGCAATGGACGCAGTGCCCACGTTGGCCTCGACATAGGCACTGACCCCCAACGGCGTGACGCTCCAGCCACCGAACGCGTTGGTCATGTAAGCGGAACTGGCCTGCGAGACGATGTGCAGCGCGCCCGCTCCGTCGAGTGTGACGCCCAGACCGGAGGCGTTGGGCGTGCTGGGGATGGCGGTCGTGATCACCGCGGGCACACTCCAGACGCCGGCCTTGCGTTGCACGTAACGCAGGCTGTCACCGCTGGAAGTGGGCCGGTGGTAGACGACGTGCCAGGTGCCGACCGGGTCGATGGCCAACGCGACCTCGCTCGTCGTCTCCGCGACCACCGCTTCGATGCTCCAGCCCTGACCGCTCGGGCGCGACGCGACGCGCAGGTTCTTGCCGCCGTAGACGACGACCTGGGTGCCATCTGAAGTCATCTGCATGTCCTCGACTGTGCCCGTGCCGAACGAAGGGTCCGGAACTTCGACCGAACCGACCTTGCCGCCCTGTACCGTCGTGGCGCGCATGACCTGGTTGCCGGCGTCGTACCAGGTCAGCCGCACGCCGCCACTGCCGTCCAGGGCAATCGCGCAGGCGCCGCCGGACTGCGGACTGGGGTCGACCACGACAGGGGCATCGAAGCCTGCCCAAGTCCCCTTGAGATAACCGAAACCGCCGGACGGCTGGATCGCGCCGCAAGCGTGCACGACGCCGCCGCCGCCGACGACCATGGCGCCGGGACGCACGCGGTTGGTCGGGATGAAGGTGCGCCACGAGTAGCTGGTGCCGTCCCAGCGGGCGATCGACTGGCCGCTGATGGTCATCGCGACGGCGACGGGATCGCCGGGGGCGGCCTTGCCGCGCACTCCAGCCATGCCCATGTCCTTGCCGCTGCTGCACCAGTCCGTGGCCGAACCAGCGTCGGCATATTCGTAGGTGAATCCACCGGTCTTGGCTGTCGCGAGGCGGACCCGTTCGTATTCGTTGCCTGGTGAATTGCGTACGAAACTGACGACCACCGCCTGGCCGTTCCAGCCGGCCTGGGGCACATCGCCCGCTTGGATGGTCTCCAGCGAGGCCGTCTGCCACGCACCGGCCTTGCCCGTGGCCAACCGAACCATTCCGGTATCGACCAGCACGTAGGCAATGGCGAGGCCCGACGCGGTCGTGGCGATAGAGGTCAATTGACCCGTCGTGCCGGCCGCGTCCACGGTCTCGAGTTTCCAAGCGCCCGAGGCATTGGTCGCGTAACGCAAATCACTTGCCAGGAGTTCGTAGTAGGCGATGTGCACCTTGCCCGCGGCGTCGACCACCAGCGAACTGTAGAAACCGGCCGCGGAGCCAGCGCCGTCCAGCACCTCGGCTTGGAACTTGCCTGGCGTGCCGGCGTCGGTGGCGTAGCGCAGATCCTGATTGGTGTAGTCCAGATACGCGATGTGGACCGAACCATTGGCGGCCACTCCGATCGCGGGGTATTGACCGACGTCGTTGTTGCTGTCCAGCGTCGCGGCCACCCAAGCGCCGGTTGCGTTCGAGGCCAAGCGCAAGTCGCCCGCGCCCGCATCGTAGTACGCGACACGCAAGGTATTGTCGGGCGCCACGGCCACCGCCACTGCGTCACCCACGCCAGTCTTGCCGTCGACCAGTTCGTTGGTCCAACCGGTGGCTGAACGCACCGCGTGGCGCAAGGTCTTGTTGCCCAAGTCCTGATACAACACGTGCGCCGCCCCTTGCGCGTCGATTGCCACTGCCGGTACCGCTGGATCATGCGTATCGTCAATCGGTTGTACCGTCCAACCCGTCTCCGTCTTGCCGCGCGAGTAGAGCATGAGGCGATTGCCCGGCGCGCCGACGCTCATCACCTTGCGCACCACCGCGACATGCACGGTCCCATCCGCGCCGACCGCGAAGCCGTGCCCGGACTTGGTCGCCTGATAGTGCATGGAGGTGCCCAGCGCGACCCGATGGTCGATGTCCACCTCCAGTTTCTCCGGCGCACCCGGGTTGATCGGCGCCTTGCCATCGTCGCAATCGCCGCCACCCTTCGTGCACGTCTTGGGCACCACTCCCGCTGCGATCGTGAAGTTCGCGTCGCACCAGTCGTCGTTGTCGTCATCACAGCCGTCGTCTACGCCGCTCTTGCAGTCGTTGTCGAGGTCGTCACACACTTCCTTCAATCCAGGGTAGGCCTTGGCGCTCGCGTCGTCGCAATCGTCACCGCCACACTTGCTGTCCACGTGGCCGTCCGCGTCGCCGTCCTTCTTGGTCAAGGACGTGCACTTGGCCTTCACACACGTTTCGCCCACAGTGCACACGTTCGCGTCGTCGCAAGTCACGCCCTCGGGCAAGCCCACGTACACGCAGCCGATCTTTGGATTGCAGCTGTCCGTCGTACAAACTTCGGCGTCGTTGCACCCCAGCTTGGTCCCGGGCAGGCAGATGCCGCTGCTGCACTTGTCGCTCACCGTACAGGAATCACCGTCGTTGCAAGGGGTTCCGTCGACGATCTTCACGTACGTGCAGCCCTTCGCCGGGTCGCACAAATCCTGCGTGCACGTGTTGGCATCATTGCAATCGCTGGGCTTTCCCGGCTTGCAGGCGCCGCCCTGGCACGCGTCCGAATCCGTACAGGCGTTGCCGTCACTGCAGGGCGCCGTCGTCGGGGTGAACGTGCAACCGCTCTTGGGGTCGCACGCATCGTCCGTGCACGGATTGCCGTCGCTGCAAGGCACTTGGCCCGCGCCCAAGCACGCTCCGCCATTACACTTATCCCCACCCGTGCAGGCGTTGCCGTCATTGCACGACAAGCCGTTCTGCGCCGCGTACGTGCACCCCGTCTTGGCGTCGCAACCGTCCGCGGTACACAAGTTGGCGTCGTCACAGCCGAGCGCGCTCTTGGGTGTGCACACCGCGTTCAGGCAGGTGTCGCCCGCGGTGCACACGTTGCCGTCGTCGCAAGGCAGCGTGTTGAGGTTGTGCACGCAGGCCGCCTTCGGATCGCAACCATCCGTCGTGCAAGGGTTGCCGTCATCGCAAGAAAGTGGCGCGCCGGCTCCGCATGCTCCCGACTTGCAGTTGTCGCCGAGCGTGCAGATGTTGCCGTCGGTGCAAGAGACTCCGTCCAACACCGTGGAAGTACAGCCGCTGGCCGGATCGCAGACGTCCTGCGTGCACGGATTGCCGTCATCGCACGAGGCGCCGCCGTAACTGCCCTGGCACGCACCGTTCTTGCACTTGTCCGTGTTGGTGCAGGCGTTGCCGTCGTTGCACGAGGCGCTCTCGTTGGCACCCTGGATCGCGCATTTGCCGCTCAGGGGCGAACAGGCGGAAGTCACGCATTCCGCGCCGTTGCCCACCGGTTTCGGGCATTGCACGACGGTGGTCGGGTCGATCTGGCACGTGTGCGTGGTCTTCTCGCAAAATAGCGTGCCGTTGCACAAGTTACCGTCTTCGCTCGGCTTGCAGTCCACGGTGTTGACGCATTCGCCGCACACGTACTCGCCTGGGCTACACTTGCCGACGGTGCAAGTGTCGCCCTTGCTGCACTTGTCGCCGTCGTCGCAAGGGGCATTGACGAACGCGTGGCTGCAACCGAAGGCGGAGTCGCACGAATCCGAAGTACACGCGTTGCCGTCGTCGCACGCGAGCGATGTTCCCTTGCACACGCCCTTGCCGGCGTCTATCGCGCAGGCGTCGCTGGTCGTGCACAAGTTGCCGTCACTGCAGGGAGTGCCCGCTTTGGCCGTGTGAACGCAGCCGGCCGCCGCGTCGCAACTGTCGGAGGTGCAAGGGTCTTGATCGTCGCACGGGATCTTGCCCAGGCCGACGCACTTGCCGGCGAGACACGCATCGCCCAAGGAACACGCATTGCCGTCGTCGCAAGCCGCCGAGTTGTACACGTGCTTGCAGGCCGACAATCCGCCCGGCAAGCCCTCGCAACCGTCGTCCGTGCAAGCGTTGCCGTCGTCGCATTTCGTCTCGGTTGCCGCGCACTTGCCGGCCTGGCATTGCGCCGCGAGCGTGCAACCGTTGCCGTCCGTGCAAGTCGCTCCGTCGGCCAAGGCGGTGCCATCGCAGGTGGGCGTGCCTCCGCTGGACAAACCACAGGCATCCCCCGCCGTGCACGGGTCCAAATCGTCGCAAGGCGCGCCGTCTTGGGCCGTGTGCTGGCAACCCTTCACGCCGCAGGTGTCGAGCGTACACGCATCGCCGTCGTCACAAGACACCTTGCTTCCCAAGCACTTGCCGTCCTTGCAGGTGTCGCTGCCGGTGCAGACGTCGCCGTCGTCGCAAGCCTTGGTCACGGTCGCGAACAGGCAACCGCCCAACTGCACATTGCATGCGTCCTCGGTGCACAAGTTCCCGTCGTCGCAACTGGATTCGTCAATCGCGCCGTCGCAGTCGTCGTCCAGGCCATTGCACGTTTCCTTGGCGGGTTGCTGGCCTTCGCAAGTGGCCTTGCCGGCCTGGCAAGCGGTCACGCCGAGGCACGTGCCGAAGCCGTTGGTGACGTTGCACGGCGCGTTGGCCAGGTCCTCGTCGGTGCTGCCGTCGCAGTCGTCGTCCAGGCCGTTGCACGCCTCGGCACCGGGCACGCTGGCGCTGCAGGCGGACAACCCGCTGCTGTTGCACTCTCTTTTGCCGGTGCACTGGCCGTAGGGCGAGGTCTGCGCACAAGTCGTTTGCAGGTGCGCGCTCGAAGCCGACGGGCTGCAGGAACACAAGCCGGACGGACGCTTGCACTGGCCGATGGTCTTGCCTTCCAGCGTTTCGCCGGCGCACGCGTAGCCGTTCGGGCAGTCCGCGTCCGCCTTGCACTCGGCACCGCAAAACGAACCCTCCTTGCCATACGACAAGCACAGTTGCGTCCCACCGAGCAGCGTGTTCTTGCAGTCTGCGTCGACCGAGCAAGGATCGCACAGGCGCAGAAACCGGGGCACGCACACGTAGATCAGGTCATTGCCGGACTGTACGGAATTGCACGAGAAGCCGCTGGGGCACGTCTCAATGCACAACTGGCTGCACACCTTGCCGGCCGCCGTTTGCATGCAGAAGCCGGCGATGCACTCGCTGTTGTCCTGGCAAGGGTAGCCAAAGGCTCCGGGCTCAGCGGCCGCGTCCGGCTTGACGTCAGGCGCCACGTCCACGGCACTGTCCGGCGAGGCGACTTCGGCTCCTCCAGGCCCGACTTCCGCCGTGTCGACCGGAACGTCGCCGAAGATGGGCGCATCGGGCCCGACATCGGCCGTGGCGCCGGGGCTTTCCGCAGGCGCTTTGCCGTCTTGCGAGCAGGCCGGCAGCCCGGCGACAAGCAACCCGAGGATGGTGAACCAGCACACGGATGCAACACGGGTGGTGAACATGCGGTCTCCTGGGCCAGTCGCGCGCAGCCAACCGTGACCGTAGCGCACGCCGGCCGGGCGCGCAAACGCCGGGCTTGACGCCGGGTTGCCGATCAGCGAGACCGCTGCGGCGGGCAACGAAAGGAGACTCCATGACCGACAGCATCCAAGAACTCTTCGGCCGACTGTTCCAAGCGCATCCCTGGCACGGCGTCGATCCGCACGCGCCGCACCCGCAGCATCCCGACGGACGCCAGACCTTGTTTGCTTACCTGGAGTTCCTGCCCAGCGACACGGTCAAGGTCGAACTCGACAAAGCGACCGGGATCCTGCGCGTCGACAGGCCGCAGCGTTATTCGAGCCTGTGCCCGATGCCCTACGGTTTCATTCCGCAGACTTACTGTGCCGAGCGGGTGGCGGCGCGCTGCATGGCGGTGACGGGCGCGACGGGCACGCGCGGCGACGGCGATCCGCTGGACATCTGCGTGTTGACCGAACGCTCGCTGAGCCGCGCGGACCTGCTGGTGCGCTGCATTCCGATCGGCGGGTTGCGCATGGTCGATGGCGACGAGGCGGACGACAAGATCGTCGCGGTCCTGGAAGACGACGCGGTGTTCGGGCACTTGCGCGATCTGGCTGACTGTCCCCAGGGCCTGCTCGATCGGTTGCGGCACTACTTCCTGAGCTACAAGCAGATTCCGGGCGATCGGCCGCGCGACGTGGTGGAGATTGCCGAGATCTATGGCGCGGCCGAGGCGCTGGCGGTGATCGAGGCTTCCGAGCAGGATTACGCGGCGCACTATGGTCGACCGGAAGAACGCTGGCAGGCGCTGCGGAAGTGGCTGATAACCTAGCGAAACTGGGAGTAGATCGCCGCCAACCCCACTGGGATCAGGATCCACCCGCACAGCTTGTGGAAATGGAAGTACAGCAGGGTCAGGAAGGACACCCGCGACAGTTCCCACAGCTTGGACAGGCCCAGATCGATGCCGGGCAGGAACTGGTTCATGCTCAGCAGGATGCGCAAGACCACGCCACGCAAGCGCGATTGCGGCGACAGCCAGCGCCAGCTCATCAGCAGGTTGGGATCGAACTGCTTGGGATCGAACACGAAGCTGCCGAGCAAGATGATGGTCAGGCTCACCCACACCGTGCGCCCGGGCATCTTGCCGTAGCCAGTCAGGCCGTCCCAGAACACGAGCGTGGCCCAGCGCTTGAGCAGACCGCGCCGGGCGTTGTCGCGGCGTTGGCCTTGGATGTAGACCTGATCCGCCTCCTCGCCGTGGCCGCCGTTGCGCAGTTGGCTGTCCAGTTGGGTGTAGACGCCGACGTCGAAGCGGGCGCCGGTCAACCAGTTCAGCAACTTGCGCCAGTCCTCGCGGCCTTCGCCGGCACTCGCGGTCGACCACTTCAGGCCCTCTAGCCAGACCTGCTCGGCTTGCACCGGCCAGCGCACCTCCAGCAGCTTGAGAGCGCCCACTTCCACGTCGCGCAAGTCGACCTTGGCGCGGATGTGCAGGTTCTTCAGGATCAGCGCGCCTTGCACGTGCATCCGGGTCGCTTCCCAGGAACCGATGGTCGCGGCGCCCAACGCCATGTGGTGATCGATGACGGCTGCGTCCAGCACCACAACCGGCCAGATCGGCGGCGCCTCGGCATTGCCGTCGAGCAGCAGCGAGCCCAAGTGCGCGCCGGCCAAGGCGATGCCCGCGCGCAGGGTCACGCCGGTGAAGAAGGCGTTGCGCTCGACGTGTACAGCCGTAAACTTGGCCGGTTGATCGGGGGACTCGAAACGTGCGCTCTCGAACATCAGACCGGTCGCCTGCATGCCGGTGAAGTCCGCCGGGCCGTTGAAGCGGGTGCGGGCAAACAAACCGTCGCCACCGATGCGGGCGCCGCGGAACAGCGCGGGCAGCGTGGCATGTTCGAACACCACGGCCTCCAGTTGCAGGTCGCCCTCGATGCGCGCGTCGGTGAAGTCCGCGCCGGAGCTGAACTTCGCCCCGGTCATCGACAGGCCCAGGCCGATGCGCATGCTCCGGAAACTGGGCGAGGTCTTGCCCAGGAATACGGCGCCTTGCAGTCCGAGTCGACCGCTGACGTCGGCGCCCAGGAAGTCCGCCTCGTCGTGGAAGGTGGAGCCGCCGAAGTAGGCGTCCTCGGCGACGCGCAACCGGTGCAGCTTGGCGGGGCCTTGGAAGGTGGCGCGCTCGAACACCAAAGTGCGGGCAAAGCGCGTGCCGGTCAGCACCACCGCCGAGTCGAAGCGGCATTGCACGAGAAAGACCGCGGGGGCGACGTCGGCGTAGGACAGGTCCAGGGCGCCCTCGATGTCGGCGCCGACCAGGAACACACCGGAATGGTGGACGTCCAGGCCCGCGGCGCCGGTCAACAACGCTTCGAGGAAAGGCGCGCGAAGTTGGTGCATTCCCAAGGTTTCCGCTGGCGCCTGGCTGAAGTCGGCGACCTTGCCGGCGGCGACGCACGAAGCTACCCAGCGTTCGGCCGGGGTCAGGTCGGCCAGCACGGCCTTTTCGAGTGCGCTCGGTTTGGCCAGGCCCAAGAGCGCGACGAACAGCGCGGCCAGCACGGCTCCGGCCATGGTCAACCCCCGTGCAACCTGGCGACGGGAGGTCGCTTCGGCTCGGCGCGCTCCCGGCTGACGTCGGCACAATTCGCGGCAATCGCCGCGGCCACGTGCTCCCAAGCAGCCTTGAAGCGCACGTCGTCGAACGCGCTGCCGCTGTTCAGCCAACTGACGTGGCGAGCGCCTTCGAGTTCACGCCGGTATTGCCCCACGATGTCCAGGTGATCGCCCAGCATCACGTCCAGCACCTCGCCGTACACTTGCGAGAGCGTAGGCACGATGCCGTCGTTGGCGTGGTCGTCCAGGGCAAAGTCGAACTTCGGCGACCACTTCTCCAAGAAATCGTCGCCCGGGTGCGGGTATTCGTAGGCCCGGTGCGGGTGACTGGTCACGTTCCAGATGATCCGGTACAGGCCAACGTCCAACGGCCGTGCCAGGCTCGCTTTCACCGGGCGCGGCGGCGGCGAGGCAGTGCACAGGCACGAGTAGGCCACGCCCGGGCGGTCGATGATCGCGGCGTTGAGCAAATCGGTCGATTCCGCGGTCAGTTGCAGCAGGGCTCCCTGGTCGGCGCGCACTTCGCGCAAGAAGGCCCACAGCGCGTCCTCCTCGGCGCCGCTGATGCGGCTGAAGACGCGATCGCCCAGGTAGCTGAAGCGCTCGAGGTTGCGGCCGAAAGTCTCGGCCAGCGTCGCCGTCAACGCCGTCAGTTGCGCCGCCACCGCCACCGCCGACCGGCGCGCCCGGGTCGTAGCCAGGGCCGACAGCGCGTACAGGATCTGCCGACCGAACGCCGTGGTGAAGAAATTGGCCAAGGGCGTGCCGTAGTGCGGCGTCGACACGGTGGTCACCGTGCGGGTGCGCATGCCTATCAATTCCTCGATGTCCGAGTCCGGGGCGATGCGCACGCCGGGACTCACCAGCAACCGCGCATCCAGGCCGCCGGTGGAATGGCCCACGAAATGCAGAGCCTGGTCGCGGCCCACCGTGGTGTCGGCGACCTGTTCGAGCAGACGCACGGCGCGGCGGCGCAGCGATCCCGTGGGTTGCGTGGCGACGGTGTGGATGTCGGCGTCGATGCCCCGCTCGTGCAACGCCCGCCGCAGCAGGCTGCGCACGCCGACGAAGTAGCTGAGCGTGCCGATCTCCGTGAAACCAAAGAACCCTGGCACCAGGAACACCACGTCGCGCGCTTGGGCCATGACCGCCTCCCAAACCGTCGGACTTGCCGACCGGCCTGGGCGTCATGGTAGGGAGGCGGCCGGCCGGTGCGTCAGCGAGCCGAGGTAATCGGGCGTGGCGATGGAGGTTGTCGGCGCGGGTTGGCGGGGCGTTGCACTGGCCGGCGGCCACGGCCCCAGCGCGCGTCAACGAGAACTACTTGCCCTTCACGCAACTGCCGATCGAGACCGCCTTGTTGGCCGGACCACTGCAAAAGCAGTCGGTCGCGCAAACCGAGGTGTGGCAGGGCGCGCCGGGACCCTTGAAATCGCCTTTGACGCACTGGTTTTGCGCGCTACAGGTGGCCTGGTAGCAGGCGAACTCCGGGTAGCTCGCGCAGTCGCCGGGCAGCTTGCAGTAGCCGGCCAACTGCGCGTCCGACAATTCCTCGGGCAAGCAAGCGGTTGTGCAGGTGACGAGCAGAAGGAGCAGGAAGAGCAACGGCAAGCGCTTCATAGGCCGGACCTCGGCTCGCCAGGTTGCGAGCGCGGCATCGCGTCAGAACGACGTGCATCAGAAACGGTGAGGACGACGCCAGCGCCTTGGGGCCACCACACCGGCGCCAAAGTGACTGTGGGCGCCGCGGGTTCGCCGGCGCCGGCTGACTCGATCGCCGCCCAGGTGGCCAGGCCGGCCGCCACGGCAACGAGGCCCACGCCGCCCCAGTATTCCATGCGGCCCAGCGACATGGTGTCGTGGTATTGCGCGTGGTTGGACGCTTGCGTCAGGTCCGGGTCGCTCGCGGAGTGGGCGGTCGACCAGCCCAAGGCCCACAGGCCACTGCCGACGACCGCGGTGGCGCCTGCGCCGATCCAGAGCGTGCGCGCCCGGCTGGATTTCGCCGCGGCACGCTGGGCGACCGCATCGCGCTGGGCCTGCTGGGCGATGCGATCCTGGGCCGCGGTCGCTCTTGCGTGATCCCGATCCAAAGCCGCCTGCTTCAAGCCCATCTCGACCTGGCTGTATTCCTGAACGAACGTTTCGCGCAAGTGCTCCGGCAACTCCTTGGGCACGATGAGCTGCAGCAGGGTCCAGGCGTCGTCGAGCAGCCCGAGTTTGTGCTTGGCCATCGCCTTGAGCAGCAGCAACTTGGGCAGCTTCTTCTCCAGGTATCCATTGTCCGCGGCTTGCGCGGCCTCGGCGAAGTGGCCGTCTTCGTAGGCGAGCAGGCCCTTTTTGAACCAGGCTTCAGGGTCGGCCCAACTCGCGCGGGCTGGCAGCAGGAAGGCGACCGCCAGCGCCGCGGTCAGGAGGCGGCGACCCTTTCGAAAGTGCGGCATGAACGGCTCCGAGGCGTAGAGCAAGCTGCAGGCCTGCTGAGGCCGAGCTTGGCATGGATGCGCCGGGGTTGCACGGCTGCGGCGGGTTTTTTGCCCCCGCCTGTGGCGGCCGACGTCTACTGGCAAGCCGCCTTGCACTCGCCCACGCCGATCTCGCCGTCGTCGAGCCGGCGCGACCGCCACGTTGTACCTCATTACCCAATTCGTTACCTAGATTCGCCGACGTTACCTATTTCGCGCCATGCTGCGCGACCGTGCGCCAAGGTGCACCTCGACCGCGAGCCAGGCATTCGACAACGCCCGCGGAACGCAGATTCTTCAACACATGCCGAATCATGTCGAGGCTGACCCCTGGACAAGCCTGCTGCAGGTCCGCAATCGTGAACTCGCCAGGCATCGCTTGGATCGTGCGCTCGATGGTCTCGGTCTTGGCGCCGCGCGGCTCGGCCGTCGTCTCCAGCCGCTGTTCGAACTGGCGATACGCCAACTTGAGCGTGGACAGCAGAAACGCGACGTAGCTCCACGGGTCTTCCTGGTTCTCGTGCCAACGCTGCGAGGCCAACTGCAACGTCTCGTAATATCGTGCCTTGTTCTCTTCGACCAGGCGCTCCACGCTGATGTAGCGCCCGACCTCGAAGCCAAGGTGGTACAGGCCCAGCAGCAGAAGCAGGCGCGAAACCCGGCCGTTGCCGTCGCGGAACGGGTGGATGCACAGGAAGTCGAGGTTGAATGCCGCCAGGGCCACCAGCAGGCGCGGACTCGGCTGCCGCACGATGTTCCGCCACATTGCGCACATGGCCGCCATCGCGGCCGGCGTCTCGGTCGCGGGGACGCAGCGAAACCGCACCCGCGATGTCCCGTCTGCGTAACGCTCGATGATGTCGACGTCTTGGTCCTTGTACAGTCCCGCGTCCCAGATATCGCCGCGGCAGAGCTTGTGCAGGCGGAGAATGGTCGCCTCGGTCATCGGCAGCTTGGCGTGCTCGTCATGGATGAGGCGCAGGGCGTCGCGGTAGCCGCGCACTTCCTCTTCGTCGCGGTCGCGCAGGGCCGCCGCCGCCACCAGCACCGGGCGCACGCGGTCTTCGGCGATGTTGACGCCTTCGATGCGGTTCGAAGCGATGGCGCTCTCGATGATGGCATTTTCACGCAGGACCTTGAGCCGTTGCGGTGACTGACGCGTGAACAACGTCTGGCGGCCACGGAACTCGGCAAGGTCCGCGACGTACCAGGCGATGGCGCCGGGCACCTGGTCGATACCATCAGCGATGCGCGCAAGCGTGCTCATGCGTCCCTCCCGAGACCTGCTGAGGCCGAGCTTGCCATGGACGCGCGTGGGGTGCACGGCTGCGGCGGTCTTCTTGCTCTTGGCAGCATGCGCGACCTGGTTTGTCGTCGAGGCCTGGGCGACTCGGGGTTTGTCGTAGAGTCCAAGGGCGACCCAGGCAACCCGGATCCCGCCAGCGCCTCACTTGCAAGCCGCCTTGCACTCACCCGCGCCGCACACCCCGCCGCAGCAGCGCATGCCCGCGCCGCACGGGATGCCGTCGCGCGTCACGGCGTCCTCGCACAAGCCCGCCTCGGTGCAGTGTTTGGCCCCGCAGGCGTCGGTGCCGCCGCAGTCCGCGGCCGTTGTGCAGGCTTTGCGGAACAGCAGGCGGCGGTCCTCGGTAGCGCCGCCGGAGTAGCCGAACCGCCAGGTGTCCGAGTATTCGTAGGTCGAGGCCAGACTCGGGAACTTGGCGTTCGCAAACGACAGTGAACCGCGGATGGCGTGCATTTTGCCGGTCCGCAGCCCGCCGTTGGCCAGCGCGGCGTGCTTGAAGCCGACCCGCCAACTGCCCGCCAGACTGTTGCGCACGCGGAACAGGGCTTGGCTGAGTGCCTTGGTCCATGGCGTCGGGTCCGAGCGGTTGAAGTCCGCACTGTTGATGAACTGGTAGGTGCCGCCGGTCCGGCAGGCGAGCTCCATCATCCGCGCGTCCGGCGCGTTGTACTCCTTGGCGACCGACTGGAACTGCACGATGTCGACGGTGACGTGGTTGCCCTGCTTGTCGAGGTCGCGCAACTTCCTGAGCAAGTCCTTGTACTGCACCGTGGCGACCTTGCAGGGCGTGCGACAGATGGCCTTGGTCCCCGAGAGGTCCTTGTAGTTGAAGTAGTTCTCACTCTCGGTGCAGGTGTCGGGGCCGTCGGTGACCAGCACGACGTGCTTGTTGTCCTTGGCGATGGCGGCCTGACTGGCTAGGAACGTGGCCGCGGTGTCGACCGCCAGCCAGATTGGCGCGCGCCCTTCGCCTTGGAGCCTGGCCTTCAGATCGATGCCGGCTTCGAGGTCGCGACGGTATGGCTTCTCAGGGTTCATCGAGCCAAAAGCCTTGGCCTGCTGGGCCTCGCAGCTCAGATCCTTGTACGTGTCCGATTCCAACGTCCAGTCAGCCTTGCAGACGTGGTCAGGTCCGCAAGTGGTTGTGTCCGACTTGCCCTTGCACTTCTTGCCGCTGTCACTGCAAACGAACGCGTCCGAGACCGCCACGCAGACTCCGACCCGCTCGTCGAAATAGTAGGCGATCATCCGGTCGAAGCTGTTCAGGTTGTCGATGAAGGCCATGGCGGCCGAGGTGCGCGCGTTGTAGAAATCCGACGCCGTTTCCTTGGCACTTGCCGACACCACGGTATCTGGCGACTCCTCGAGCTTGGTGTCGGCGTCGACCAGGCCGCTGGTCGAGCCCGAATGGTCGATCACCAACGCCACGTTCACGAAGGTAGCGGCATCGTCCTTGTCGCAGCGCTTGCTCAGTGCCTTGTAGCTCACCGCGCTGGCCTCGATCGGCGCGGTCGCCGGCCCCTTGCACTCGGGTGTTCCCGCTGCGCGCTCGTCCAGGCAATCGACCTGCATGGTGAAGTCCGACGCCTCGATCGTCGGCTCCTTCGAAGACGCCGTCACCGGGGTCAGTTCGATGTAGTCGCCCTCCTTGACCGCGAGGTCCCTCTCGCCTGGACAGTTGGGCCGCCAGAGGTCGGTCGAGGCGAGGTTGACGGTCATTTCGAAGCCGTTAGCGGCCGGCACGGACTCACCATCGAGCGGCGCGCCGCACACCCGGGTCATCGACTTGCCGTCGTCCGCGATGGCGGCGGGAAACGCGGTGACGGCCTGGACCTGAAAGAACTTCGTGTCGGGAAATGACATCCAAACACCGCCGTCCAGGCACTTCCGGCATTCGAACAAGACCATCGCGTCGCACACGCACGGACCTTGGAACGGTTTGCAGAATTTCTCGCTCAGATCAATGCAGGTGCCGTCGTTCCGCTTCGGGCACGCGAGCCAGGCTTGCCACTCTGGGTCGGCGCGGCATAACTCCCGGCAGTCCATGAACGAGACCGGCGAACAGAAGTCATGCGCGTCGGGGCCCTCACCGCCCGGCTCGCTGCACGCCGCGAACACCAGAAGCCAGAGCCAACGAACCGATTTCATGCCTCGCCTCCTGCGCGGTGGTCGAGGATGCGTGGCGGGGGTGGGGGTGTCAAAGGGTTTGGTGGTGGCGTGGGATCGGTGCTGGATTCGGGGTCGGGGTCGGTGACGGTTGTGGCCGCGGGGCGTGTCGCCGCCGGCCGTGCCGCCGCGGGGTCCGTGCCGCCGCGGGGTCCGTGCCGCCGCGGGGTCCGTGCCGCCGCGGGGTCCGT